>JAZNJS010000060.1:0-13966 GCA_045578185.1 Clostridia bacterium
TAATTAAAAACATGAACACCACCCCTATTTCTACAAGCAAACAAAAGGGTGTTTTTGACAGTATGACGGATGCTCTTGCAGCTGTTGAAGTTGCTTATAAGCAGTTCCGTTCATACTCAATTGAGCAGAGAGAAAAGATGATTTCTGTTATCCGCAGACTCACTTTAGAGGAAGCAGAAAATCTTGCTAAGCTCGGTGTTGAAGAGACAGGAATGGGTAGAGTAAGTGATAAAATTATAAAGCACCAGTTGGTAGCTAACAAAACACCGGGAACAGAGGATTTACATCCTATCGTAAAGACTGGTGATTGCGGTATGACTTTAGTTGAGATGGCACCGTTTGGTGTTATAGGTTCTATCACACCGTCTACTAACCCGAGTGAAACTGTAATTTGTAACTCAATCGGTATGATTGCAGGTGGTAATGCGGTAGTATTCAATCCACATCCAAATGCAAAATTAACAGCAAACTATGCTGTTGACCTGGTAAACCGTGCAATTTTAGAAGCAGGCGGACCGGAGAACTTAGTTGTTTCTGTTGCTAATCCAACAATGGATTCTTCTAACGAAATGATGAAATCTCCCATCGTTCGTATGTTAGTTGCTACTGGTGGCCCCGGCGTAGTTCGCGCACTTTTATCATCCGGAAAGAAAGCAATCGGTGCAGGTGCAGGTAATCCGCCTGTTATCGTTGACGATACTGCTGATATTGAAAAAGCTGGTAAGGATATTGTTGCAGGCGCAAGCTTTGATAACAATCTTCCGTGTATTGCTGAAAAAGAATGCTTTGCATTTGACAACATTACTGACAGATTGATTGATTCAATGGTTAAAAACGGAGCATACCTCTTAAAAGGTAAGGATATCGACCGCCTTGTAGAGCTTGCCTTGGTTAATAAAGATGGCAAATACAGCATCAACAAGAAATGGGTAGGAAAGGATGCAGGTAAGTTCTTAAAAGCACTTGGCATCGATGCAGATCCGCGCCTTATCATCTGCGAGACAGAGGCTTCTCATCCGTTTGTAACAGTTGAGATGATGATGCCTGTTCTTCCTATTGTTCGTGTTAAGAACATTGACGAAGCTATCGAGTTAGCTGTAAAAGCTGAGCACGGCAACCGTCACTCAGCACATATCCATTCTAAGAATATCGACCACTTAACACGTTTTGCGCGTGCGGTTGAAACAACAATATTTGTAAAGAACGCTCCTTCATATGCTGGTATTGGTGCAGGTGGAGAAGGACATACAACCTTTACTATTGCAGGACCTACAGGTGAAGGTTTAACATCTGCTCGTTCATTTACAAGACAGCGTCGCTGCGTAATGGTTGACGGACTTCATATTATCTAACAGACAAAGGGGTATATTAGATGAAAGCTTTAGGATTAATTGAAGTATATAGCTTTACAACAGCTCTTTGTGTTGCAGACGTAGCTGCTAAAGCTGCAGATGTCAGAGTTATTGCTTTTGACAGAACACGTCCCGGTAGTGCTGATGTACCAGCTCCGCTCGTTATGCTGGTAAAACTTGAGGGTAACGTTGCTGCAGTAAAGGCTGCTGTTGAAGCAGGTGTCGAATGTGCTAAGCGTGATGGAAAGTACATAATTTCCCACGTCATCGCAAACCCGGGTGAGGGTATGGATAAGATGGCATATTTATTAGACATCAACAAAGATAAATTTAACAAAAAACTTCCTAAGACATTTTTAAATTTACCTGAAGATCAGATTGCAAAACCGACAGTCAGAAAATCTATTGGATTTATCGAAATTGACGGACTGGTTGCATCTATCGAGGGTTTAGACGCTATGCTTAAGGCTGCAGACGTACGCCTTGTTCATACCGAAAAACGTCTTGGCGGACGCCTTGTTACAATCATAGTTTCCGGTGAAGTATCAGCTGTAACTGCTGCAACACAGGCAGGAGCTAAGGCTGCTGCACCGATTGGAAAGGTTATTGGCAGTGCTGTTTTAGCTAATCCGCACGATGAAGTAACGAAGTTCTTTGATATGGAAACACCGAATCAAAAATAATCTTGCCTGAGAGGGTGAATATATAATGTACGATACAAATATGATTGCGCAAGCTGTTAAAAAAGCAATTGCGGATTATGAAGCTATAGAGAGTGACCAGATTAAAATCGGTGTATCACAGCGCCACGTTCACTTATCGCGTGAAGACCTTGATACATTGTTTGGAAAAGGTTACGAACTTACTAAAAAGAAAACTTTGATGGGACGTGAATACGCTTCTAATGAGGTTGTTACACTGGTAGGACCGTCACTTAAAGCTATTGAAAACGTTCGTGTACTTGGACCTGTCAGAAAGAACACACAGGTTGAAATTTCTCGTACCGATACTTTCGTTTTAAAGGTTAGTCCTCCGGTTAGACCGTCAGGAAAGGTTGAGGGTTCTGAAAGACTGGTTTTAGTCGGACCTAAAGGCAGTGTTTATCTTAAAGAGGGCGTCATCATCGCAAATCGCCACATACATCTTACACCTGAATATGCTGATCGTCACAACATTAAAGATAATGATTATGTGGACGTTTTAGTAATGGGTGTTAAACCGACTAAGTTTTATGATGTTCAGGTTCGTGTTCGTGACGATTTTAATGTCGAGATGCATATTGATACAGACGATGCGAACTCTGCAAATCTTAAAAATGGCGCACTTGTTAAAATAATTAAAAAGAGCAATTAAAGCAATAAATGAGGTGATGGGTTGTTCGCTTTAGAACGGCAAAAACGGATTTTAGAGCTGCTCAGCGAAAAAGGGGCTGTCTGGGTAAGCAAACTGAGCACAGAACTGGGCGTTACTGAGGAAACAATAAGAAGAGACCTTGAAAAACTCGAAAAACAGGAAATGCTCATGAGAACACACGGCGGTGCCGTGCCGATTGATGACAGTACCTATGAAATGTCACTCGAAAAGAGAAAATCTACTAATGTTGATATAAAAATCAAACTTGCAAAAGAAGCTGTAAAGCTGATTTCGCAAGGTGACACAATTTTTCTTGATGCGTCTACAACAACTTTTTATATGTCCAAAGAGATTAAAAAGCTCAAAAATGTAACAGTAATAACAAATTCAATAAGAATTGTAAATGAGCTTTCGGGCGTTGAGTCTGTTCGTGTAATTTCTGTCGGTGGTATGGTTGGTAATAACCAGTCGTTTGTTGGGAGCCTTGCAGAGCGAAGTATTGCGGAAAACTTTTTTGCTAGCAAAATGTTTTTTAGCAGTAAAGGTATCACAAAAGATGCCGGCATCTTAGAAAGTAACGAGCAGGAAAGCGGCATTAAGCAGCAGATGCTTAAAAACTGTAAACAATGTTATTATCTTTGCGATAAAACTAAGATTGGTCGTATAGGATTTGTAAAACTTGCGCCGCTTGAGAGTGTTCATAAGATAATAACAGAAGCTGTGCTTGATGAAAAATGGCAAAAAAGATTGTCTGATTTAAATATTGAAATAGTAAAAGTAGATATATAAACAAAAACAGTCGCGAGATTGCGACTGTTTTTGTTTATATTAATTTAACTTATTTCGTCTTGCTCTTCTTCGTTGGATGGAGCAGAGATGTTATTTGCAGGTATTTGTCTACCCTGATGGTCAATTGTATAGTTTTCGTAGTAAATAAGCTCGCTTGCAGGGACAAACTTATAACCGTCAGAAATTAGTTTTTCAAAAATTTTTGGTAGAGCCTCAGGTGTATTTTTTGCGCCGTTGTGAAACAATACAATGGAGCCGGGCTTAACACGTTTTACAACTCGGCTTACTATGTCATCGACGGCTAAATCCTTCCAGTCAAGGCTGTCAACATCCCATTGCACAGTCTTGTGTCCCACGCTTTCGGCAGTTTCTATTACAGTGTTATTATACTCACCATATGGCCCACGAAACAGATTTGGACGCTTACCACAAACCGCTTCAATTTTATCGGCACAGCGTGTTATTTCATCTTTAATTTTATCTGATGATAGGGCATTTATGTGCGGATGAGTATCTGAATGATTCATAATTTCGTGGCCGTTTTCTGCAAACTTCTTAACTGACTCGGGATATTTTTCTACCCAGCTGCCAACCACAAAAAAAGTAGCTTTAACATTGTGTTTATTTAAAATGTCAATTAATATATCGGTATCCAAATCATCCCAGGCGGCATCAAAAGTAATAGAACATAGTTTTTCATTACCGTGGTCAACACAATAGATGGGCAAAAGTTTTTCTTCAACGGTTTCATTCATAACATCTGTAACACTGTTACTCCCAAAAACAAAGACGCCAAGTGAACATATAAAAAGACTGCAAAAAAGCAAAAAACGCCATTTGCTTACAACAAAGATTTTCATACTAAGTCATCCTTTAAAAACAATATAATTATGCTAAATTATATTCACTTGACATAAGATTTATAACTTATTTAAAGTTTTGACTTGTAATATGATATGTGTTTGTGCTAAAATATTTATGGAGGCGATAAAATGGCAGGCAGAGGAGCGCAGTGCGAGTCGTGCGCATATTATGATTATGACGCAGAGACAGATGTTTATATTTGTTCGGTAAATTTTGACGAGGACGATATGTCATTATTTTATTCGAGCGGTTCAAATTCTTGTCCGTATTATCATTTCTATGATGAGTATAAAATGGTAAAAAAACAAAATTGATAGTAAAAAAAGAGCAGGTGTCAAAAATGAGATGCCTGCTTTTTGTGTTAATTGTTATTTTTTAAAAGTTACACATTGACATATTATAGTTTTACGCAAAAACTCCTTGCGATAGTATCATCGCAAGGAGTTTAATAGTTAAGTTCCTATTTAGTGCATAACCTTTTGCGTATTATGGCGTAAGTTTGTCATAAATCTGTCGTAAAAACCGAATGCAAACCTTGTAAAAAGTCTGTAAATGCTTGTTTTAAGCCTCATTTGTTATCCAACGTTTTCATTGTGGGGAAGAGCAATACATCACGAATGGCTGCTGAATCGGTTAAGAGCATACACATACGGTCAATACCGAATCCGATGCCACCCGTAGGAGGCATACCGATTTCCAATGCATTCATAAAGTCTTCGTCGGTTGTGTTAGCTTCTTCATCACCTTGCGCAAGAAGTTCTTCCTGTGCGCGGAAACGTTCACGCTGGTCAATCGGGTCATTAAGCTCGGAATAAGCATTAGCCATTTCCCAACCATTCATAAAGAACTCAAAACGCTCAACATATTCCGGATTTTCCGGTTTTTTCTTTGTAAGCGGAGAAATCTCAATCGGATGGTCCATAACAAACGTAGGCTGAATTAAGTGCTTTTCAGCAAATTCTTCGAAGAATAAACTTAAGATATCGCCTTTTTTGTGACGCTCTTCATATTCAACATGGTGTTCTTTAGCAGCGGCCCTTGCTTCTTCTAATGTGTGAATTTCATCAAAATCTACACCTGCATATTTCTTAACGGCGTCAACCATAGTAATTCTTTCAAACGGCTTTCCTAAATCCATTTCGATGCCATTATAAACAATTTTTGTTGTGCCTAAAACTTCCTGAGCAACATGACGATAAAGATTTTCTGTTAAATCCATCATGCCGTGATAGTCTGTATATGCCTGATAAAGCTCCATAAGAGTAAACTCAGGGTTGTGGCGGGTATCAAGACCTTCATTTCGAAATACTCGACCGATTTCATAAACACGCTCTAGACCACCTACGATAAGACGCTTTAAGTAAAGCTCAAGAGAAATACGAAGTTTAAAATCCTCGTCAAGGGCATTAAAATGAGTCTCAAACGGACGAGCAGCAGCTCCACCGGCATTTGCAACGAGCATAGGGGTTTCAACCTCTAAAAAGCCCTGTTCATTTAAATAATGACGGATACTTGCAATAATTTTTGAACGCTTAATAAAGGTATCCTTAACTTCTGCATTCATAATAAGGTCGACATAACGCTGACGATAACGGGTATCCGTGTCCGTAAGGCCGTGGAATTTCTCTGGCAACGGCTGAAGTGATTTTGCAAGCAGAGTATACTCAGTTACTTTAATGGAAATCTCTTCAGTCTTTGTTTTAAATACTTCACCCTTTATGCCTAAAATATCGCCGATGTCGAGTCTTTTAAAATCGTCATAAGCATCTTCTAACATATCTTTTTTTATAAAAAGCTGAATTCTTCCGGTTATATCTGCCAAGTCGCAGAACATAACTTTACCCATACCGCGTTTTGACATAAGTCGTCCTGCGATACTGACATTTTTGCCTTCAAATTCTTCGAATGAAGAAACAATTTGATTGGCAGAGTGGGTTTTATCATATTTAACTTCGCAAAATGGATCGCGACCAGAAGCCTGAAGCTCAGCGAGCTTATCGCGACGAACCTGTAATATTTCATTTAAGTCGAGTTTAACCTCATTATTCTTTGGTTGTTCCTGCATGATGCTCCTCCTAAAAAAGTAATACTTTATTATTATACTACAAATTATCCAAATTGTAAAAGGTTTCTTTTAAAATTTACAAAATATTTTATCGTTATCAAAAAAACTGCTCAAAAAATATTGATTTTTTCTGTGGAAATGATATAATATGATAGATAGGATATTTCTATCTGTTTTTACAAAATTAACAACTGACTATAATATATATTTGAGGCGGTGTAACTATTGGAGAAAATAGTAGTTCGTGGAGGGAAAAAGCTTCGCGGCGAAGTGGAGATTAGCGGCGCTAAAAATGCCGCTGTTGCTATTATACCTGCTGCTATTTTAGTCGATGGTGTCTGTGTTATAGAAAACGTACCAAACATTAGGGACGTTCATGTAATAGTTGGCATCATGGAGCATATGGGAGCAAAAATTGAGTTTTTAGATAAGTACACTCTTAAAATAGACTGTTCAAATATGGACAAACAAACAGCACCTCAGGAAATGGTTCGAAAAATGCGTGCTTCATATTATCTTTTGGGCGCATTAATCGGTCGTTTTCATAAGGCTGAGGTAGCAATGCCGGGAGGTTGTAATTTCGGCTCGCGTCCAATTGACCAGCATATTAAAGGCTTCAGCGCACTCGGTGTTGATGTAAGCTGCGAGGGTGTTGTCAAGGCATCGTGCGACAAGCTTATCGGTGCATCTGTCTATCTTGATATGGTGAGTGTTGGAGCAACGATTAATGTTATGCTTGCTGCTGTTTTAGCAGAGGGCAGTACAACAATTGAAAACGTTGCAAAAGAACCACATATAGTTGACGTTGCAAACTTTTTAAATGCAATGGGCGCGGATATTAAGGGCGCTGGAACGGATGTAATCAGAATCCGTGGTGTTAAGAAGTTAAATGGCGGAACATATTCGATTATTCCTGACCAGATTGAAGCGGGCACATTTATGATTGCCGCAGCTGCAACCGGTGGGGATATCCTGGTTAAAAATATCATACCTAAACATATGGAATCGGTCAGCGCTAAATTGATAGAAATTGGTGCTGAGGTTACAGAGCTTGATGATGCTATTAGGGTTAGGGGAACCGATAAGATAAAATGTGCTAATGTTAAAACATTGCCGTATCCCGGTTTTCCGACGGATATGCAACCGCAGATTGTATCTTTATTATCTGTTGCAGAAGGAACAAGCATTGTGACGGAAAGCGTCTGGGATTCACGTTTTCAGTATGTTGACGAACTGCGCAGGATGGGTGCAAACATCCGTGTGGACGGCAAAATGGCTGTTATAAACGGTGTTTCGCGCTTAGAGGGTGCAGTGGTAAGTGCAACTGATTTGCGTGGCGGAGCAGGTATGGTTATTGCAGGCCTTATGGCTAAAGGCACTACGGAAATTTATGAAATTCAGCACATTGACCGTGGCTATGAGAAAATGGAAGAGAAGTTTAAAGCACTCGGCGCAGATATCTGCCGTGTGATTGAATAGTAAATATACTTAATATAGAGGAGACTTGGACATGAAAAACGGTAAAATTATTTTAGCAGGATTTGGTGGACAGGGAATTTTGTTTGCGGGTAAAGTGCTTGCGTATTCCGGACTTAAGGCTGAGAGAGAAGTATCTTGGCTTCCGTCATACGGACCGGAGATGCGTGGAGGTACAGCTAACTGTCACGTTGTTGTATCAGACAGCCCGGTTGGCTCACCGATTATTCCTAACCCGGATATCTTAATCGCAATGAACCGCCCGTCACTTGATAAATTTGAAAATCTCGTTGAAAAAGACGGATACATTGTTTACGACAGCTCATTAATTGAGCGTGAGGCAGAACGTACAGACGTTAATGTTTTTCCGATACCTGCAACACGTCTTGCAATGGAAGCAGGAATGCCAACGTTAGCGAATATGGTTGTTGTTGGTAAAACACTTAAGGAAACAGGACTTTATACGCTTGAGGAAGTGACGAAAGGACTCGAAAAAAGCATTCCTGCGTCGAAAGCAGCACTTCTTGATAAGAATCTTCAGGCAATTAAAATCGGATATGAATATGAGGGTTAATTTTAAATGCAGGCCGGATGATGGTGCTCCCATCGTCTTGGCCTGTCCTATTTTTGAGGAAAGTGGAGCAGTAGTGCATGGATTCAGCACAAGACTTGGCGGAGTTAGCGCTGCGCCATATAATGAGATGAATCTCGGACTAAACACAAAAGATAATGCGAAAAATGTTAAAGAGAATTATCGCATATTTTGTAAAATGGTCGGCATTGATGAACGCGATCTTGTGCTGACACATCAGGTGCATAGCGCAAATATCAAAATTGTATCCCAAAATGACGCAGGGAAAGGTCTTTACAAGCGGTCTGACCTTGGTGACGTTGACGGACTTATAACGGCAGAGCGTGGTCTTCCAATAGGCATTTTCTATGCTGATTGTACGCCGATTTTACTGCTTGATCCTAAAAATAAAGTGGTAGCGGCTATTCATTCAGGTTGGCGCGGAACGCTGTCTAGAATAGGCAGAAAAGCGGTTCAGATTATGAAAAAGGAATTTAATTGTAACCCTGAGAATATCTTAGCTGCTTTTGGGCCGTCAATAAAAGAATGCAGCTTTGAGGTTGGCGAAGACGTGTTTGTCGAGTTTTGCGAAAGCTTTGGAACAAGAGCGCTTTTAGGCAGTCGCACAAAAGATAATAAATTCTTTATAGATACTGATAAACTTAACAAGCAACAACTTATTGCAGAAGGCTTAAAAGAAGAAAACATTTCAGTTTGTAGTATGTGCACATATTGTAATAATGATGTTTTTTATTCGCATCGTGCAGATAGTGGAGTAACGGGAAGAATGTGCGCTGTAATAGAGCTTATATAATATTTTTTTGTTATTGTAGCAAACTATTTCTTGACAAGCTCATTTTTCTGTGTTATAATGTTTTAGGTGTTCAGGAAATATTTCCTATGCCGTATTGTCGCTGTGGTGGAACTGGCAGACACAACAGACTTAAAATCTGTCGGATGAATAATCCGTACCGGTTCGATTCCGGTCAGCGGCACCACGTCGGAGCAATTAATTTTGCTCCGGCTTTTTTTATATATTTTTTGCAGGAAGAGGAAGACAGTATGGAGCCTAAGGATTATATAGTTACAAAAATTGACGGGGAGTATGCTTATTTAAAAGAAATAAAGTCAGATTGCGAAATTTTTATTGCTATGGCTCTTTTGCCTTCGGGTACTGATGTAGGAAACCGTGTGCACTTTGAGATGTTTGAATATACTTTAATTGACTAATTTAATAAAAAGTTTTATAAATTTGAAAAAAACACTTGCATTTTCCTTTTTGACGTGCTATAATATTATTCGTTGTTTGACAGAAATATGCGCCGCTAGCTCAGCTGGATAGAGCGTCTGACTACGGATCAGAAGGTCGGGGATTCGAATTCTCCGCGGCGCGCCATTTTTGTTATATAAAAAGCTTTCTGAAGAAATTCAGAAAGCTTTTTTCTTTTATCATAGATTAAGTTAATTTAAACGTATCGGCTATACTTGACAATTCCTTTTTTAAACTATCCCTTATATTTTTGGGATACTCCCAGGAAATTATATAAACAGTTGTGCCTGATTGGTGAATGCGAAACCATAAGGTATCTCCGTCTAATTCCGTTCCGCAAATTGAATAACCCATTAAATCCTCAAATATATAATCATCATTTTCTCTTAAGAATTTACTTCTTGCGGTTATTTCATCAGAGTTTTTATAGGTTGTCACCTTGATTTCTACATCGTCTTTTTTTATATAATCCCACTTTTCTTCTAAATTACCGTCATCATAGCCTTTTTCATAACGATAATTACTGTCAGGTAGATTCAGAGTATATCCTTCGCCTTGATGCGTGTTTTCGTTGCCGCTAATTGTGGAAAAACTTTTATCATTCTTTACTTCGGGCAGATATATATTCTTTCTGCCTATATGGCAGCCTGTAATCGTAGAGAGCGTTATAACCAATAAAATCAATATTATTCTTTTCATGGAGCGACCTCCTTATTTAGTTATTCCTACATATCCCGTCTCTTCAATGATGTGCTGTCCCTCATCCGATAAAATCCAGTCAAGGAGCTTTTGTGTATTATCGTTTGTATTTTCTTCGTATGTTACCGCATAAATAGGTGTTACCACAGGATAAGTACCATTCTTGATATTTTCTGCAGTAGGAGCAACACCGTCAATGGACAGCATTTTTATATCTGGATTCTTTATGATGCCTTCAACATAGTATCTGAATGAGAAACCAATGGAATTGGTCTTATTCTTATAGTTTGATACTCTTTCAATAATACCCACCATAAAATCGTTTCGGAGTTCTGTAGGTGCATCCATGATAGGTTTATCGCCCATAAAACGCTTTAGCATACTCTGACTGCCACTGCCTTCGTTTCGCTGAAACGCCTCAATTTTTTCGTTCTTACCGCCTACGTCTTTCCAGTTAGTGATTTCGCCTGAATAGATGCTCTGGATTTGCTCAGTTGTAAGGTTTTCTATCGGATTATCCTTGTGAACAAAGAAAACAAATGCTTCTGTACCGATAGGAGCATATTTAAATGTTGTATTATTTTCTTCTGCATAAGCTATCTGTTCTTCAGACGGATATACACCTATAAACAAGTCTGTTTGCTTTTCTGCTAAAAGACTATATCCTACGGGAGTGTTGTTATATTCAAAGGTTCCGTCATAAAGCTTGACGGTATCAGGATATGTTGCATTTACAAATCCTGAATATACGGGAAATAATGCCGCGGCACCGTCAATTTTAGGCAGATTATCGGTAAGCTTTAGAGTTTTGCTGTCATACTTAACAATCTTTGACTCTTCCTCAAACGGCAGATATTCGCGGACATTGATGTTAGGCGAGGTGTTGATTGTAATACTTTCATCGTATTTTATCATTGCATAATTAACGCCTAATGCTATGAAGAAAATAACAGCGGGTATCAACCATATTAAAACGAATTTCTTCCTTTTTTTAAGCCATATTAAAGGTAAAAACAAAGAGGGAAGAACGAACATTGCAATGTATGCAAATGGTGGAAAAATGTTCTCGGAAAGCAGAATCATTCCCAATATAACAGCGGTGTAGAAGCTGATTACTACAACCGCTATTGTAAGGACAACCTTTAAAAGCATAGTCAGTATTTCTTTGTTTTCTACCTTTACAGCATCAGTATTTCTTTTTTTCCACAAATAAAAACCAAGTAAAATATAGAAAATAATTAATATAATTCCAAGAGGTATTTCAATCTGAACAAACTGACCTGATTGTTTAGTGCCCATGTAAATCATATGAACTGCAGGGAACATGCCAAATACTCCTCCCCAAAACATTCCTTTGTGGAGAATAAGTGCAGACATCCAAAAACAAGCAAGCCATAGTAATACAACGGGCATAATTAATCCTGCACCAGTAAATCTTGATATAGAATAAAATGCAGTTAACAAAATTGGCGGAACATAGCCTATGTGTTTTCTCATTCTGAATTCCTCCTTATTTTTTATTGCTTTTCTTTTTTTGATTTATAACCAATTATAAAAGCAAACACAAACACTAAAATAACTATGCCGATAGCTATTAGAGTGTGGTTAATCATCGGGTTGTCGAGCTCCATATGTGTAGTTGCTTCTTCTGGAAGAAACGCATAAAGTTTTATAAAATCTGATTTTTTGATATCATATTGAGTTGTTACAGCAGAAGAAGTTTCATATTGAGGGCATCCCAGTCTGGCATCTTCGTCAAGCCAGACACCATGGCGATTATCGTCTTTATCTACGGCGACAATCCAAATACCGCCATCTAATGTGTCAACTCTGTTTTTGGGAGCCAGAGATATTTTTTCTGCTATATCCAAGAACTTATCCTTGTCAATATAACAACCATATGGGTCACCATCACCGGGGTAGATAACCTCTATTTTTTCAACATTATCTCTGTCAAGAATAAATAAATCGGACATAACCTTTGCATTTTTTACTTTTTCATAGTCTTCTAACCTACCAAGTCTTCTAAGTTCAGCTTTTTCGTAGCTACCTTCGTTAAGATATTCTTCAAAACGCTTCCACATATCTCCGTCGGTGTTCTTTATTTTAAGAGTTTTGGTGTCCTGTGTTGTTGTTTCAAAAATGTCGGTAGGGTTATTTTCGTCAAAGTATGTAAAAAGATAAACACTGCCAACCTTGATATCAAAATCTCCGACTGTATTAGGTTGGTATGCAATTTGCTTTGTGCCTATTTTTACATCGCCTTTTATCTTCTTTACAGGGGAAAATTCGATGTCCGGATTTTCTTTATCTGGATGGTAGTAAACTACTTCTGCAAAGAATATCTGCGCTTCGTCTTCATACAGTAAGTCTTCCGGTATACTTCCGGCAAATACAGTAAGTGACATAGTTAGCATAATAGCCATAAAGCTAAATAAACTAATTAACTTTTTCATATTATCACCTCACTCTAAAATATCACGAAGTTTCTTTAAAAAAGCATTTTCACCGAAGGTGTTTATTTTTAAAAACATTGCCTGACTTCCGCCGGATGTTATTGCCGACAGATGAATTGTGTCACCATTACCAAACAAAGTAACACTAAGACTGACACGGTTTGCGCCCATATAGCTATATCGCTCAAACACTCTCACGCTACAGCGTGTATCGCCGATGCGGAAATCGCTGCTATCTTCAAGAGAGGCTGATACGCTGCCGCTCATAATGCCATCTTCTATTCGATATAATATCTCATTAAAATCACCTGTAATTGTCTTTTCATATTTTGCCATTGTACATACCTCCTTTAAATATTGGACGGAAAGTCAAGGTAAAAGTTTCCTTAAATAATATTTTATGCGGCAAACAGTATAAATCCTATAGTGTTTGTAGCAAAATTAGCAAACATATGTATCAGCCAGGAAAGGTATATGTTTCCCTTTGATTCGTCAAATTTGTTAAATATCATACCGCCAAAAAACAGTCCTAAAAGCGAGATTAAAACAACCGGAATACCAAACCAGCCAATCATCATAGATATGTGATAAATAGCAAAAGAGAAGCTACTGAATATGTATGCAAATCTTCGTGAAGAAAATCGCTTTAAAGTTATAAACGAAAATCCGCGGAAGAAGAACTCCTCAAGAAGCGAATTTATAAATGATATATAAATTGCAACCCACAAAAAGTTGGATTTATTAACGCCTGTTGTTTCGTTAAGACTTGCGGTAAGCCCGGAAAAATCAAAAATATCTTTAAAAATCCAATATGCACCTAATACGACAAGATATACTCCGATACCAAGTAGTATAGCGTAGATAAATCCTTTTTTATCCGGTTTTAATAATTCGGATATGTTACAATCTTTATGAAAGATAGAGTAGACGGCGGGGATAAGTAAAAACATAAAAATTTTAATTGCTGACTTTATTATATATCCCGGTTGAATGACTGCGTCTACGATAGCCATAACGATGCAGGCTATTACAACAAGGAATGAAATTTGTATTTTTTTCATAATAGCACCT
>JAZNJS010000061.1:0-46185 GCA_045578185.1 Clostridia bacterium
GTCCTCCGAGTACAAGGATTATTATAAGCAGATAGCTGTAGAGAATATTATTCACATTTGATATTACAGTTTCCAACATTTTTATACCTCCTGTAAAAACCACATGGTTATAAGTAAAATCCGTACACTTTCGTGTACGGATTTTGGTCGGGATGACAGGATTCGAACCTGCGGCCCTCTGGTCCCAAACCAGATGCGCTACCAAACTGCGCCACATCCCGTTTAACATAACTATATAATAATACAGTTTAAATTAACTTTTTTCAACTGCATTTATACCTCATTATTTTAATATACAACTGCTATTTTTCTCTTTGCTCCGTTTTTCTTTAATTTTCTCCCAATATCTCATTTTAATTCTTAAACCAATCGTATACTAAAGCTGCAATCAGTAAAAGACCTATTATTCCAAATACCGAAAAGCAAGATTCTACAAGTTTGGAAAATGGTATAAGTGATAGTGGCACAGATACAAGGCACAGTGCTACTGACACCGACTTTCTACTTCTTCCTCTTAAAGAAAAATGTTCTACGACAGCAAAACCACAAGATATCGCCGTCGTCAGCATCGCCATATAAAGTATAACTGCGTAAAGAAGCGAAACGCCTGTGCCAAACCCTTGTGCAACAACAAGCATGGGAAGCTCTGCCGTGCCCGCACTATCTCTTTCAATATAAAGCACAACACATGTTAATAGCGCGGTTACAAGCAGCGCACCTCCTCCTAATAATCCGCCTTTTGTCGCCTGACCATTTGTCTTTGCGGCCTTTGAAAGAGGTACAAGCACGGCTATTGCATTTAGCATATTATATCCCACATATAAGAATACAGATGTAATAAAGCTGTTTTTAATTTTTAGAAACGGCATCCATACCTCCTGACTCTCTGTCAAAAGGTATCCCGAACAAACCAGAACTATTCCGGCAAGCATAAACGGCACAAGCAGCATATTAACTGTAGTAAGCCTCTTTAAATCACCCTGAAGAATCAGATAACAAACAACCGCAGTAAAAAGCACACCGGTAATAGACGGAAGCTTGAACTGTTCATTAAACAACGCCCCGCCTCCGGACAGCATTACGCAAAAACACACCGCAACAAACGTCTGTGCGACAATATATAAAAATTTTCCTACCTTTTCTCCCAAAATCATCATAAGATACTCTTTATAGCCGGCTATACCCTCTTTTTTTACACGAACCAAAACAATCGCACCAAATATAGCAAAAAGTATTCCTGCAAGCGCAGCACCCCAAAGTCCGTTTTTGCCGTAACGGACAAAGAATACCATTAACTCCTGCCCGGAAGAAAATCCGGCTCCTAATACCGCGCCGGCATAAACTGCTGCAATTTTAAATATTTCCATATGTTTTTTCATAAATTTTTCTCCATTTCAAAATAATATCAGCATTATGTAAACCGCGTTTAAATGCTTATATTACGCTTGCCCAAAAATACTTACAAACGTTTGTTTTGTTCATAAAACCCTGTTGATAACCTGTTAATAATGTTGATAACTATCCAAAAATCGTGGTTTCAATTGCATCAGCCTGTTGAAAACTGTGTTGACAATGTTAATAACTTTTATTGGAAAATGTTGCTTTAGTTTACATAATATCAAAAGTTTTGTATACTGCTATAAAAGTATTTTTATGCATATTTAATATTTTTATGATGTTATCCTTGAATTTATAACTATAATAGTATATAATATTATGGTAAAATGTTTATAATTGTGTAAAAAGGACAATTAAAGGAGATTCGGTATTTATGAAAATCAGAGTTTGGAAAGACTGCTCAGCTGAAGAAAAAAGCTTTGTCATGAAGCGCGCAGAACTTGACATTAGTGAACAAATGAAGCTCGCAATCGATGTTTCAAATGATATTCGTGACAACGGAGACGAAGCAGTATTAAAATATACAGAAAAGTTTGACCGTGTAAAACTTACCAAGGATAAAATTAAGGTAACACCCGAAGAAATTGACGCAGGCTATGCACGATTAGACCCTAAAACACGCGATTCAATTGCATATGCTGCTAAAAACATCCGTGATTTTCACGAAAAACAGATGCCCGAAGAAATGTGGTTTACAAACGTTGATAAAGGTCTCATGGTTGGAGAAAAAACTACTCCTATCGTTGATGTTTGTCTTTATGTACCACGCGGCAAAGGAAGCTTTCCTTCTGTTCTTTTGATGCTTGGTATCCCCGCTGTCGTTGCAAAGGTACCAAAAATCGTAGTTGTTACACCTCCCAATGAAAAAGGTGAGGTTGATGATGCTATTTTAGCCGCAGCAAAAATTATAGGTATAACAGAAATATATAAGGTTGGCGGTATTCAGGCAGTTGCTTCTGTTGCATACGGAACAGAAATTATTCCTAAGTGTCACAAAATAATCGGACCCGGAAATGCATACGCTACTGCTGCTAAACGCGTCTTAGCTAACCATATCGATGCAGGCTTGCCAGCAGGACCCAGCGAAGTTATTATCTTAGCTGACGAAAATGCAGACCCCGAAAAATGTGCTCTTGACGTTATGATTGAAGCAGAGCATGGTCCTGATTCTGCAGCACTTTTAGTAACACACTCTCGCGAACTCGTTGATAAGGTTCTGCCCATTATCGACCGTCAACTTGAAAAAATATCAGAAAAACGCCGCAGCTTTGTTACTACAAACTTTAATACATATGGTGGCGTTAT
Source organism: Clostridia bacterium (assembly GCA_045578185.1). Lineage (GTDB taxonomy): Bacteria > Bacillota > Clostridia > UBA1381 > UBA9506 > RGIG1666. The sequence continues at coordinate 2,704 of JAZNJS010000061.1, forward strand.
TCTTACCGAATCTTTAGAAGAATCCATTGATTTTGTAAATGAGTATGCTCCTGAGCACATGGAGGTTATGACATCTGACCCGTTTGCTGTTCTTGAAAAAATTCAGAACGCAGGCGAAATCCTGCTTGGTGAATACACTCCTGTTACCCTTTGTAACTTTGTGCTCGGACCGAACGCAATACTGCCCACAGGCGGTTTTGCAAAAACCTATTCAAGCGTATCCGTTATGGACTTTTTAAAACGTTCCTCCGTCGGCTATGCAAGCCGCGAAGGCTTTGAACGTGTCAGAGAGCACGCATATAACATAGCAACTGTCGAAGGCTTCGACACGCACGCATTAGCGGTAAAAGAAAGGAAGTAACAGTATGAATGATAAAATAATTACTGTCTCTCGCAAAACAACAGAATCAAAAATTGATGTTTGCCTTGACACTACTGGTCTTGCTCCCGATTATCGTGAAAAAATCAATACGCACGCTCCTTTTTTAAGCCATATGATTGAGCATATTGCTTGGCGTGCGCAGATTACCATAAGCGTTGATGTTACTTTGGATAAGTTCTTCTTAAATCACGTTGTATACGAAGATTTAGGTGTGACTTTAGGAAAAGCGTGCAGAGAGTACATAATGCTTAATAAAAAGAACGGTGCAACAGGCTATGGAGACGGAATCGGTATCATTGACGAAGCAAAGGCCAGTTGTGCAATCAGCTTTGAAGAAAGAGCATATTGCGGTTTTGATGCGTCCCGCATCACTATGCCAGCTTCAACAGAAGGTGTGTATTCTGAAGACCTGGCAACTTTCTTAGAAGGTTTCTGTCAGGGCGCTATGTGTACTCTGCACTTAGACATCGAAAAAGGTGTTAACGGCCACCACATCTGGGAAGCTGCATACCGTGCATTTGGCATCGCTTTAGGCCGTGCATTTTATCTTGATGAAAACCGCAAGAACCTGTCCTCAGGTGTTGCAGGTACTATCGAATACACCATTAGCTAACGGGAGGATATCCATTGAAAAAATATCAGCTTGTTGATTTTTTAGATGCATATGATACCATTCTTTTTGATATGGACGGCGTCATAACAAGCGAACAAGCATATTGGAACGCTGCTGCTCTTACTGTATATGAAATGTATTATGGTAAATCATATTATGGAAGTAATTCTTTTGATGCTAAATTCATAAGCAGCAACCTTAAAGATATTCGCAGCAAAGTTTTTTGCGACGACCGCATTATACGCCTCGTGAAAAACAAGGGTGTAAACTCAAACTGGGATTTGGCATATACGGTACTTAGCTACGCTCTTTTGATTGGTAAAAATGCAGATTTTAATGATGTATATAACGCAATTGATACTGCCGGCAACGACGCTTTTTCGCTCTATTCGGCAATTCCTGAAAGACTTGCCGAAAAGTTTGGCAAAGAAAAGGCTTACTTTGAGCGTCTTGGTCCCTTTTGGCAGGAAATCACAGCATGTTTTCAGGAGTGGTATTTAGGTGACGAGCTTTATAAACAGATATATAACCGTCCGGCTAACCTTTCCGGCAAAACAGGTTTTATTTCATGTGAAGAACCACTCGTCGACAAAGCTAAGCTTTTGACTATGCTCGCTCTTATGAATGACAAGGGTATTCACCTTGGAATCGGAACCGGCAGACCTCAGGCAGAATCCGTACCCGTACTTAAAGATTGGGGTGCACTCGGTTTCTTTGACATAGACTCTGTCATTACATACAACGATGTGACCTACGCTGAAAAGGAACTGCGCAAAAAAGGAATAGATGCCACTCTTCCGAAGCCTCATCCTTATATGTTTTTAAAAGGGTGTTTTGGTAAAAGTGTAACTGACGAAGATATTATAAACAGAAACTTTGATTCCGCTCCTTTAAAAAGAACATTAGTCGTTGGTGATGCAGGTGCCGACCTGTTTGCAGCTCGTGCCGCAGGTTGCGATTTTTTAGCAGTGCTGACCGGTGTTCACGGAACTGATGCACGACCGTTTTTTGAAAAGGAAAAAGCAAATTATATTTTAAATAATGTATTAGAACTGTTAACGGAGATAGAATAATGAATATTGCCCTACCCTTTACCGATGAGGTAATTAAACAGTTAAAATGCGGCGACCGCATAACAATAAGCGGCACAGTCTACACCGCACGCGACGCCGCTCACAAAAGGATGATTGAAAAGCTGTCAAATGGCGAAGAACTTCCTTTTGACCTAAAGGGACAAACCATTTACTATGCAGGTCCCTGCCCCGCTAAACCGGGGCATGTAATAGGCTCTTGCGGTCCTACAACCAGTGGAAGAATGGACGCCTATACTCCAACGCTTTTAGATTTAGGTTTAAAAGCAATGATCGGAAAAGGACAGCGCTCGCCAGAAGTTATTGACGCTATGGTGCGTAATAACTGTATCTATTTAGGTGCAATTGGTGGTGCAGGTGCTTTGTATTCAAAATGCATTACCTCTATGGAAGTGATTGCATATGAAGACTTAGGACCCGAGTCAGTAAAAAAGCTTACTGTCGAAAATATGCCGCTGACTGTAATAATAGACGTATGCGGAAATAATTTATATGATAATAAATAAAAAATAACGGAGGAATTAAAATGGCTAACCGCGTAACAAAAGACACAATTATTATTGACGTACTTCGTATGAATAAAGACACTGCACCGTTCTTTTTCGAAATCGGAATGCACTGCCTGGGCTGCCCTTCAGCAAGCGGCGAAACTCTTGCAGAAGCGTGCGCTGTTCATGGCGTTGACGTAGATACCTTAGTCAATAAAATCAATGCATTTTTAGCAGAGAATGAATAATAAAAAAGACTGAGCGATTGCTCAGTCTTTTTTATTATAAATAGAAATCGTGATTTGCTATAGTCTTATGAAAAATGCGGTTGTTTATAATCCAACTGCTTGACGCTTTTTTAGGATTTAAAAAGTACAGACTTGCCCCTGCCGTCTTTTCTCCCCTTAGCGCCCTTTTCGCGGCGATAACACTATCGCCAAGCGGAGTTTTATAAATACCTCCGTCTAACACAGGCGAGAACTGAACTCCGAAATTACGGTCAAAAATAACGCCGTAAATGGTATTCGGGAATAAATTACTTTCAACACGGTTCAAAACGACATTACCTACCGCAATTTTTCCTTGCATCGGCTCGCCTGCGCTTTCTGCATTAATAATCTTTGATAACCAATAAATTTCATCATCACTATATCCACGATTAGTCTTAAGATGCGCAGGCACGCTCGCTCCAGCTTTATAAATATTTACTGTGTAACTGCTACTATCCCAGTTAACCGTGCATCCAAGGTTCTCTGATACAAAACGCACCGGCACATATGTCCTGTTATTTACCAGTCTTACACTTTGTGTTGTTTTAACCTTTTTCCCGTTTACATAGGCATAATTACTTCCCACAGTCAGTTCAATATTCTTATTACCCAATACAATAGTCGCTTTTTTATTTTGAGCATCCCATTTAACACTATCAGCACCAATAGCCTCACTTACAAAACGGATTGGTACAAAAGTCGTACCCTGATACAAAAACGGCTCTGAATCCAATTTAAGATATGTGTCATTTACCCTAAGGCATATGGGCGTATCAAAATTAATCACCGCTCTTTCTTCTGCACTCTCTATCGGCGCAGACATTAAAAACATAAATACCAGTGAGCAACATATCGCAAAAAATCTTCGTCGCATACTATGACCTCCTTGCTGCTACACAGTATAACACACAGCTTTATAAGGCAGCAATGCTAAATATATGGAAACAAAATGGGATTATTTTCTGCAAAGATTTATTAAAAGCAGAATTTCTTTCCTTAAAAAACTCTTACACACCGCTAAACTGCGGGATTTTGAGTGCATTCTGTTTTTATTGATTTACAATATTTATTTTGACAAAAACCGTTCCTACTCTATAGTTATGTAATTTATGGAATATAAAAAAGTCGCCTTTGGCAACTCATGCTCGCTGCGCTCGTGTTTTTAAAGGTAGACTTTTTTGATATTCGAAAATTACAACATAAAAGTTGTAATTTCCTACATAATAAAAAACGGTGGCTTACGCCACCGTTTTCTTAATTTTTTGTCATCATCATTACATCTAAAACGCTACCCATAGTTTTAAAAATATGGTTAGATTTTTTATGCATTTTCTTTCTCTGCTTGTCACTTACCGGGTCCATAAACATCGTTATTGCAGAACCAACAACTGCGCCGGCGATTACTCCGCCTATAAATTCAAGACTTTTCATACTTAAACTCCACCTTTTTTAAAATATATTTCTATTATGCGGAATTTTAATCAAATTAGTATAAGAAAAATTTTGAAAATTATTTAATTGAATTGGCCTTTTCGGTGCAGGCACGCATAGCTTCTAAAATACTGTTTCTGAAGCCGTTCTTTTCTAGTTCTGACACAGCCTCAATAGTTGTTCCGTTAGGTGAACATACCATATCTTTAAGTTCTCCGGGGTGCTTATCACTTTCCAAAACCATTTTAGCAGAGCCTAAAACAGATTGAGCCGCCAGTTTATATGCCTTGTCTCTGGGAATGCCGTCACGAACCGCACCATCTGCCATAGCCTCAATCATCATATAAACATAAGCTGGGCTGCTGCCGCTAACCGCAATGACGGAATTGAGCAGTTTTTCAGATAACACCTCAACCTTGCCGATTGCTTCAAAAATCTGTTTGACTTTCAAAAATTCTTCCTCATCTGCCGGTGCACACTCCTTAGCTAAAACACTCATTCCCTCTAAAACCATTGCGGGTGTATTAGGCATAACACGAATAACCTTAGCATCAAAGCCAAGATATTTTTTAACATCATCGGTCGATATACCTGCGGCGATAGACACAAACACCTTATCTTTTAAGCATTCTTCACCCGCCGCAGAAGCAAGTGCAGAAAGCGCCATCGGATAAATAAATGGTTTAATTGCAAGAATAATTATATTTGCATTTAATACATTTTTATTATCAGTATCAGCATTTACGCCAAGTTTCTTAAATTTTTCAAGTGCAGCTTCGTTCGGGTCGCTTACATAAATATCTGTATTTTTGTATAAATCAGCCGCTAAGACACCGCTTAAAATCGCATATGCCATATTTCCGCCGCCAATAAAACCGAGTTTCATTTTCTATACCGCCTTTAACAAGTTTTATTTTTATACACTAAGTTCAACCTTAACACCGATTTCGTCCTTATACGGCAAAATAGCAGGTTTTACGCATTCATCTATAAATTCCACCGTTTGCTCCGGTGCACGTCCTACATAATCTTCAGGGTTTAACAAATTTTTAAGCTCGTCTATATCGAGGTTAAACGCACTGTCTCCCGCTATTCTTTCAAGAAGGTCATTAGGCTTGCCCTCTGATTTTACCATCCTCGCCGCTTCCATAGAATGCTCACGAATACGCTCGTGCAGTTCCTGACGGTCTCCACCCTTTTTAACCGCCTGCATCATTATATTTTCCGTAGTCATAAACGGAAGCTCGTCCATAATGTGCTTATGGATTACCTTGGGATATACAACCAAGCCGTCTACAACATTTAAATAAATTGATAAGATTGCATCGACCGCCAAAAACGCCTCGGGCACACTTATTCTCTTGTTTGCTGAGTCATCAAGTGTACGCTCAAACCACTGTGTTGAAGTAGTGATTGCCGGATTTAAGCTATCTACTATAACATAACGAGCGAGAGCGCCAATTCTTTCGCTGCGCATCGGGTTTCTCTTATACGCCATCGCCGATGAGCCAATCTGTTTTTTCTCAAACGGCTCTTCAATTTCTTTTAAGTGCTGCAAAAGTCTTAAGTCAGTACTGAATTTATATGCGCTCTGGGAGATTCCGCTTAAAACGCTTAATACCTGACTGTCCAGCTTTCTTGAATAAGTCTGACCTGACACAGCAAAAACATCTTTAAATCCCATTTTTTCAGCAATCATTTTGTCAGCTTTTCTGACTTTTTCATGGTCCCCGTCAAAAAGCTCCAAAAAGCTTGCCTGCGTGCCTGTTGTGCCTTTAGAACCCAAAAGTTTCGCCTTTGATATCTGATGTTCTAAGTCCTCAAGGTCCATCAATAGTTCCTGAAGCCACAATGTCGCACGCTTTCCGACAGTTGTAAGCTGAGCCGGCTGAAAATGAGTAAAGCCAAGCGTCGGCATATCCTTATACTTAAGCGCAAAATCAGACAATACTGAAATAACGTTTACAAGTTTTTTGCGCACAAGTCTCATAGCCTCTGTCATTATAATTATATCCGTATTGTCGCCAACATAGCACGAGGTTGCTCCAAGATGTATAATACCTTTAGCATTCGGGCACTGTACGCCATAAGCATAAACGTGCGACATTACATCGTGACGTACTTCCTTCTCTCTTGCAACGGCAACATCATAGTTAATGTCATCCTGATGCGCTTTGAGTTCATCAATCTGCCCCTGGCTAATTGGAAGACCAAGCTCTTTTTCTGTTTCAGCAAGAGCAATCCAGAGTTTGCGCCATGTTTTAAATTTTGTATCCTCAGAAAAAAGCTCCTGCATTTCACGGCTGGCATAACGTGATGTAAGCGGGCTTTTATATGTATTAGTTGACATATATTAATGCTCCTTATTTTTCTTATGTGATTAAATATTTAAGGCATGGCAAGCATTGAGCACGCCACGCCCGTTTATTATTCTTCTGACTTATCGTCCTGCGCTTTTTCATCCGCAGCATTTTCCAAAATTTCTTTTTCAAGCTCCTCAGCAGCTTTCGCAGCAGCTTTCGCAGCAGCCTTTGCCTCTTTCTTTTCCTCTTTCGCCGCACGCTTTGCTTCTTTGTTCTCCGCCTTCTGTTCACGCTCGATAGAAATTCCCTCGACAAAAATATTAACGTTCTCTACAGTAAGATTAGTCATCGTCTCAATGTTTTTCTTAACTGTCTCCTGAATTTTCCACGCTGCATCCGGAATCTTGATGCCGTAATCCACAACAACGTGAACGTCAATGTTTACAACATCTTCATCCATCTCAACACGGATACCCTTACCATAATTTTTCTTAACAAATTTTTCTACAATCCCGTCGGTCAGCGAGTTTGCAACCTGAACTCCGTCAACCTCACTTACTGCTAAGCCGGCTACAACCAAAACTACATCCTCTGAAATTTTGATATCACCGTATTCCTGTTCCTCTTTATTTATGTTCAATTCTTCTGCCATTTTATATACCTCCTCATAGAAGCTGTTTATTTACTAAATAGCTATATTTACTATATTATAACACTTATTAATATAAATTACAATCGTTTTTTAAAAAACAATCTGTCTCTACACAAAAAAGTGCGGCAAAAAATACCGCACCTTTTACTATTTTCCGGGTCTTATTTCTACAATTTTAATCTGCGATGGTTTATATCCGGTAGTTTGAGTGATAACATCCTGAATTTGTGCTGCGTCAATTTCATTTAAGCCTTCGCTCTCAAGTGCCACACTCACCGCATCCTCGCTAATAAATACTATCGTCTGCCCAAAGCCTTTTGAACGTATTATGTTTTCTGCATTAACTTCTTTTTCTGTATAGTCCGCCATTCTCTGAATCTGCTTCTGTGCATTCTCTTTTGCGTCTCTGTCTGTTTCTTTATTTGCAATAAGCTGAGTAAGGATGTCGATGGACTCACTTCTTTTAACCTCGCGCTCAAGTTTTGCCTGAGCAAAATAATCATTTTCTGCAGAGCTATTTGTTTGGGCCAATTTTTCCTCATTTTTTTCGATTGTTTCATCATCCTGGGTTGCATTAACCATCTGCGCCTCGCCTATTTTTTTTGCTGCTTCATTATACATAACCGCGACATCCGGGTCAACCGCATCATTAGAAAAACTCCAGTTTAAATATCCTGCTACACCAATTAAAATCATCAGGCACATCGCCATTATTTGTTTCTTGCGCAATATAAACATTTTACTCTTTTTAGGCGCATTTTCGCCATTTTTCTTCAATTTAATTTTAGCCTTCAGTCTCTCAATATTCATTATGTATTATCCTCCTAAAATAAATTTTATGTCACTTACTGAGCACACATACCCTGTGTGCTTTCACATCAAGTACCGCCCGCACTGCACTTACAAGATTATTCTTTACCTGTGCGTTATCCGCCCCTTTGGCGGTTATCAACACTCCGGACACCGACGGCAAATCGTTTTTTAATAAAACCGCCGACTGCCCTCCGCCAGAATCATTTTTTAAAACATAGCTTTCGTCACTTGTTTGCATCTTACTTTCGTCTCCGTCTTTGTCCCTGTTTTCATTTTCTGTTTTCTCATTCTGAGCATAATAATACTCCCCTTCATTTTCTAAAGTTACCATTACCGAGACATTTTTTGCTCCGCTTACCGTCGACAAGATATTTGCGAGCCGCTCTTCCAGTTCTTTTGCATACATAGTTTGTTTTTGCTCACTTTTTATTTGGGCAGATTGTGTTTTTAAATCGTATTTACCTGTCCCCTTTGGAATTAAAAGCAAGGCTACCCCTATCAATAATATGACAAGCAGTGCCTTAGTATTCATAATTTGTCCAAAATATTTATTCATCATCTCCTCAAGCTTATTCATCTTTCTCTCTCCCTTATAATTTTTTCCTCTAACCCTGTGGTCTGACAAATCACAGAAAGTATCTCTTCATCAAGAGGATGCGCATAAATATTTTTTATCCCCGCTATCTCTCCTTCATCATTTGTTTCAACTTCCACGCTCACACTAATATTTTTTCCGCACTTAGTTTTTGTTTCTTCCTCTATTTTTTTTGCAAGACGAACAGAAAATTCATCTGCCACAAGCCGCCTGCCATTTGCAAAAGACAAATCCGAATCGTCAATTATCTGTTCCGGAATAACAAATATCGGTCTATCACCTGTTAACTTTGAAAACGGACTTATGATCGCAAGCATAACCACGAGACCAATTGTTATATTAATATATTTTTTATGATGCGACTCGGGCAATATGTTTTCTAAAAGTATTGCGACTACAGATACGATTATAATACCCGAAACATATTCTTTGACTATATCCATATAAAAACACCTCTACCTTATCATCGGTACATTTGCCAGCATACACATCATAGCAACGCTTATTATAAACATCACGCAAACCATAAGCAAAATCACAAATGTCTGTGTGATATTACCGGCAAGCTCGCTTAACAGATTCACTATTCTTTTATCAGTCACCGGCTCTGCTATTCCTGCCGCAAATCTGTATAAAAGGGAAATAACCAAAAGTTTTATTAAAGGCGAGGCGCAAATTGTGAGTAGCGACACCACTCCCGCTATCCCCATTGCATTTTTTACCATTACAGCACTTGCACACACCGCCTCCACCGAATCAGACAAAACGGCCCCTACAAGCGGTATGAAATTACATATGGCATATTTTACGGTTTTTCCTGCTACACCGCTTGCAAAGGAAAACGAAAAGCTCTGGAGTCCTAATAAACCGATATATACTGTCAGCAATACGCCCGATGACCATTTAAGTGCCTGACGGGCAAACTCAATAAGTTTAGTAATATGAAATCTCCCGGACATATTGTTTATTACCGATAAAGCCGTTATAAGCATAATCATAGGCAAAAATACATTTTTCGCAAGGTATGTAATCATCTGCATGCAAACAAAAAGTGACGGACTTAGCGCAACCAAAGATGCAGCCCCCGTTGCTGCAACAACTCCGGATATAGCAGGAATGAGGCTCTGCATAAAAATATTTAAACTGTCAATTGTTCTTATAGCCGTATTTATAATTTCGCTCAAAATATCTGCCGCAAAACCTGCAATTACAATAAAGCAGACCAAAAAACTTACTGACGCTACTCCTTCTCCGTTAAACGGACCGTTAAGATTACATATAACCCCCGCCAAAACAGCTAATACAACTATTTTTATAAGCGCATTAATGTTGTTTGAAAGCTCCGAAAAAAACATATTTTTAAGCCAGTCCAAAATATCGGTCAGGCTTTTATTCCACCCATGTTCCATTGCCTCTTTTGCCACCGAGGAAAAGCTTTCCGCATCTATGCTTGCAACCGCATCATCAACTATTTGCGTCGCCTCTTCAAAAAGATAATCTGTTGCCGCATTTTTTTCATCTGCCTCTTCGGCGCACACAGAGCTTGTCAGAGTACATAAAATAAGCATAACCAGCAATAAAAATTTTTTCATATGTTATCCTCCACGCTCATTTTACGGAAGCAAGCCAACCAATAGATTCATAAGCTCTAGCAGTATCGGTATGCTAAGCACCACTATTATAATTTTTCCGGCAAGTTCCACTTTTGCAGCAATTGCACTTTGACCTGCATCCTTGCATATTAAAGAGCCTATCTGCGACAAATAACTAACTCCTATCATTTTGAAGATTGCTGATATATGTTCCATATTTATGTTAATTGATGACGCTGTCACATACACAACATTTAGCACATACTCAATTTGACTCAAAATCATCAGCATTAAAATAGCTGCTGCTGATATACTTATAACGAGCGCAATCTGTGGTTTGCTTTCCTTTACTACCAAGGCTAAAACAGCACCTGTTATACCCACTCCCAAAACTTTTATCATATCCATAGTATTTTCTCCGGCTACAAATTAAAAACTGATTTAACCGTTTCAAAAAGATTGCTTATCTCTCCAATCAACATAAGCAACACAACAATAAGTCCCGCCAAAGTAGTAAGCATCGCCTGTTCTTCGCGTCCTGCACGCACCAGCACCTGATGAAGCACGCTTACCAAAATACCAATAGCCGCTATTTTGAATATCAAATCAACACCCATATTTCATCCTCCGCTAAAATCTATAAAAATAAAATTACAATGAGTATCCCTACTAAAATGCCCGAGCTTTTTAACGCTCCAGAATTTTTTTCAAATTCCTCCTCCAGTTTTAGAATCTCCTTTTCCAATTCCTTATCCGCAATATTTAAAAACTCAATCTCTCCCTTTTGCGACATCTTGCCCAAATTACTCCCAACGTCAGATAACACACTGACGGTTTTAGGAGAAAGAGATTCTTTGGCTGCATATACGCTTAAAACCTCACTCCATATCTCGCTTAAGGAACGATTCTCCCCGTCATTAAGACCGGATAGCAATGACGAAAAAAACTCTTTTGTATCCTCTTCTATTGCAAGCTGCTCAAAAAGTTCACCCAGCGGTCTGTTTGTAAACTCCAGCCTTTCTGCGAGTACAGACAACGCACGCTTTATTTGCCTTGTTTTTTCTATCCTGTTAGTTTTTAATAAAAGTCTTTTAATTGCAAACGTAGCGCAGGCAAACAACACTAATATAATGCCGATTACGGTAAGCATTTTATCTCCCCCACATTTTCAATTTTAATTATTGAACCGACTTCAGGAATACCGGATGTTCTGCTTAAAATAACTGCAAAATCAAACAACGAAAAAAGTTTGGCTCTCTCTCCCAGCAATTCTTCAGGACATTTGCCGTGCATACTTGTCACTATACTTATGCCGGCATTTAAAACGCTTTTTACCGCACGAATATCCTCTTCTCCCCCAAGCTCGTCCGTAATTATTACATCTGGAGACATTCCTCTTAATGCAAAAAGCATACCCTGCGCCTTTGGAAATCTGTCAAGCACATCAGTTTGCAAGCCAACGTCAAACTGTGGTACACCGTCTTTGACCGCCGCAATTTCAGAACGTGTATCTACTATAGTGACCTTGTTGTTTTTGGAAAGCGCCCTCGCTAAATCTCTTAAATATGTAGTTTTGCCACACTGCGGCGGTGCTAAAAATATGGTGTTGGCAACTCTTTTTTCATCTTTTAAAAGTTTTCTTGTAAGTGTTTCAGCACAGCCTATATACTGCTTTGCAATTCTTAAATTAAGACCGCAAATCTCGGTAATATTGACTATTTTACCATCTGCCATTACACACTTACCACACAAGCCGACTCTGTGACCACCCTTGATAGTTAAAAAGCCGTCGCAAATCTCATTCTGGTATGCGTAAACTGAATTTTCACAAAAAGATGATAAAAGAGATGATATATCCTCTTGTTCAATTAATAACGCCCGATTTAAAGCAGACGTCTCTTCACCTTTTGCCGTTAACATTATGGTCTTATCATCTTTTTCTATCATCAGCGGTCTCCCTGAGCGAAACCTTATCTCCTGCACTTTTTCAAAATCAACATTTTGTATAATATTTTTAAATTTTACAGGTAACCTGCTTAGAATTTCTTCTTTAACAAGAGGGATGTCCATTCTCTTCACCTCAATCAATAATATGAGGTAAAAAGCGTATTTAGAACATAAATTATGGTTAAATTAACAATGTTTTTTAATATTTTAGTTGAAATAATTACAGATTTATAGTAAAATAAAATGCGACATTATTTTTGGAGGATTAATTTAATGAAAGAAAGACACGGCTTTTCAGGAAAACTTGGATTTATTTTGGCAGCAGCCGGTTCTGCTGTGGGACTTGGAAACATCTGGCGTTTCCCCTACCTTGCAGCAAAGTACGGCGGCGGTCTTTTTGTTTTGATTTATATTATTTTGGTAGTTACAGTAGGCTCAACACTTATGATTACAGAAGTCTCAATGGGCAGACGCGGCCAGCTAGATGTGTACGGTTGCTACAAAAAACTCGATAAGCGCTTTAGCATACTGGGTATTATGGGTATAATAATCCCGTTTTTCATCGCGAGCTACTACTCAGTTGTCGGCGGTTGGGTTATTAAGTATCTCGTTGAATTTGCAGCGGGTAACATCAAAGAGTTGACTACTTCCGGCTACTTTAATAACTACATTGCAACACCTGTATCACCTATCATATATCATGCAATTTTTCTTATTGCTTCAACATTAATACTGCTTTTAGGTGTAAAAAACGGCATTGAAAAATGCAACAAAATAATGATGCCGACATTAATTGCATTGTCAACTATCATCTCTATAAAGAGCATCACTATGCCTGGCGGACTTGAGGGTCTTAAATTCTATCTCATTCCGGATTTTTCAAATTTCAGCTTTACATCCGTTTTAATGGCATTAGGTCAGATGTTCTACTCATTATCTTTGGCAATGGGTATTATGATAACCTACGGCTCGTACATGGGAAAAGACATAAGTATCTCACAAAGTACTAAAATGGCTGAACTTTTTGATAGCGGCGTTGCATTTTTAGGTGGACTTATGATAATCCCCGCAGTTTTTGCAGCTTCTGGTGGAAATCCTGAAGCCATTAATGCAGGCCCGGGTTTACTATTCGAAACATTGCCAAACGTATTTGACAAAATGCCATTAGGCTCAATATTTGGAACTCTTTTCTTCGTTTTGGTATTGTTTGCTGCTGTTACATCAATGATTTCCCTTATGGAAGTGGTTATCACTTTCTTGATTGATAAACATAATATGAAAAGGACATCGGCGACTCTTCTTACTTCAGCAGCAGTATTTGTTGTTGGTCTGCCCTCATCATTAGGCTTTGGTATTTGGAAAAACATCACCATTTTCGGCAGAAGCATATTTGATTTTATCGACTTTACCGCAAACAGCGTATTAATGCCTCTTATTGCGATCGCAACCTGTATTTTTGTAGGATATTTCTGGGGCGTTAAAAACATTTTTGAAGAAGCAGAACTTTCTGCTCCTTTCAAAAATAAAAAGTACTATACCGTTATGGTAAGATACATCGTTCCTGTTTGTATTGCCGCAGTATGGATTACATCCGTTTTCCAGATGGGATAAAAATTTAAAATAAAAGAAGCACGCGCTAATAGCGCGGGCTTCTTTTATTTATTGATTAGTTATTAATCTTTTAGCAAAACTCTGCATGCCGGCAACAAAATCTTTGCCATAACGCTCGGAAAGTTTATGTGTTGCAGATTCTATTTTACATGCTCTTGTTTTAGTATTATGAGCATCAGAAGCAACAATACATGTAAAGTCTGAGCTTAGAAACTTATGCACTAATCCTTTTCTTTTAAGAACAGTATCTGCATTAATCTGAAATACCGCCCCCATATCAGAAAAAGGCTTCAGTTTTTTTATTTCCCACGGCATTATAACATATCTTTCCGGATGCGCAAGGACTACTTTTAAATCGAGAGAATAAATCATCCTCTCAATCTCGCGCGGGACCCAACTGCCCCAGTTTTCAAAAGGCAACTCAATCAAAATAGTATTGGTTCCCTCTATACAAAGCTTGTTAAGATCTTCGCTCGAAGCTAAATTTCGAGTCAGATGTACTTCTGCCCCCTGCGACAATACAGGTGCTTTCAGTCCTCTTTTTTCAAGTTCATTAAGCAAGCCCAAAAAAGCATTTTCTCTTTGTTTTATAAACTCTTCAATATTTCTTTTTTTTCCGTAATAATGCGGCGTAAGTGCTACAATTTCGGTGCCCTGCCTTGCTTCGCTTTCAATCATTTGACAGGCCATATCCATATCCTGTGCACCATCATCCATCCCGGGTAAAATATGCGTATGAATATCATACATTTGCATAAATCATTCCTCCGGAGCAAATATTATTTTTCTTCATCAGATTTCTCTGTTATTTCTTTTTTTGATTTTTTTCTCGAGGCGTTATAGCTGTACGCATAATCATAACTATATTTTCTGCGATAGCCGTATTTGTTACGATATGTGTAATATTTTGTCTCTGCCTCATTCATCAAAAATCCCAAAAGTTTTACATCGGCAAACTTAAGGTTTGCCATTGCTCTTTTAAGTGCATCATGCGGAGTTTCCTTCTGTTTAATAACAAAAATCATACCCGATGTGTGCTTAGCAAGAACTGACGCATCTGTAACAACATTAACAGGAGGCGAGTCAATAAAAATATAATCGTAAACCTGGCTGAGTTTTTCAAAAATCGTGCTTATTTTCGGCGTAGCTAAAAGTTCAGCCGGATTCGGCGGAATATGACCTGCCGAAATGTAATCAAAATGCATTGTTTCACTGTATCTTACTACATCATTAATATCAACAAAACCTGCCAGCAAGTCTGCAAGACCGTCTTCACATTTTTCTCCGATATACTGATGAATTTTCGGTCTACGAAGGTCAGCATCAATAACCAATACCTTTGCACTTGTCTGCGCAAAGGTTGCAGCTAAATTAATACAACTTGTTGTCTTTCCTTCTCCTGCAAGCGCACTGGTAAAAACAATTTTTTTACAGCCTTCCACGCCTGCAAGCGTAAACATTATGTTCGTTCTGGCAATCTTATATGCCTCTATCACTCTAAATGAAATCTTTTCACTTGTAATAATACGGTTTTCACTTTGTTTTTGTATATATTTCTGCTGAAAACTATTCACGGTTTTTCTCTCCAATCTTGCGGATATGTTAAATCAGTTCATATCAGGAATTGCACCTAAAACAGGTAATTCATAAAGTTTTATTAACTCATCTTCATCTTTAACGCGGTTATCTATTATCTCAAGTAAAACAATAACAGCAGCAGCAAGAGCAGTCATAACTATTGCACCAATAATTGTGTTAAGCATGACATTCGGACCAGAAGGCTCTGTCGGATAACTTGCTCTGTCGATAATAACAACCGAACCACCCTGAATAACCCTGTCTATTTCCTCAGGAGCATTATCCAAAATAGTATCAACTATAATCTGCGCATGCTCCGGATTTTTGGCGACTACAGCTATTTCCATGATTTCAGTTTCGTTTTTAGGATTCATTTCAATCATGGAGCGAATGTCAGAACCAGTATATCCAATCTCCGAAATCTCTGCAACTTTATCAGTAAAAGTGTTACTCTTTAAAAGTTCTATGTATGTCCATACAAGCATCTGAGACGTTGCCATATCGGACATATTTACGTTTTCAGATATTTTATCTCTTAAATTGTTAACATATAAAGAACCCTTTGATGTATATTCCGGTGTTACAACATAACTATTGTAAGAAAAGAAAATTCCTGCACCAATGATAAAAGCAAGCACTAATGCCCACCATCTTCTATGCAGCATTTTCGCTACATCTATAACCGTTAAATTTGCCGTATCCAACTAAAGTCCTCCTTTGTTTATGAGCGTTTTCTTTTTGAAGCGCACCTTTAATTTTCTTTTTAAAACGCACAAAATCCTTATTATATACTCTATTTATTTATTATATCATTTTGTTCTATTAAATTCAAGTAGAAATTACTCAATACAACAAAAAAATTTCTCGTTATATCTATATAAAAACGGCATTAAAAAAAATATAAAAAATTATAAAAAAATGCTTGACAAGCATTAGCTTTAATGCTATAATAACAAAGTCGTCAAAATTTGACGTTTAGCTTAATAGTTTATGGAAGAGTTCCCGAGTGGCCAAAGGGGGCAGACTGTAAATCTGTTGCTTGTAGCTTCGGTGGTTCGAATCCACCCTCTTCCACCAAAATCCTCGTTCTAATGAACGAGGATTTTTATTTTTATGTTTTTATCTTATTCTCGAAACTATCTCTTTACAAGCAGCGACGGCTATGATATATTAATTTATAATAAAATAACAAAAAGGAGACAAATTATGAGCAATCCAAAGATTACTTTTGAAATGGAAAGTGGCAGCAAAATGGTTGCTGAGCTTTATCCCGAAATCGCACCTAATACTGTAAACAACTTTATTTCTTTAGTTAAAAAGGGCTTTTACAACGGTCTTATTTTCCACCGTGTTATCCCCGGTTTTATGATTCAGGGCGGTGACCCCAACGGCACAGGCATGGGCGGTCCCGGTTACTCGATTAAAGGTGAATTTTTAATGAACGGCTTTGTTAATGAGCTCAAGCACACCCGCGGCGTTTTATCAATGGCCCGTGCTCAGCATCCCGACTCCGCCGGTTCTCAGTTTTTTATTATGTCAGACCCAGCTCCGCACTTAGATGGTCAGTACGCAGCATTCGGGAAGGTCATTGAGGGCCTTGAAACAATTAACGAAATTATTTCTGTTCCCACAGATATCATGGATAAGCCGATAAACGATCAGAAAATCAAAACCGTTACTGTTGAAACCTTTGGAGAGGAATATCCTGAACCGGTAACACTTTAATCAGCTTTGAATATAATATACCGACAGCTCTTTTAAGGAGGTATATTATGGCAAAAGCAGGCTTTTCTGCGCATCTATTGTCTTGTCTTGAATGTTTTGAAAAGGAGCTTTCCGAGCTTACCTGCGAAAAACATTTCTTCGCAGAAGACAAAGTCGTATCCGATGCCGGCACAAAACCTAAACGGGTACATATAACTAAAAAGCAAAGCACGAATTTTTAAATATAGCATAAATTGTTATTGATATTTTAATTTTTGAGTGTTATAATATAGTTAAACAAAGATATTTATCCCTGCGGTGTTCGTGAACCCGGTTTTTAATTTACCAACACTTATTATACGGGAATTCGGACTTCATGCGTGGCGTATAGGCCTCATTTTATCAGTGGAAATATAAAGCGTGTGAGAGAATACCCACCTGCACATGCAGGTAAAATTTAACCGTTAACACGGCACGGTGGGGCTTTAAACGTTAATTAAAGAACAGGCTTTGGCCTGTTCTTTCTGCTTATTCAAAATTATAAAGCAAAGAGGAGACAGCTATGCAAAACGTTTTGATTACAGGTGCTTCGGGCGGAATTGGTTCGGCCTGTGCCAAGATTTTTGCCAAAAACGGTTTTCGCGTATTTGTACATTACAATAAAAATAAGGAAAAAGCGATTTCTCTGTGTGATTCGTTAAAACAAAGCGGTGCAGATGCAATCCCAACGCAAGCAGATTTAACAGATAGTAAACAGGTCCAAAAAATGTTTGATGAAATTGTAGCGCATTATGGAAGTATCGATGTTTTAATAAACAACGCCGGCATTGCACAGCAAAAACTCTTTACCGACATAACAGAAGAAGAATGGGATAATCTGTTTAATGTTAATGTAAAAGGAATGTATCTTTGCACAAAACTTGCACTCCCCCCAATGATTAATAAAAAGAACGGCTCGATTGTAAATATTTCTTCTATGTGGGGAATTACAGGCGCATCCTGCGAAGTGCACTATTCTGCCGCAAAAGCTGCTGTAATAGGCTTTACTAAGGCTCTTGCGAAAGAAGTCGGGCCATCCGGAATACGGGTAAACTGCATCGCTCCCGGTGCCGTTTATACTGAAATGAATTCATCTCTTACAAAAGAAGATTTGGACGCTCTTTGTGAAGAAACTCCGCTCGGCAAAATTGCAGCCGGTGATGAAATTGCAAAAGCAGTATATTATATGGCTGTTGTTGACAGTTTTTCAACAGGTCAGGTACTTAGTCCAAACGGTGGTTTGGTTATATAAAAATAAAGACCGCAGTTATGCGGTCTTTATTTTTATATCTTTTTCTGTAACTCTTTAATTTTGTCTCTTAGTTTTGCAGCATCTTCAAACCTTAACTCCGTTGCCGCAAGGCGCATCTGCTCAGACAAAATCTCAATCTGCAGATTTATATCCATAGCTTTTGTTATCTTAACGCTCTTTATGCTTTCATCGGGCACATCATCACTTGCAGAAATTGTATCACGAATATCTTTAATAATGGTTTTTGGCACAATACCATATTTTTCGTTATACGCCATCTGTATTTTTCGTCTGCGCTCGGTCTCGGATATTGCTCTTTGCATTGAAGCCGTTACATTATCCGCATACATTATTACTCTGCCACTCGCATTTCTTGCCGCACGGCCGATAGTCTGAACGAGTGATGTTTCGGAGCGCAAAAATCCTTCCTTATCCGCATCCAAAATTGCGACCAAAGACACTTCGGGAATATCAAGACCTTCCCTCAAAAGATTAATTCCTACCAGAACGTCAAAGACACCCGCTCTTAAGTCACGCACAATCTCCATTCTCTCCATCGTTTTTACTTCCGAATGAAGATATCTGACCTTAATATCCATATCACGCAGATAATCAGTCAGGTCTTCTGCCATTTTTTTAGTAAGTGTTGTGATGAGGGTTCTCTCACCCTTTTCAATCTGAATATTTATCTCACTGACTAAATCGTCAATCTGTCCCGTGATAGGTCTGATACTAATTTTGGGGTCAACAAGACCGGTAGGTCTTATCACCTGCTCAACTATCTGCGTCGCACGCTCACGCTCATAGTCCGCAGGAGTTGCGCTGACATAAACAACCTGATTTAGTCTTTCGTCAAATTCGTCAAAGGTAAGCGGTCTGTTATCAAACGCAGACGGCAGTCTGAAGCCATACTCTACCAATGCTTCTTTTCTGGAACGGTCACCATTATACATCGCTCTAACCTGAGGAATGGTAACGTGCGACTCATCCACTACCAAAAGAAAATCGTCGGGGAAATAGTCTAAAAGGGTAAACGGTGCCGAACCCGGTGCCCTTCCGCTTATATGTCTTGAATAGTTCTCAATACCCTGACAAAAGCCTATTTCACGCATCATTTCAATATCATAATTTGTTCGTTGTTCTATGCGCTGAGCTTCTAAAAGTTTGTCATTTTCTTTAAAATAACTTAGTCTTTCGGCAAGTTCTTCTTCTATTGTGCCTATCGCCTTTTCCATTTTTTCTTTAGTTGTAACATAATGGGACGCAGGATAAATTGCAACATGTTTTCTAGTTCCAATTACCTCTCCCGTAAGTGCATCTATCTCTGTTATTCGGTCTATCTCATCTCCGAAAAATTCCACTCTGACTGCCCTGTCCGATGTGCTTGCAGGAAAAATCTCAACAACGTCTCCTCTTACACGGAATTTTCCGCGCACAAAGTTTAAGTCGTTTCTTTCATACTGAATGTCAACTAACTTTTTGAGTATTTCATCCCTGCTTTTTTCCATGCCCGGACGAAGCGAAACCACAAGCTCATTATAGTCAATCGGGTCACCCAGACCGTAAATACAGGATACGCTCGCAACAATGATAACGTCACGTCTTTCAAAAAGAGCCGCCGTGGCACTATGGCGCAGCTTGTCTATCTCGTCGTTTACTGACGAATCTTTTTCTATATATGTGTCAGTATGTGGGATATATGCCTCAGGCTGATAATAGTCGTAATAGGATACGAAAAATTCTACTGCATTATCCGGAAAAAATTCCTTGAATTCGCTACAAAGCTGAGCCGCAAGGATTTTATTATGCGCAAGCACAAGCGTCGGCTTATTTACCTTTTGAATTAAATTTGCGATTGTAAAGGTTTTTCCCGAGCCGGTAACACCTAGCAAAATCTGTTCTCTGTCGCCTCTTAAAACACCTTCAGCAAGCTTTTCAATTGCTTCCGGCTGGTCTCCCGTAGGAGAATACTCCGAAACGACCTTGAACTTATTTTCTGTATCCATACGCTTTCACCACCTCAAAACGAACAAACATTGTGATATTATAATACTATTTTACCCTACCCTTTGTCAATATCAGAAAAAAAGAACGGCAGATAGCCGTCCCTTTTATAGCAGCGATTTTACAATCATCATCGTTCCTGTTAAAATCACCAAAAATCCTATATTAAACAAAGAAAACATACCTATATAATAACCCGTTTTTCCCGGATTATGCTTTGAATACTCATTAAAAGTGATTAAGCTGGCAAGCGAAGCGATAAGTGTTCCTACTCCGCCGATATTTACCCCGAGCAAAAGTTCCGGGTAATTATCAGTAAACTGCGAAAGCAAAATCGCAGATGGTACATTACTTATAAGCTGGCATGAAGCAACGCTGAAGATAAGCGTACTTTTTGAAAGAAGCATCGAAAAAAATTCCCGCACCTGCGGAATTCTCGCCATATTACCTGCAAATACAAAGAAAAATACGAAAGTCAAAAGCAGCGAATAGTCCACCATTTTAAGTGCTTTCCTGTCTGCAAAAACAAGCAGCGCAGGTATTACAAAAAGTCCTACAATATAAGGAATGCCACGAAAGACAATAGCAATTGAAAGCGCAAATAAAGCGAGATAAAGCAGGGTGCGTTTGGGCTCTAATTTAATCTTTTCATCAGCAAGTTCCAGTGGCTCTGATTTTACAAATACAAGGCAGCAAACCGTTATGATAAGCACGGATAATATAAACGGCAACGCCATAATTGTCATAAATTCTCCAGTTGGAATGCGGAACTTTGTATAAAGATATAAGTTCTGCGGATTGCCAAACGGTGTGAGCATTCCTCCCAGGTTTGCCGCTATATTTTGCATAATAAATGTAAAAGCCATATATTTTTGCTTACCTGTTGAAGTCAGAACAAAATATCCAAGTGGTAAGAAAGTTAAAAGCGCCATATCGTTTGCAATAAGCATCGAGCCGATAAATGTAATGTACACAAGTGCAAGCACGCTTATTTTAGCCGTTTTAAACATAATTACAATCTTATGTGCAAGCATATAAAAGAAATTTATGTTCTTTAGCGCACATACAACCGCAAGCACGCAGAAAAGACAGGTAAGCGTTTTAAAATCAAAATAGCCTATGTACTGAATGTCTGGCGGAATAATAAAACTTGTGATAAGCGCTGCTAAAAAAGCTATACAGGTGACCGCATTTTTCCTTGCAAACTTATTTACACGGGCGCTAACACTTAATAAAGGCATCTGCTCCATTATTTATAACCTTCTTCTTTATAGATTCACAAAAACAGAGAGCCGCCCGGTGACAACTCTCTGCAGTTTATTAAACTTTTCTTATTATCTTTCATTAATGGGAATATACTGTGTTCTCTTGCATACGCTCTTATATGCCGGACGGATAATCTTTTTGCCGTACATTGCTTCTTCAATGCGGTGTGCACACCATCCTGCCATTCGGGCAATAGCAAACATCGGAGTATATAGCTCTTCAGGAATACCCAGACATTTATACACAAAGCCTGAATAAAGGTCAACGTTTGCGCACATTGTCTTATCACCCTTAAGTTCAGCAAAAATTTCAGGAGTAAGCTCTTCAATCATATTATAAAGCTTAAATTCTTTTGCATTACCCGTTAAGTCTGCAAGTTCTTCAGCCTGTTTTTTAAGGTAAACAGCTCTTGGGTCTGAACGCGTATAGATGGCGTGGCCCATACCGTAAACAAGACCTGATTTATCATAACTTTCACGTCTTAAGAGCTTTTCAATGTGTTTCGCTACCTGACCACGGTCATTGATATCGGTAAGATTCGCTTTGAAATCCTCAATCATTCCCATAACCATATGATTTGCTCCACCATGTTTCGGTCCTTTTAATGAACCAATCGCAGCGCCGATAGCTGAATATGTATCTGTTCCTGATGAAGAAAGAACTCGGGTTGTAAATGCGGAGTTGTTTCCGCCACCGTGCTCAGCATGCAAAATAAATGCAGAGTCTAAAATCTCAGCTTCAAGTTTAGTAAACTTATTATCAGGGCGAATCATATATAAAAAGTTCTCAGCTGAAGACATTCCCTTTTGCGGATTATGTATATAAAGGCTCTTTCCGTCGTAGTAGTGCGCCTTTGCCTGATAAGCATATGCAACCATAGTCGGAATACGAGCGACCAGCAAAATCGACTGACGAAGCATATTATAAAGGTCTGTTCGATCTGCTTCCTTATCATATGAATAGGTAGTCAGCACGCTTCTTTGCAATTTGTTCATAATATCCGGACTGGGGCATTTCATAATAACATCCTCACGGAAGCCATAAGGAAGCGGACGTAACTCGCTCATAAAATTATTAAAATCTTCGAGCTGTTTTTGGTTAGGAAGTTTTCCGAATAAAAGCAGATATGACGCTTCTTCGTACCCGAATCTGCCCTCTTTCCTGCAATTTTCAATAATATCTATAACGTTTATTCCACGGTAAGAAAGAACGCCGTCATCAGGCATTTTATCTCCTTCGTACATTATGTAGCCGTGTACCTGGCCAACACGGGTAAGTCCCGCAAGTACGCCGGTACCGTCACTGTTTCGTAGTCCGCGTTTTACTTTTTCTTTATAATCTTCGTATTTAGCAGACGAAATACCAGTGTTTTCTTCAACCATACTGCACCAGTCTCGCAGAGCCGTTTTAAAATACTCCTTGTTTTCCAATCAAAATTCACCAGCCTATCATAGAATGTTACTATTGTAAACTAAAAACCGCATTTTGTCAATAGTTTGAACAAAAGCGGTTTGTAATTTACTAAAATATTTTTTCGCCGTTTATGGTCACGCTCATAATTTTAGCATCAAAGCTCATCGGCTCACCGGATAAAAGAATAAAATCCGCATCTTTGCCCTTTTTAATGCTTCCCACACGGTCATAAATACCGGCATTTTTTGCTGCATTAATCGTGATTGCACGAAGCGCCTCCCTCTCAGACAACCCATGTTTTACAGCAAGCACTGCTAAAAGGTAGAGTTGCTCAATTAAAATCTCGCTATGGTCAGTCATAATCGCAAACTCTATACCTCTCTTTTCGAGCTCGGTATATACTTCATACGACAAATTCTTAAGCTCCGGCTTTGATTTATTTGTCATTGTCGGACCAAGAGTAATCGGCAAATTCTTTTCCTTTAAAATATCTGCGATAAGGTGACCTTCTGTACAATGCTCCAGTGAAATCGGGATAGAAAACTCCTCGCCTATACGGATAGCTGTACAGATGTCATCAGCTCTGTGACAATGCACCTTAAGCGGAATTTCACCTTTTATAAGAGGAACCAGGCTATCAAGTTTAAAATCGCGTGTCGGACGGGATTTTTTATCTGGCTCATTGTAATACTCAGCCCATTTGCGCTCATATTCTTTTGCCTTTGACAGAGTTTCACGCAAAAGCGCTGCGCTTGCCATTCTGGTCATCGGCATAGCATTTTTACCTGCATAGACAGACTTTGGATTTTCACCCAAAGCTGCTTTTTGCGCAACCGGTGCTTTTACTACCATATTATCTACGCAGTTTCCAACTGTTTTAAGTGCCGCAAACTGTCCGCCAAGGATATTCGCACTGCCGGGACCGGTTACAACCGTCGTTACACCAGCCATTCTTGCATTATAAAAAGCCTCATCAAATGGATTCACGGCATCTATAGCTCGAAGCTGCGGCGTTATCGGGTCAGAGTTTTCATTACCATCAAACCCCATCTCGCCTATGCCCTCTTCCCAGATACCTACATGGCAATGGGCATCAATAAATCCGGGCAAAAGATACAAGCCCTTTGCATCTATAGTCTCACAATCAACGTTTGGGCAGTCCGCCATATCACCGACTTCCTTGATTTTATCTCCATCGATTAAAAGGTATCCGTTAGGAAAATCTATATCTTCCATAGTAATTATATTCGCATTTATAATAAGCCTCATAAGCTCTCCTCCTTAGCGTCTTAAATTATACAATATATTAATAAAATAGTCAATTTTTTCACGAAAATTTCCATAAAACAGTTGACAGAGCTTAGCTTAAAGTTTATTATATATGATAGGGTAATTATGAACATAATTTGAAAGGAACGAATGAAATGAAAGTATCAAACATGTTATTGTCCACTCTGCGTGAAATGCCTGCAGAAGCGGAAACCACAAGCCATCAGCTTATGCTGCGTGCAGGTTTAATCCGTAAGCTTGCAGCCGGAGTTTACTCCTTTCTGCCGCTTGGACTCCGTGTTTTAAATAAAGTGGAAAACATCATCCGTGAGGAAATGGACGCAGAAGGTGCACAGGAAGTTTTAATGTCTGCGCTTCTCCCTGCTGAAGCATATCAGGATTCAGGCCGTTGGGAAGTCTTCGGCTCCGATATGTTTCGTTTAAAAGACAGAAACAACCGCGATTTCTGCTTGGGACCTACTCACGAGGAAATTTTTACAGACACGGTTAAGGCTTGCGTAAAGTCATACCGTCAGCTTCCGCTTACTCTCTATCAGATTCAGACAAAATACCGCGACGAGCGCCGTCCCCGTTTCGGCGTTATGCGTTCACGCGAATTTATTATGAAAGATGCATACAGCTTTGATATGAGCAAAGAGGGTCTTGATGTGTCATATCAGAAGATGTATAACGCATATTGCAAGGCTTTTGACAGAATGAATCTTGACTACATCGTAGTTGATGCCGATTCCGGTGCAATGGGTGGTTCAGGTTCTCAGGAATTTATGGTAAAATCCGACACCGGCGAGGACACCATCGCATATTGCCCGGCTTGCTCTTATGCTGCAAACGTTGAAAAAGCTGAGTGCATTCCTGAAGTTCTTCCTAAAGAAGAGCCTAAGGCTATGAGTAAAATTCACACACCTAATGTTGGCACAATCGAGGAACTCGTTTCCTTCTTAAATACCGACAGCAAGCATTTTGCCAAAACTATATTATATCAGGCAGGCGAAAAAGTTGTTGCTGTTATGGTTCGTGGCGACCGTGAAATCAACGAGGTTAAGCTTATAAACCACCTTGGAATAAATGAGCAGGATTTAGAGCTTGCATCCGCTGATACAGTTGTATCCGTAACAGGCGCTGCTGTAGGTTTTGCAGGACCTATTGGTCTTTCTGTTCCCGTAATTGTTGATAAAGAGGTTATGGAAATGACCAACTTTGTCGTAGGTGCAAACGAGACAGATTACCACTACGAAAATGTAAATACAGCAGACTTTACTCCTGAAGCCGTAATTGATGTTCGCACAATCACAGAGGGTGATGTTTGCCCGAAATGCGGTAAACCCATCGCTACCACTCAGGGTGTTGAGGTTGGTCACATCTTTAAGCTAGGAACAAAATATACAGACGCTTTAGATTGCACCTATTTAGACGAAAACGGGAAGTCTCAGTCTATGATTATGGGTTGCTATGGAATTGGTGTAAGCCGTACCATCGCAGCAGTAATCGAGCAGTTCAGCGACGAAAACGGTATCGTATGGCCCGTAAGTGTTGCTCCTTATCAGGTATTAATCGTTCCGGTAAGTATGCGTGAGGAATCTCAGGTTAAGCTTGCTGAAGACATTTATAACGAGCTTAAGGCGCAGGGCATCGAAGTTCTTTTGGATGACCGCAGTGAGCGTGTAGGTGTTAAATTTAAAGATGCTGACTTAATCGGTATTCCCGTTAGAATAACAGTTGGTAAAAAGGCAGAAGATAACATTGTTGAATACAAGCTCCGCTCCGAAACCGAAGCTACTGAATATAGCAGCGAAGATGCAATCAAAAACGCTGTAAGTTATATAAAAGAAAACTTGAAATAGTATTTTCAAAAATCAATCGTGTGGCTGTAGCTAAGTGCTACAGCCCGCTTATTATGCGCCATAAATTATAAGGGAGGTGTTTGTCTTGCGTAAGAACTTTGTCGCCGTTTTGTTGTGTGCAGTATGCATTTTTATGTTTTCCTCATGTGCTCAGGATAAGCGAAATGAGCAGTCTGCTCAGATAATAAAATATGAAGACCGCCACGAAACTCCCACAAAAGGCGGAACTCTTAGGCTGTGCCTGTTTGAAACAGATACGTTAAACCCTCTTATAACTAAAAATGCGGAAAACATCCGCACATTAAAACTTATATATGACTCACTGTTTTCTGTATATCAGGATTTTAGCTATGTGCCAAATCTTTGCGAAAGTTATACTGTGACAGAAGATGGATTGGAATATGCTTTTGAAATTAAAGAAGGCATAACTTTCCATGACGGCTCCCCGCTTACCGCCGCTGACGCCAACTTTTCTTTAAGTCTTATTTTTGAATCAGGTTCTTATTACGCATCCGTTCTTTCTGATATTGAAAGTTTTGCGGCAAACAGACAGACTCTGTTTATAAAATTAAAGAGACCTGTGGCTAACTTCCCTGCTCTTTTGGATTTCCCGATTGTTTCAGAGCGTATGGCAGCAAGTGTCTCGGCTGCAATTGAAAATAAAATGGAGTATGTTCCAAACGGTACAGGACTTTATAAAGTTCAGTCACATCTTAAAAACAAAGAGATAGAACTCTGCGTTAATGATAACTATCATATGCCCAAAACGCCCTATATTGACAATGTTTTTCTATACATTCTCCACGACCGCAGCGCAGCAATAAGCATGCTTGAAAATCTAAAAATAGATATGCTCTCATCCGGCGTGGCAAACCCTGATGAATATACCCCGAAAAGAGATGTTTCATCTGTTGATTTTCCTACAAATACTTTGACTTTTATCGGATTTAACAATGAATCTCCTGCTCTTCGCAGTTTTCGCACAAGAAAAGCCGTTTCAGCTGCCATTGACCGCTCATATTTAACAGATAATTTGCTCAACGGACGTGCAATTGGAACAGATATCCCCATTCATCCGCGTTCTTGGCTTTATCGCAGTGACAGCAGTATTACTGAATACAGCATCGATAACGCTCGTGCCCTGCTTAAAGAGGATGGCTGGTTTGATTCAGACAATGACGGCACATTAGAGCGCACAAACGGCGAAAATACTGAATATTTATATGTAAGCATTTTAGTAAACAGCGAAAATTCTCAAAGAATAAAACTCGCAAACGAGCTAAGAAAGTACTTAGATGCCGCAGGCATCCGCACATATCTCGAACAAGTGTCTTACTCTGAATATGTTGAACGTTTAAATGCTCGCCAGTATGATATGGCAATTTGCGAGATTGACATTTCAGCAAATGCTGACCTTAAATTTTTATTTGAAACGGGTTATAATATCTTTAACGTCTCAAACGGAGTAATAGATAACCTGATGCACAGAGCAGATAAATGCGAAAACGCTGCTCTCGCTCAGGAAGTTTATCGTGAAATCTGCACTACGCTCAGGCAAGATATGCCGATATGCGGACTTTATTTTAAAAATGGCTCCATCATTTTTGATAACCTTTTAAGAGGAAATATTATACCCGATAATTCTAATTTGTTCGCAAACATCCAGGAATGGTTTATTGCTAACTAAACAATAAAAAACAGCAGCGACGAAATGTTCGTCACTGCTGTTTTTTATTCTTCATCTTCGTCTTTTATATCGACCAGAATTACATCTTCACCTATTTTTTTTATTTTATCCCACATAATTACATAGTCACCTGATTTACCAAAATTAAAAAATCTCGTCTTTCCCGGAACAATTATTGCCTCTATTTCTCCCTTTTCCAGACTGACCTCAACATCTGAAACAAAACCCAGACGCGAAGCATCCCTGATATTTATAACCTCTTTTTGTCTCAGTTCTCCTGCTCTGTACATGATTACACCTCTTTCATCTGTTTTTACTATACATCATCTGTAACCGCTATTTACTTTTTTACTATTTTATGGTATAATAGTTATAAGTATGCGTTCATTATTTATGATTAAGGAGGCGCTTATATGCTGGAGTCTCTGCGCGAAGAGCTGTGCTTAGCCTGTCATATGATGGAAGAATATGGCCTGTCCGGTATTCTGCCGGTAAATATAAGTGCAGTTGACCGTGCTAATTCTTTAATTGTTATAAAGCCCGCCGATATACAGCCGGGTAACATTTTGGCTGAAGATTTTATAATTACCGACCTTTCGGGAAACATCGTCGAGGGCTCACATTCTGTGCCGCCAGGTCTTATCACTCATATTGAGCTTTATAAGGCTTTTGACAGTATATCAAGCATTGTACATACACATTCTGAAAATGCAACTGTGTGGGCGCAAGCCGGACGTGATATTCCGCCTTATGGCGTGACGCATGCCCAGTATTTTCGTGGATACATTCCCTGCACCCGTTCTCTTACTCAAACAGAAATTGAAAACAATTACGAAGAACAGCTGGCAGTAAGTGTTTACGAGGCCTTTTCAGAGCGTGGAATTGATTTTTTAGATATTCCGGGTGCATTGGTCTTTAACCACGGTCCTATTGTCTGGGGACAAGATGCGCTATCTGCTGTAAAGCACGCCGTTATTTTAGAAAGCATAGCAAAAATGGCATATTGTACAGAGCTTATAAATCCCGAAATAATGCCTATCAATAAATTAGTTTTAGAAAAACAATTTTTAAAACAGCATTCTTAAATTTAAAAATTTTGCGCATATCGCTTACTTCTTCTGGATATAATGTTAATGTCCGAAATAATATATTATTTCAGATTAAAAAGAAGGAGTTGGAGCAATATGACCAGCACAATAGACAATGTAGCTTTGATTCTCGTCATCATCGGCGCTTTAAACTGGGGCAGTATCGGCCTTTTTGGCTTTGATATTGTTGCAGCCCTTTTTGGTGGCCAAATGTCGTTAATCAGCCGTATTATCTATTCCCTGGTTGGCGTTGCGGGACTTTGGAGTATTACTCTCCTCTTTAAAGAGAAAGTTCCTGCAAAAACCAGGATGGAGTAATATCACATGCGCAGATTTTTAATTTAGCAGGGCATTTTGCCTCAAATTACATCTGCTAAAGGGCTGTTTTTCACAAAGAAAAACAGCCCTTTTACTTATTTTAAAAATTTTTGATTTAAAGTTGCAAATATTACTGGTATTTTTAATCATAATGTGATATAATATCCACGTATGGCTAATTATTGTGATTTATCTCGCCTTATAAAAGGAGGAATTTTAATGGCAATAAAAACAGAAAATGAGTACGGCTCAATCGTTATGTCCACAAACGTCATTGCCCGCATTGCAGGCAAGGTAGCTTCCGGCTGCTATGGTGTTGTTGGTATGGCGTATCGTGGCGGTTCTGATAATATTACAAAGCTTTTAGGCTGGGATTCCATAACAAAAGGAATCCGTGTAACAACCGAAGATGATAAAATCAGTATTGAGCTTCACATTATAGTTGAATATGGCGTAAATATTAAGGTTATCTCCGACAGTATTATAGGAAGTGTCCGCTACAGTGTAGAGAGCATGACCGGCTTTAAAGTTGGCAAGGTTACTGTCAATGTAGAGGGTATCCGCGTCGAAGAGTAATTTTTCAACATAGATTTTTTGGAGGTGCTAACCTTGATTAATACAATTGACGCCAAGAGCCTTCTTGAAGCGTTTTTATCCGGAGCTAACAGGCTCTGTAATCATAAAAATATATTAAATGATTTAAATGTATTTCCGGTTCCCGATGGTGATACCGGTTCAAATATGTCAATGACTGTGAGCGCAGCAGCTCGTGAACTTATTTCAGGCGAATATACAAAAGCAGGCGAAATAATGTCCGCTGTTGCAAGCGCTTCCCTTCGTGGTGCACGCGGTAACTCAGGTGTTATCTTGTCTCAGTTTTTCCGTGGAATGGCAAAGCGTATGAAAGAGTGTACTCTTTTAGATGCTAAAGATGTGGCAGAGTCCTTTTCAGAGGGTGTAAATTCTGCATACCGTGCTGTTATGAAGCCCGTTGAGGGAACAATTCTTTCAGTAGCACGCGATGGCGCAGCCGCAGGAAGAGAGGCACTCAAGACTACAAACGATATTGTTGAGCTTATGCAGATAGTGGTTAACGCCGCTCAGAAAAGTCTTGATATGACGCCTGAAATTCTGCCTCAGCTTAAGCAAGCAGGTGTTGTAGATTCGGGTGCGCAGGGCATACTTTATATGTTAGAGGGTGCTTTAGAATATCTCAAAACTGGTGAAGTTACCGAGCTTCTAGACCAGAGTTTAGCAGCGTCGCTTCCTACCAAAGCACGCACGGAGACAGATGTTGATATTAAATTCTCATATTGTACTGAGTTTATTATAAACAAAAATAACCCTGCTGCAAGCAGCAGTCTCTTCAGCAAAAACATAGAGAAAAAGGGAGACAGTATGGTTGTTATTGACGACGGTGAAATTATCAAAGTTCACATTCATACCAACAACCCGGGTTATGTAATTGAACAGGCTATAAAACTTGGTGCTTTAACTGACATTAAAATTGATAATATGAAATATCAGCACGATAGCAAAGTCATTACTGAAGCAGCAAAAGAAGAAAAGATAGAAGAAAAAGAATACGGCTTTGCAGCAGTTGCTGCTGGCGACGGTTTAGCTCAAATTTTCCGTGATATGGGTTGTGACGCTGTTATTGAAGGCGGACAGACAATGAATCCGTCAACCGATGATATATTAATGGCTATTGAAAAAATTCCAGCTAAAAATATT
This sequence comes from Clostridia bacterium, assembly GCA_045578185.1. Lineage (GTDB taxonomy): Bacteria > Bacillota > Clostridia > UBA1381 > UBA9506 > RGIG1666. The sequence continues at coordinate 33,705 of JAZNJS010000061.1, forward strand.
TTCGTTTTACCGAATAACAAAAATATCATAATGGCAGCAGAACAGGTTAAGGATCTTACCGAGAAAAATGTAATAGTAATACCCACCCGCTCTGTTCCTCAGGGTATGTCCGCTAAACTTGCGTTTGTTCCATCTAAGGATGCAGAAGAAAACGAAAACCTTATGAACAAAGCCATCGGCGGAATAAAAACCGGAACGGTTACTTATGCCGTCCGTGAATTTCCTTTTGAGGGCAAAAATATGCCGGAGGGCACTATAATCGGTCTTTGCGAAGGAAAAATTACTCACACCGGCGACAATCCCGAAACCGTGCTTAAAGAGCTCTTTGAGTCAATGACGGATGACGATAGCGAAATACTCAGCGTATTCTACGGCAGCGATGTCACAGAAGACACCGCCGAAATACTCGAAGAGGAGCTTGAGGATAAATACTCAGACTGTGATATAGTTATGCACTCAGGCGGTCAGCCTCTTTACTACTATATTATTTCTGTGGAGTAATTTATGGAACAGAAGAACAATTTGTCGCGTGATATAAGATATATAAAAGGTGTAGGCGAGAGAAGAGCCTCCGCCTTTTATTCTTTGGGCATACATACAATAGGCGATTTAATTACCCATTATCCACGCGCCTACGAAGACAGAAGCACTTATAAAAAAATAATCGAATGTCAGCATGATGAGACGGTCTGCATCCGCGCTACCGTTTCGTCAGCGCTACGCAAAAACTATATCCGCCGCAATATGACCGTATACACCGTCAAGCTTTCTGACGGCACAGGCATTATTGAGGCGGTTTGGTTTAATACGCGTTTTTTGGAAAATCAGCTCAAGGTTGGAAACGAATACATCTTTTACGGAAAAATAAGCACCTCCCCGAAAAAACGTATTCAAACTCCTGTTTTTGAAAAAGTTGACACTCAAAAACAGACAGGTCGTATTGTGCCTATATATCCATCAACAGCAGGACTTACACAAAAGGTAATATCAGACTGTGTTCAATATGTTTTTGCAGAGTTTGAGGCCGACTTTCCCGACCCATTACCAATTAACTTGCGCAAGAAATATGGATTGTGTGATTTGGATTATGCATATCGTGAAATTCACTTCCCTGCCTCAGCGCAAAATCTTGAAATTGCACGTAAGCGTTTGATTTTTGACGAGCTGTTTTTTATGCAGACTGCGCTTTTTACTTTAAAAGACAGACGAGACCATTTGAGTGCCACACCTATTATTACGCCTGACTCTGTAAAAGACTTTATTTTGTCTCTTCCCTTCCCTCTTACCAGTGCACAAAAAAGGGTGCTCAGGGAAATATTTATTGATATTAAAAAAGATGTTCCAATGAACAGGCTCGTGCAGGGAGACGTTGGCTCAGGAAAAACTGTCGTTGCAGCTTGTGCAATGTTTGCTGCAGCTATGAGCAATATGCAATCTGCACTTATGGCACCTACAGAAATTTTAGCTGCTCAACACTACGAAAGTCTCCGCAGTTTATTTGAGCCTTTCAGCATTCGTACAGAGCTTATAACAGGCTCTATGACTGCGAAATCACGCCGTGAGGCATTAGAAAGAATTGCAAGTGGAGAGTCTCTTGCAATTGTGGGCACACATGCACTTTTTAGTGATGAACCCACTTTCAAAAATCTTAATCTTGTAATTACAGACGAGCAGCATCGTTTTGGAGTAAATCAGCGCAAACTTTTTGCCGACAAAGGAGCAAATCCGCACACTCTTATAATGACAGCTACCCCCATCCCCCGCACTCTTGCACTTGTGCTCTATGGAGATTTAGAGGTTTCTGCGATTGACGAATTACCTCCCGGAAGACAAAAAGTTGATACTTTCCCAGTTGGTGAAGATATGCGTAATAGAATTTACGCTTTTATTCGAAAAGAAGTAAACTTGGGACATCAGGCATATATTGTGTGCCCTTTGGTGCAAGAATCAGAACAAATGGATTTAAAATCCGTAACTGAATACACCTCCACTCTATCAACGGACATTTTCCCAGACCTTAACGTTGGTTTTATACACGGAAAAATGAAATCAAAGGACAAAGACGAGGTTATGTCGCAGTTCGCACTCGGCAAAATTCAGGTCTTAGTTGCGACAAGTGTTATAGAAGTCGGCGTTAACGTTCCAAACGCTACTGTTATGGTCGTGGAAAACGCAGAGCGTTTTGGTTTGTCTCAACTTCATCAGCTTCGTGGTCGAGTCGGCAGAGGTAAAGACAAAGCATACTGCATTTTATTTAACCAGAGCAAGCAGGATTATGCAAAAGAGCGTATGGAGGTAATGCGCCAAACAAACAACGGCTTTATAATAGCGGAAAAAGACCTTAAACTGCGTGGTCCGGGTGAATTTTTCGGCACACGTCAGCACGGCTTGCCACCTCTAAAAATTGCAAATCTTTATACGGATATGGATGTTCTCTCTCTAACAACCGTAGCCGTAAAAGAATTGCTTGCTCACGACCCGAAACTTAAGTTACCGGAAAATTCTCCTATTTTACAAAAAATTCGGCAAATTTTTAAACAAAATATTACATTTAGTTAAAATTTAAGTTCATACTATTGACATTTACGCAAAATACGATAAAATATATAGTGTAAAATTGTGATATTATAAAAAGGATTGAGTATATTGAGAGTAATATCCGGCTCTGCCCGAGGGCGTAAGCTGATTAGTCCTGATGGAAATAATGTTCGCCCTACTTTAGACCGTGTCAAAGAAGCTGTTTTTAATATGATTTCTTTTGACATTATGGATGCCAGTATACTTGATTTGTTTGCAGGCAGTGGTGCCTTAGGAATTGAAGCTTTAAGCCGTGGTGCAAAAAAAGCAGTTTTTGTTGACTTTGAAATTTCTTCACTTTCTGTAGTTAAACAAAACCTTGCTCTTACCCACCTTGAAAATATCGCAGAATGTGTGCATAAAGATTTTTCTTCGTATCTTGAGACCACGCACGGTTCTTTTGACATAATTTTTCTTGATCCGCCATATGCGGCAGGATTCTTAGAAGAGGCTCTTATAAAAATCCGTGACAGAAAACTTTTAAACGAAGGCGGAACTATTGTCTGTGAGCTTGACAGTCAGGATGAATATCACATTTTAGACGGATACCAGCTATACCGTGATAAAAAGTATGGCAAGGCAAGAATATTACTTATGAAAGAGTTGTGATTTATGACAACCGTTGTTTATCCGGGAAGCTTTGACCCGATTACCTGCGGTCATCTTGATATAATCAGGCGTGCTTCACGCCAGTTTGATAAGGTGATTATTGCTGTTTTAAATAACACGGCTAAATCTCCGTTATTTACTGCAAGCGAAAGAGTTGAACTTATTAATAAATCCATCAGCAACCTGCCAAATTGCAGCGCTGAGCATTTTGACGGTCTTTTGGTTGATTTCGCTCGCCAAAAGAACGCAAAAGCCGTTGTTAAGGGCTTACGCGCTATTACTGATTTTGAATATGAATTTCAGATGGCGCTTTTAAATAAAAAAATGGAGCCGGATATTGAAACAATATTTATGGTTACAAACGCAAACTACTCGTATATCAGTTCAAGTATTGTTAAAGAAATTGCTTCACTGGGCGGAGATTTCCGCGATTTAGTTCCTGCGGAAATCTATGAAGATGTGAAACTTAAGATTAAAGAGGGGCGGTAATAAAATGGAAATTTTAGAATTGATTGAGGTTTTAGAGGACAAAATCGACCAGAGTATGACTATTCCTTTCTGGGGAAAAGGCATTGTCGATAAAGACGAGCTTTTGGATATGCTTCAGGAAATCCGAATTAAATTCCCTGATGAAATGAAACAGGCAAAATGGGTAAAAGAAGAGCGTCAAAGAATTATTGCAGATGCACAGAAAGAGGCTTCTGCTATCATTCAGGGCGCAGAAGATAAGATTGTTGCTTTAATCAACGAGCACGAAATTACCAAGCAGGCATATGAGCAGGCTAATCAGATTATTGAAAAAGCTCAGGGCAACTCACACGAAATCCGAGTTGGCGCAAACCAGTATGCTGATGACCTTCTCCACCGAGTTGAAGAAGACCTCATCGCTATCGCTGACACCATTCGTCAAAATCGTAAACAACTTAAAAACTAATTTTTAAAAACAAAAGCAGCGAAAACTATGTTTTCGCCGCTTTTTTGTGGCTGTATGTCAGTTAGAATAAATGGCTTTGCCTCGCATATAATATAAAAGATTATAAAATCAATCTTTGAAAGCAGGTGCAAAAATGTCAGTAAATACTTATCATGTCTTCAATCTTAGAAATTTCATACGAAGTGCACTTATTATACTGTTCCCTTTAGCCATAGGAGCAATAGCCGCTTTTTTGACACGGGACTCTATGATGTATTATGATGTGCTTGTAAAGCCCCCGCTTGCCCCTCCGGCGATTCTTTTTCCAATCGTATGGACCATTCTCTATCTTTTGATGGGAATTGCTCTTTTCCTCGTCGTGCGGGAAGGATATGAAAAAACGTATGTAAAGGATGCCGTAAACTTCTTCCTGATTTATCTGGCTCTTAATTTCCTTTGGCCCATTGTGTTTTTTAATTTTCAGTCACCGTTTTTCGCTTTTTTATTACTTGTTTGTATGTGGCTGTTTTTGGGCATTACAACCGCAAAATTCTACAGAATAAATCACGCCGCCGGCTGGCTCTTAGTACCCACTTTAATATGGACAACATTTGCAGCCTATCTTAATCTTGCAGTATGGCTTTTAAATCGCTGAAAAACAATAAAAAATGATATAAAAAGCATTTACAAATCGAATTAAGAGGGGTATAATGATGTTGGGGTGATCATTATGGAAGAAACATTAGAAGTAAAGCAGAGCTTTTTCAAAGGAAAACGTTTAGTAATTGCTATTTTAGTAGCAGTTTTTGTTATACTTATCAGTACTGTAGCCGGCTTTTTGGCAGCTACATTAGCCACCGACAAAATTTATGACGGTGTGTTTATTGGTGAGTTAGATGTCAGTTCTATGACGCTTGAAGAAGCTAACAACGCTGTTTTAAATAAATATTTTGTAAGCTCTGACGGCGCGCTTACCCTCTCTTGCAAAGAAATAAGTCAGTCGGTAGATGTTAAAGAGCTTAATCCCGAAATCATTCCTGAAAAAATGACCGAAGCAGCATATTTAATCGGCCGCGAGGGTTCTTTCTTTGCGCGCATTAAAGATATCTATGCTACAAGAAAAAACACATATGTTGTTCCGGCAGAAGCAACCATAAATGAAGATATGCTTTTAGAAATAATACGCATCATCGCAGATGAGACAACAGAGCCAGGACGGGAAAATTCATTTGAACTTGGCGAGAATGAACTCATTATCACCCGTGGTCATAGCGGCAAACGTATAAACGAAGAAAAAGCTGTCAGCTTGGTTTGTCAGTCGCTTTTAAAAGGCGGAGAAAATAATATCACTCTTCCATTAGAGTCAGTTGACCCCACGGAAATAACAACCGACTATATTAATACCGAGATTTGCGGCGAAGTAAAAGATGCCTCATACCGCATAGAAGAAGGCAAGCTTATCATTGAGCCGGAAAGAACAGGCGTTATAATTGATAAAGCTGTGGCTGAAGAAATCCTTAAAAACACTCAGGAAGATATTATTCGTATCCCTGCGACAATAACATTGCCGACAGTTACGGAAAAACAGCTTAATGATACAATTTTTGCAGACTGTCTTGGAACATACTCTTCCCGTTACAACGCCGGAGATGTTAACCGGTCATACAACGTTGCTTTGGCTTCCAAAAATATTAATGAACTTATATTGGCGCCTGGAGAAGTTTTCTCTTATAACGATTCTGTCGGCCCCAGAACCACTGCCCGCGGCTTCCGTATAGCGCACGTTTATGTTGGCAACCGTGTGGAAGACGGTGTCGGTGGCGGAATCTGTCAGGTGTCCTCTACCCTTTATAACGCAGTTGTACTGTCAGATTTAAAAATTGTAACACGTACAAACCATTCTCTGCCGGTTTCATACGTTCCCATGGGACGCGATGCAACTGTTTCATACGGAAGTATAGATTTCCAGTTTGAAAATAATACAAAAATGCCAATAAAAATTTCAGCTTCTGCAAGTGGCGGTTTAGCTAAAATTTCTATTTACGGAACAAAGGAAAACCCGGGTCGCACAGTTTCTATTGAGTCAGTATGCACAGCTACATACCCAGCACAACTTGAGCAGATTGAAGACCCGACTCTACCGGAAGGAACAGTTCAGGTGGAACAGGCAGGCTCAAGTGGAAGCAGTTACCAGACCTATAAAGTTATAAGCGAAAACGGCAAGGTTATAAGCCGTGAACCTTTAGCTAAGAGCAGATATGTTGCAGCAAACAGGATTGAGCGTGTCGGCACTATGCCAACAGTTGCTCCTGTTGATCCGGACATGCCCACACCAGAAAACCCCGATGATACAAGTGCTCCTTTAGAGCCGACCGAACCAGCTGCCCCGATTGAGACAACTGCTCCTACTGCTCCACCAGTAGAAATTTCACCGATTACTCCTACACCTGCTCCGGTAGAAACTTCTGATTCTACCATCAAGCCGCTGAATCCGGCAGCATAATAAAAAAAACGAATGCGTTCTGCAAACCTTGCAGAACGCATTTTTATATAATTTTATTGCAAAAAATCACCGTTTCTGCTACAATTAAGTTATAAATCTGCCTTTTGGCTGCCGAAAAGAGAGTGCTTATGAAATCTAAGACTGTTTATTTTTGTAATGAATGCGGATATGAGTCGGCAAAATGGCTCGGTAAGTGTCCTGCCTGCAATTCATGGAACACTTTTACAGAGGAACTGGTTACAGCCTCTTTGGCTAAATCTGCCACTAAAAATCATACACCTTTAAAAAAGAATGCGCCGACAAAACTTTCTGAAGTCAGTTTAACTAAAGATGAGCGCATATTAAGCGGCATCGGCGAACTTGACAGAGTCTTGGGCGGTGGAATTGTAAAAGGCTCTCTTATTTTGGTTGGTGGTGACCCCGGAATAGGAAAATCAACCTTGCTTCTGCAGCTCGTAAAATCCGTATCAGACGGAGCTAAGGTCTTCTATGTTTCAGGTGAGGAATCGGAAAAGCAGCTTAAAATGCGTGCCGACCGTCTCAGCGTTCGCTCCGATGAACTTATGGTACTGGCAGAGACCGATATAACAGGCATACTTCATTTTGCAGACGAAATTAAGCCTGATATTCTTATAATAGACTCTGTGCAAACAATGTACAATCCGGAAATTACATCTGCGCCCGGCAGCGTAAGTCAGGTAAGAGATGTAACTCTGTCTTTAATGAAATTTGCAAAAGAGTCCGGCGCCGCAGTATTTGTCGTTGGCCATGTTACAAAGGACGGAGCAATTGCAGGTCCTAAGGTGCTCGAGCATATGGTTGACTGTGTTCTCTACTTTGAGGGCGAGCGCCATCATAGTTTCCGCCTCCTGCGTGCAGTTAAAAACCGTTTTGGCTCAACAAATGAAATCGGCGTATTTGATATGTCAAACAATGGTCTTAATGAGGTAGAAAACCCATCGTCTATGCTTTTAGAAGGAAGACCTGATAACGCTTCAGGCTCTGCAGTAGTCTGTACTTTAGAGGGTACGAGGCCAGTACTCGCTGAAATTCAGGCTCTCGTCTCACCCACAGGATTCGGTACACCAAGAAGAATGGCAACCGGAATAGATTATAATCGTGTGAATTTATTGATTGCCGTTTTAGAAAAAAGAGTTGGACTTAATCTGCAAAGTCAGGATTCGTATGTAAATATAGTTGGCGGATTTCGTCTTGATGAACCCGCAGTTGATTTAGGCGTTGCAGTAGCAATTGCATCAAGCTTTAAAAATGTAAGTGTTGACAAAGAAATGGCAGTTATCGGCGAAGTTGGCTTAACCGGCGAACTGCGTGCGGTAAATCAGATTGAAAAACGCCTTTTAGAGATAAAAAAGCTCGGCTTTACATCTTGTATCATCCCCGAGGCAAACTCTCGCAGTCTAGCGCAAATAAGCGGGCTTAAAATTTATAGCGCGAAAAGCCTTACTGAAGCGTTAGGATACATTTTTTAAGTATTCGTCATAAAAAGGAGGAATTGTTATGAAAATATGTCCCAAATGTGGAGCTTCCTGCAAAGATGATAGCTTTATATGCAGCGAGTGTTATACTTCGCTTAACAATGTTGTGCCGATAAACGCAGAAGAAGCAACAGAAAAATTCTTTGAAAAAGAAGCAAAGAAAGATAAAATAAAGCATATTTTGAGCATTGCTCTTCTTCCCATATTCAGCGCAATTTACATTCCCTTTGCAGCATTATGTGTATACAGAATACGAGAATTTGCAATATTTTTAGTTCTGCTCATCCTTTATATCGCGGTCTCAATAACCTACTATCTGGGCTTCTTTAAGCCCGAAATGCTATTTATGCTCAGCCATATGTTCACTATAGATAATATAGATGATGTCGAGCTTTCATCGTGGTACTATTTTACAGAAAAACTCGGAGCTATACTTGCACTAGTTCTTGCTCTTTTTATGGTAATTTATCTATACTGCTCTACTTTCCCGGCACTGTCTGATTTCACATCTTACATAATCAGCTAAAATCCTTAAAAAAAATTACAATTAGTCTTTTCTTTTGGCAAAAAATAGTGTATAATATGTTTGAAAACTACATTTTTCATAAGGAGCCTTGATATGACAAGAAAAGAAGCGCGTGATTACGGCTTTAAAATAATCTTTGAATATGAATTTCAGAAAATGAGTGCAGATGAGCTTTTGGAGCTTTTCTACAGTCTTTATCCTGATGAATCAGGTCAGAAAGAATATCTTGATAACTTAGTGCGCACTACTCTTGCAAATCTTTCTGAGATTGACTCGATTATTATAAAATATGCTAAGGGATGGACTATCAGCCGTATTTCAAAAGTCAGCCTTGCCGCTTTAAGAGTAGGTCTTTGTGAAATGCTTTTTGATGATGAAATGGCAGACAGTATTGCCATAAATGAGGCTGTTGAACTGGCTAAAATCTATGAAGGCGAAAAAGCAAAAAGCTTCGTAAACGGAATTTTGTCTTCAGCATATAAAGCAAAACAGTAAAAATGATTAAAAATAGCGCGGACTCAAACAGAGTGACGCGCTGTTTTTGCATAAAAATTACTTTTGTTTCCCTTTCATCTTGCACTAAAGGAGAATTTTATGAATCAGGAAATTCTAACTGTAACTGTCAGTCAGCTTAATAACTATGTTAAGCGTGTTATTGAAAATAATTCATATTTAAAAAATATATGGATAAAAGGTGAAATATCCAACTTTAAACAACACTCAAGCGGTCATATTTACATGACCTTAAAGGATGAGGGTTCTAATCTTCGTGCCGTAATGTTTCGCTCTGCCGCTATGTCGCTACGTTTTTCGCCTGAAAACGGAATGAAAATTTTAGCTCGTGGGCGTATATCTGTCTACGAGCGCGACGGGCAGTATCAGCTCTATATCGAAGAAATGCAGCCCGATGGCATCGGTGCGCTTCATATTGCATTTGAGCAGCTAAAAGTACGTCTTGACGAAGAAGGCCTTTTTGATGAAAAGTATAAAAAACCGCTTCCACAATATCCAGAGACGATAGGCGTTGTTACTGCATCTACAGGCGCGGCCGTTCGCGATATAATAAATGTTTTAGGCAGGCGTTATCCTCAGGCTAAGGTGAAATTAAGACCTGTTTTGGTACAAGGCGACGGCGCCGCAAAAGATATTGCAGATGCAATCGCATTCTTTAATGTGCATAAGCTCTGCGATGTACTTATAGTTGGCCGTGGCGGCGGTTCCGTAGAAGATTTATGGGCATTTAATGAGGAAATTGTTGCACGGGCAGTATTTGCATCTGAAATACCTGTTATTTCTGCCGTAGGACACGAAACGGACTTTACCATTTGTGATTTTGTCGCTGACAGACGTGCTCCTACTCCATCTGCAGCTGCAGAAATTGCAGTACCGTCAGCACTAGAGCTGCGCGCAAGAATTAATTCTTTAAATTCCCAGCTCATATTAAAAATGAATTACAAGACAGAACGCCTTAAAAAGTTTCTTGAAAAGCTCTCTTCTGCTTCGGTTTTATCTAATTTTTCTTTAAGTTTAGCTGACCGCAAAATGCATCTTGGCCAAACACAAGCGACTCTGGAGCAAAAAATGGACGACCTCATAAGACGGAAAAAAGAGAATTTAGCACTATTTAGCGGAAAGCTAGATGCACTCAGTCCGCTTAAGGTTCTCTCCCGAGGCTATGCAGTAGCCACCAGTGCTGATGGTTCAATTATAAACTCGGTATCCCAGGCAAAAGTTGGAGACGATATTTTGCTTACTCTTTCTGACGGAAAATTAGACTGCACAGTGAAAGGAAAATCAAAATGAAAATACACGAATCAAAAATTACTGTACGATACTCAGAGACAGACCAGATGGGAATAGTTCATCATTCACGCTATTATCCGTGGTTTGAGGTTGGAAGAACAGAATTCTTTGCCTCTGGCGGAATAAGCTACGGCGAGATAGAAAGATGTGGCCTTATGCTTCCGCTTGTTGAGACGCATTGCCGCTACATCATTCCCGCAAAATATGAAGATAATTTGACCATTAAAACATATATAAAAGAGCTTTCGCCCGTAAAAATAAGATTCGGCTACGATGTTGTAAGAGATGCCGACAGCGCTCTTTTAGCCAAGGGTGAGACACTCCTTGCCTTTACCACAACTGATTTTAGACCGATAAACCTTAAAAAATATAACCCTGAACTTTGGGAATATATACAAAGCATGCAATAAAAATGCGAAGCTATGGCGTTTTTTCTTATTTTTTATTCGTCATTTCTTGACATAGTTTTACATTTGTGATAATATTAATAATTAATAATAATTATGCAAGTCAATAAAAATAAAGGAGTATGATTATGGCTTATTACTTTACTGAACCGTCCCGTACCTTTGGAGAATATTTGTTAGTTCCGGGCTATTCCTCTGCTGAATGTGTCCCGTCAAATGTTACATTAAAGACCCCACTTGTAAAGTTTAAAAAAGGCGAAGAGTCAGAAATTACAATGAACATCCCCTTGGTTTCTGCTATTATGCAATCTGTATCTGACGATAAGATGGCTGTTGCATTGGCAAAAGAAGGCGGTGTTTCATTCATCTATGGCTCACAGTCTATCGAAGACGAAGCAGCTATGGTAGCTCGTGTTAAGAATTATAAAGCGGGATTTGTTATCAGTGATTCCAATATTAAGCCGGACTGTACTTTATCTGATATAATTAATTTGAAAGAAAAAACAGGTCACTCTACCATCGCCGTAACAGAGGATGGTACGGCTGACGGCAAACTTTTAGGTCTTGTTACAAGCCGTGACTATCGTATCAGCCGTATGTCATTGGACACCAAGGTTTCCGAATTTATGACCCCGTTTGCCGATTTGATTTGTGCAGATGCATCTACAAGCCTTAAAGAAGCTAACGACATCATCTGGGAGAATAAATTAAACGCTCTTCCGTTAATTGATAAAGACCAGAAGCTCAGATATATGGTATTTAGAAAAGACTATGCAAGCCACAAGGAAAACGCCAATGAGCTTCTAGATGCTAATAAGCGCTTCGTTGTTGGCGCTGGTATCAATACTCGTGACTTTGAACTGCGTGTGCCTGCGTTAGTTGAAGCAGGGGCTGACGTTTTGTGTATCGACTCATCTGAAGGCTTTACAGAATGGCAGAAAATCACCATCGAATTCATCCGTAAAAAATACGGAGATAAAGTTAAAGTTGGTGCAGGTAATGTAGTTGACCGCGAAGGCTTCCTCTTCCTCGCAAAAGCTGGCGCTGACTTCGTTAAAGTTGGTATTGGCGGTGGCTCAATCTGTATCACCCGTGAGCAGAAAGGTATCGGTCGCGGACAGGCTACAGCTTTAATTGATGTTGCCAAAGCTCGTGATGAATACTTTGAAGAGACAGGTATCTATGTTCCTATCTGCTCTGACGGCGGTATCGTGCACGACTATCATATGACCTTAGCTTTGGCTATGGGTGCAGACTTCTTGATGCTCGGCAGATACTTTGCTCGCTTTGATGAAAGTCCGACAAATAAAGTCAACATCAACGGAAGCTATATGAAGGAATACTGGGGCGAGGGTTCAAATCGCGCTCGTAACTGGCAGCGCTATGATATGGGCGGCGACAAGAAACTTTCATTTGAAGAAGGTGTTGACTCATACGTTGCATACGCAGGAAGCCTTAAAGATAACGTAACACTTTCTTTAAACAAGGTTCGCTCTACTATGTGTAACTGCGGCGTATTAAACATTCCTGACCTTCAGAAGAATGCCAAAATTACCGTTGTTTCCTCTACAAGTATTGTTGAGGGCGGTTCACACGACGTAGTCTTAAAAGATAACCAGTCAATTAAATAATAATCATATAAAAAAG
>JAZNJS010000062.1:0-4304 GCA_045578185.1 Clostridia bacterium
TTTTTTGTTTTTTTCATTTTACTCTTCCTCCTAAAATTAATTTTATTTTATTGTAAATAAACTTCCTTTTGTTGTAAAAGAGTATCCATTTCTTCCATGCTATTCCAAATATAGCGATAAACAGTCAGCTCTCCGTCTGCGCCGGACTCGATTTCTGCCGTATTGGTTCTTACGGTTTGATTAACGGTTCCGGGAGCGATTGTAAATGGTGTTATGGAATAGCCAACCATTTTATTTTCCTCAAAAACCAAGAGGACAACAACACCACTTTTTGCCTCAAAAGAAGTGTTGGTTAAGGTAACATCAAGCTTTGCACTATCGCCACCGCTAAGTTCAGTAACGTCCCTGCCGCTATCGTCAACAATTCTCTGTCTGCAAATATCAAACGCTTCAGTGAGCGTTGTAAAGCAGATCGTTGTATCGGCTCCTGCAGTATTGCCTGTGCTGTCCGCAAGGTTGCTACCCGTCACAATTTTATAATCTGTCGTCGAAGCAAGCTGCGAGCTAAGCGAGATTATAACAGAGTAATATGCATCCGCACCCGTTACATAGCGAACCTCATAATCTGTAACTGCGGTGTCACCGGCATAGAGCCTAATATTGTCTGTATTGACCGTGTTCTCCGTCAATGCCTTGTTAAACACAAGCTCAATCTGCGCCAAATCTGTGTACGAAACTCTGTCGCTTTTCGGAATCTCGCTCCCCATTTTATCTAAGTAACGAACATCCATAACCACCGGTCTTCGTGCTGCACGCAAACGGTCCGTTTCTGTATCAAAGGCATACACCGCATATCTTGCAGTCTCTACCCTGCCATTATTTGAAACAGCCTCAGCATAAATCTCGTGTCTGCCGATGGTAAGGCTTGTTTCGAATGTGTACGTTCCTGCAGCAGAGCCGACCACCTGAGCCACGCCATCAAGGTAAACTGCAACCCTTTCAATATTCGTACCGGCTGCCGTTATTGTCTTTCGGTAAGTGTCAGAGGTCAGTAAGATTTCATCTTTCTCTATACCATTGATGGTAACAGTCGGTAACGCTGTTGTATTAGAGAGATTCACGGTGTAGGTTTTATTACCCACAATCGCCTTCATGCCGCTCTCCATATTGCCGCCGGTAACCTCTGCACCACCCGCCGTGGTAACCTTGAGGCTACAACCATCTGCCAAAACACAATAGTTTACAAAATCATTATAGCTCAGGTTTCCGCTGTAAGAAATCACGGTATTTGTAACAGTAAACACGTATGATGTAATAGGACTTGCCTCAACATTAATTCTGTAAACAGCCTCTCGTCCATTGCTCACGGTAAGCGTCATACCGCTGACAAGCTTCGTAGATAAATCTGTAATCTCAATGCCTTGGCCATGCACCTTCGCATTCGCCTTTACACTCGCATTGGCAAAGGTCAGGCTTTCTAGCAAATCTCCCACCGTTCTGACAGAAGAACTTGTTACGTTAATAATGTTTGGATTATAACTGATACCGCAAGTCGAGCTTGTCAAGCCGACGTTATCCTCATAACGGAAGTTATCTGCAGAATAAATCTCATAAAAGCGGAAGGACTGGTCATTCAGTAGTAGCGAGCCTCTTCTTTCCAGCATTGAAATCTGATGATTCGTTCTCACATAGTTACCATAATACACGTTTTCTTGCACAAGGATACCATTTAAATATATATCCGCATATTTCTCGCCTTGGTCGTGTACGATGGTGTATTCATAGGTTTTACCGGCTTCCAGTTGACAGAGCACCTTATCCCATATCTCGAAATTCTTCATTCTTTCTCCCTCAACATAACCTATACGGAAGAAATAAGCAAGAGCACCGCTCGGAGAATTTAAAACCATATAGTTGTAGGAATAAGTTCCATTCTCAGGAATTGTAAATTTTCCCGATATGACCATATCATTTTTAATATAACCGCCGGGAACTGATATTTCGTTGCCGGAACATACAATATCATCCTGTATCGTTAACGCATAATCCTGAACGACACCATTCTTCTTTAATCTCAAAACATCCCCTGCCATAATGATATCATCCGTTGTGGGTGCACCATCTCTGTAAACACCCAGGCAGAGCCAATCAGGTCGTACGGTAATGCTGTTCATCAGAACAGAAACAGGTGTATACTGCAAGAATTCACCGATTGTATTCTTAGAATCAGATACAGTAAATTCACTACTGCGCAAAACATCCTGCGATACGATAATGTCATATCTTGCTGTATAGCGCTCATCTCTAGATGTAACTGTAAGATATTCTACTGTGGTCACCAAAACTTCAGAGTCAGCAACTTCCTGTCCTGCTGAATTAAAGCAAGTAATGACTGCACCATCTTCACAACTGAGGGCTGTAAGCAACTCACCTACTGTGAAGCTTTCATCTGCAAAGATTGATACCTCTAATGTATCCGCATCATGTATAATTACGCTTACATTCACACCTGATGCAGTCAACTCTGTTTTGCTCTTTGTGTATTCGGTATCAAACGCATCCGCTGAATAAATCTCAGATAGCAAGAAATCACCATACGTGCAAGGGTTATAACTTCCGCCAACCAGCTCCCAAGGGTCGCTGTCAGCATCATAACTGCCTTTCATGCTCACACCATCAAGCAGCTTAAGTCCGTTGATATAGGCATCGCAAGTACCCTCCTGCGGATTGGTAACAATTGCGTACTCATAGCCGGCTCCTGCTTTCCAGTTTCCTATCTCGTTGCCCCATACAGCTATTTTGCCTTCCTGCGTAAATTGAATCACATAGTCGGGGTTTCCGTTATCTAACTGGAAGTAGAGCCCCAGGTTTTCACCGATGCCACCTGCAGGAATATTAATACTACCTGAAACAAGCGTTGTTTTTCCGTTTATTTTGCCTTTGATGTCTTTGATTTGTGCATTTCCATCCAAATCTTCAAAGGAAGTCCATGCTTCGTTTAATATAAGAGTATATAAAGCAGGCTCGCCCTCGTCGTTTATGATTTTGAGGCGCATACCATCATTAATATATCCTGCCACCGGAGTCCCCTCTGCTGTTTCAACGCCCACAATTTCTTGTGCTCCAACAAGCGAAACGGCAGCTATAAATTCCTCTGCCGGTGTATAACGCAGGATTCCTGAAATCGTTTTCTCGGAATCAACGATTGTGTAGGTCTCCGACTGAATTTGTTTAACCGGTGCGATAATCGTATAGGTAAGTGTTACCTTTTCGTTTGCAGAGGTTACAACAAGCTCCATAGGACGTTGTACAAGCTCCGCATCATCAACCGGCTCTCCTGCAAGCATAATATTGGCAGTTGCCCCGTTGGGCACTTCAATACCTGCCAAAAGCTCACTTGCTGTCATCTCGCCTGCATTTGTCAGGTCAATAACGAAGTTCTGGAAAGGATTTCCGTTAGCCATATCCGCCGAAATGGTGACATTTTCTAAAGTTGATGTTACCTGTGCCTGATAGGCTTCATAGTAGGTTGAGAAATTATCATAAACGTCTAAGTCAACCTCGGAAAGGGTACCTCTTACACCGTTTCCCACAAACAATTTGGCAACGCCATTTGTTTTATTAAATATGTCGCTGTAAACACGCCCACCTGTGAGCTCTGCACCATTAATAAATATTTTGCTATAAATCAGAGTATCAGCACTATCTTGCTTCACGACAGCCGTAACATGATACGTCTCACCCACACGTTCCTGACCGACGAGCGTAGTGCCATCTCCTGTTGTGCCGCTACTGATGGGGGCGTTCTCATAGATTCCTGTTTCCGTAAACACCACCGGTGTCCAACCAACACCACCATCAAGAGACACTGTCACACCGGCACCTTGGGCATAGTCAGTATTGCTGTTATTCTGATTTGCCGCATCTGCGGTTGATGTTGCAGTCGGCGTATAGGTATAATCAAAAACATATGCTTTTTCCGGATTTAGGAACGGATTATCAGAAGTTATTTCTCCATCATCATAGATAATGAATTCCTTTGCACCCTCTGTATCTGTGTTTTCAAACACAAAAGGAACAACAGGCCATTGCAAATCCATTGCAACATTGTATTTAACAATAACCCTACCATTTTGAGACGTAACCTGAACCGCAAAACCGTCCTCAACATAGTCAGCATCATTCGCTACGCTGCCCCCGGCATTAAGAACCGAAATTTGAGCACCGGTTGATGCCGTCAGTACATCGGTTAATTCTGCCACGGTCATTTTCTTTTTTAAAGTCAAGGTATGATTCAGCGCAAAATCAGTAGCCGATGAATTCAGTTTTGTACCACCAACGATGACAACACCTGCGTCACTACT
>JAZNJS010000063.1:0-14529 GCA_045578185.1 Clostridia bacterium
ATGTAATTAAGGACGAGGATTATTCTGATTTTGATGCGATAGAAAAAATCGTATGCATATTCGAGGAATACAAGATTGATGCAGGTTTTCGCCATGATTTTTGAAGGAGCAGATAAACTGATTTTTAAAACATACTGCATCAGTTTTGAATGTGATAACCGAAAAGACCACCCAACAGGGTGGTCTTTTCGATTGTTAAAATCAATTATACATACAGTGAAAAGTGCAAATTATTGGCAATAAAAACTAGACTAAATTTTAATATATAAAGTGTGCATTGTAAATATAAAAGAGCTTTAAAACGGGGGATAATTTTATAAAAAAATAATAATTGTATCTTCCAAAATTAAATGCTATAATACTATTGGAATATAGGATTTAACCTTGTTATGAATGGATAAAATGCACATAAAAACATACTAAAAGGAGAGAAAATATGTTATCAGCTCAAGACATTATGCAATTAGTACAAAGTTTGATTTGGCTTCTTGCCGGCGTTGGTGTTTTTATTGTGGGTATGAACTTTATGGGTGATGCTCTGGAAAGAAGTGCCGGCATGGGAATGAAGCGTTTGCTCGAAAGAATAAGCAACAACAGATTTTCGGGCGTTGGTATTGGTGCCGGTGTGACGGCGATTATTCAGAGTTCATCTGCGACATCGGTCATGGTTATCGGTCTTGTTAATGCGGGTGTAATGACTCTGATGCAGGCAACGCCTATTATTATGGGTGCTAACATCGGTACGACAATCACCGGCGTTTTAGTTGCTCTTAAAAATGATTATTTCAATATGGCAATGTATCTTCTTGCTTTTGCAGGCGTAATGATGGGATTTTCGCAAAAAGAAAAAGTTAAAATTGCCGGCAGTTTATGCTGTGGTTTGGGCTTAATCTTTGTTGGTCTTAACATTATGAGCAGTGAGCAGGCGTTTGGAAATCCTTTAGTGGAAAATATGTTTACTGAGATTTTCAAAACGATTAATTTTCCGCTTCTTTTAATACTGGTTGGTGTTATTTTTACTGCTTTAATTCAGAGTTCTTCTGCTTCTACCGGTGTTGTTATTACAATGGTTGGTTCAGGCGTTCTTCCCCTTGACCTTGCGTTATTTATTATTCTTGGTGCAAATATCGGTACCTGCGTGACTGCACTTTTAGCTTCTGTTGGCGCAAATGCTAACTCTAAGAGAGTTGCGCTTATACATTTCACATTTAATGTAATTGGTACGGTGCTGTTTACCGCTATTATCTGGCTATTTAAAGAACCGGTTGTAAACTTTTTGGTATCTGTATTCCCCGGAAGAGACCCGATGTCTCTTCAGATGAGAGTTTCGCTTTTCCACGTTATCTTTAATGTTACCACAACTTGCCTGCTTCTGCCGTTTGTTAAGCAACTTGTGGATTACTCTTGTGCAATTATCAAACACAAGAAGGATTCTAAAGAAATGCTCGCCCTTAAATATATTGATACCAGACTTTTATCAACACCGCCTATTGCACTTATGCAGGTTAAGAAAGAAATTGAGTATATGATTTCTCTGGTAGAAGAAAATACGCATCTTTGCTTCGCTACCATGGATACAGGGTCTTTAGAAAATAGCGAGATACTTCGCAAAAATGAAGAGATAATCGACTTTACCAACAGTGCGTTAACTGAATTTTTAATCAAGTTGTCAGCAGAAGTTGAGGGAAGCAGCGAAAAAATTATCGGTTCATATTTTCACGTTTTAAATGACCTTGAGCGTATCGGTGACCATGCTGAGAACTTCTACGAGATTGGCGTTGAGATGATGGATAAGAATATTTCGTTCTCAGAGCAGGCGCGTGAAGGAATCGTGGCTATGCGTGAGAATGTTATGAAAATGTTTGAAATTTCTACTGAGGCTTTTGAGACCTTAAACAAAGCAGAATTACCAGAGTTGACACGATTGGAAGAAAGTGTGGACGGTATGAAAAAGGAACTTATTGCAAGCCATTTTGCAAGACTTTCTGAGGGTAATTGTAGCGTGGACGTAAGTCCTTATTATTCATCGCTTATATCTGGACTTGAAAGAGTTGCTGACCATCTTGTAAATGTTGGTTTCAGTATTGTAAGTCCTACCGGTTCTCAAAAAGAAAATAATTAAAACACATCTGCTTGAGTGTTGAGATTGATTAAATGAAACTTAAAATCACCCCACGGCCAAAGGCGGTGGGGTGATTTTGTCTTTCTTAATTGTCACATCTTGCTAAACATTTAATGAGGCATACTGTTGATGTTATGAGTAGTGACAAGAATGCGAGCAGGGCGCCCGTAAATATTGCCCCGATTATACTGGTGGCGGCAAAGGTAATGCCTAAAAGTATAATAGAGAACAAAATTGCTCCTAGAATACCTATAAGCAAGATTGACAGAATCGGGCAAAGACAGCTGATTCTTACGTCCGCTCCATCTAAGGTGGCGGCTATGATAAGCAATACTGCAAGGTATACTACAGCGATGCCGAGCACAACCCACAAGAATGCCGGAGCGACGGTAATTACCGCGCTTATTTGAAGAAATGCGGTGATTATACCGATAATAATACTTGCTACGATTGCAAGTAAGGGACAACTTATTTTACAATTACACATAATTATTCACCTCCTACTTACAATATATGATTTTTTATGATTTAGGGCATCAATTTCTGACAAATTTCTTATAAAAATAATTACATTGAAAAATAAGAGGTTTACGGATATAATATAGTTAAAGTTGTTGGGGTGCTATGAGTGTGAAAAAATCGATATTTGCTGGCAGGGTGTAATATGTTCCGATGAGGAAATATAAAAATCTAACGAAAAAAGGTCTAAATAAAAAAGAAAAGGAGACTGGTTATGAAAAAAAGATATACGTTTATGAGATTTCCGGGCTTTAAGCTGAGAGCCCTGACGCTTAGCTATGATGACGGCGTTATATATGATGAAAAGTTAATAGACATTATGTCCCGATACGGTCTTAAGGGGACTTTTAACTTAAATGTTGGTTATTTTTCCAGAGGTGAAAGATACTTATCAAAAGATGATGCTTTTAAGTTATATCACGATTCCGGTCAGGAGATTGCAGTTCACGGTTACAATCATCTGCGCTTAGCTGAAGTTCCAAAGGCAGTGGCGGTTAATGATATTATAAGCGACCGATTGGCGCTAGAGGAAATGTTTGGCACGGTGATTACGGGAATGGCTTATGCGTATGGTTCATATAATGATGAAGTTGTGGAGGTTTTAAAGGCCTGTGGCATCTCTTACGCAAGAACGGTAACGTCTACAGGCGCATTTGATATTCCTAATGACTGGTTTAGACTTCCGGCGACTTGTCATCACGACGATGCCAGACTTATGGACCTTGCAAAAGAGTTCTTAGCGGGGGAAAAACGGAAGGTTCCCAACCCCGAGTTATTTTATTTATGGGGTCACAGCTATGAATTTAATGACAACAATAACTGGCATATTATTGAGGAATTTGCAAGCTATATAAGTGGTCACGAGGATGTATGGTACGCTACAAACGGAGAGATTTATCAGTACGTTAAGGCGTTTGATTCGCTTATTTACTCAGCTGACGGTAAAAAGGTGTACAACCCGACAGTTACTACACTTTATATGAAAGATGGCGAGAGCACCTACATTATCAATCCGGGAGAAACGGTTAAGCTGGCATAATTTATATTTTACAAAAATGCAGTTGTTTTATAATAAAGCGGCTGTGTTTTTTTCTGGTATAACTAAGGCTAAAAACAATAAAATGAAAATTTTAACAAAAAAACTAAAAAACACTTGACAAAACACAATTCGTGTGATATAATACCCCTACAAAGAGAACAAATGTTCTGTTATAGGGGCATTTATTTTTGAGTGCCTATTTTTTTAAAAAGCAATCACACATAACGTGTGTGACGTGGGTGGTGAGGAAAAGTAATGTCGTTTAAAAGCACAAGTGAAAAGGAAGATAATTTATTGGCACAGCATATGCATCAGCTTCTTATGATGCCTGTCGAAAAGGATAAAGAGGATGAACTTTTAAAGAGCGGTTATGGCGGCGAGGTCAACAAAGGCGTGCTTATGGCAAATGCGGTGCTTGAAAAGGCTATTGAGAAAGGTGATGTAACGGCTTTTAAGGAGATTAAAGCTTTGGTGAGCGAAGATGAAGAAGAAGCGAGTCTTTTGGAGGAGATGATTTGTGCAATTGGGAGAGAACTGAATCTATCGACAGGCGGGGCAAAAAAGCCGGATAGCGTAGCCAAGAAAACAAAGAGGACAAGAAAATCAGCCGTGCCTGCTGCGCCAGAGTGAAAGAAATTTTTAAGTGACAAGCAATGGAAATTACTTAAAATAGCGCTATCGGATAAGCTCCGAAGAATTAATATTTTAGAGGGCTCGGTACGCTCGGGTAAGACGTGGGTAAGTCTGGTGCTTTGGACAATCTGGATTTTAAAGATGCCGAGGGACGGAAACTATCTTATGTGCGCTAAAACTCTTGATTCGTTAAAGCGTAACTGTCTTGACATTCTTTCGCATATTGTGGGGAAAAAGTATTTTTCCTATAGCCTTGCCAAAAAAGAGGCTACCTTGATGGGCAGAAAGGTTTATCTCGAGGGGGCAAGTGATGCGAGGGCAGAAGAAAAAATAAGAGGTATGACCTTGTGCGGTGCATACTGCGATGAAATTACTCTCTTTGGTCAGGAATTTTTCGCGATGCTGCTTTCTCGTCTGTCTTATCCAGGAGCGAAGCTAATAGGCACTACTAACCCAGATTCGCCGGAGCACTGGCTGAAAAAGAAATATTTAGACAGAGCGGATGAGCTTGATTTATACAGACAAAAGTTTCTAATTGATGATAATGTATTTTTGTCTGCTGATTTTGTAGAAAATCTTAAAAAAGAATATACCGGAGTTTTTTATGACAGATTTATCTGCGGTGAGTGGGTAAATGCGGAAGGACTGGTATATCCGAATTTCAGCGAGGAAAGGCATGTTGTAAGTGAAGTAGAGTTCGGTGGAGAGTATTATATTTCCATTGACTACGGAACACTTAATCCGTGTTCTATGGGTCTTTGGCAATTAGACAGGCTGCGCGGAGTTGCGGTCAGGTTGCGTGAGTTTTACTATGATGGCAGAAAAGAGCGCAGACAGATGACGGATGAAGAATACTATGCTCAGCTTGAGATTTTAGCAGGGGATTTGCCAATCAGGCAGGTTATTATAGATCCGTCGGCTGCGAGTTTTATTGCCTGTATAAAGAGGAGAGGAAGATTTTCGGTAAAAAAAGCAGACAACAAGGTACTAGATGGCATCAGACTTGTATTTTCATATCTTGCGCAAGGAAGGCTATTATTTCACGAAAGTTGCAGAGGCTGTTTGGCGGAGTTTCGCAGTTATGTATGGGATGAAGATGCGCAAGGAGACTCGGTAATTAAGGCAAATGACCACGCAATGGATGATGTGCGGTATTTTTGCAACACGATTCTTAGAAGAATATTTAGATAAATAATTTTAAGGCGGTGTTTTTTTGAATATTAAAAATTTGTTTAGAAAAAGGATGGTTGAGATGTTTAACACAAACACAGCAGGAGGCGGATTGCAGCTTAAGAGCGCGGTTTCTGAAAAGATGAAAGAGGCACTTAGTCTTTGGACGGCGATGTATGACAACGAGGCGCCGTGGCTAAAAAAAGATGTAAAAAGTCTTAATTTACCTGCGGCGATAGCTGCAGAGATGGCGCGTCTTACGACTGTTGAAATGAAGTCGGTGGTAGCCGGAAGCGAGAGAGCTGAATTTATTAACAAGGCTTATAGCGATGCGCTCATAAGCGTGCGCAGATTTTTAGAATATGGTTGCGCTAAAGGCGGCTTTATTATGAAACCATATGTATCGGACGATAAAATTATGGTCGATTTTATTCAAGCTGACCACTTTTTCCCGACTGCCTTTGACAGCACAGGAAAAATTACCGGTGCAATTTTTGTGGGGCAGATTAAGGACGAGGGAAAAATTTTTACAAGACTTGAAGAGCACAAGATAACCGGCGGAAAATATATCATCACTAACCGTGCTTATGTTAGCAAAACAGAAGGTGTAATTGGGCGTGAAATTCCGCTTAGTAATGTGGAAGCGTGGGCAAGCCTTTCGCCGGAGACTACCATTTTAAACGTGGACAAGCTGTTGGTGGGATATTTCAGAGTTCCTTATGCAAATACTGTTGATTCCATGTCTCCGCTCGGCGTCGCGGTTTATGCCAGGGCGTGTGAGCTGATAGAAGAGGCAGACAAGCAATACTCACGTCTTTTGTGGGAGTTCGAAAGCGGTGAGCGTGCACTTTATGTGTCAGATATGGCATTTAAAGTGGATCTGCGTGGGCGCGCAATTGTGCCAGACAAGCGTCTTTACAGAATGCTCAGTATAGAGCAGGGCGGAGATGATTTGTTCTCTGACTGGACACCGACGCTGAGAGAAGAGCATATTTTGCGTGGGCTTAACAGCATATTGCGCAAGATTGAGTTTAACTGTGGTCTGGCGTATGGTACTTTATCTGATGTAGATAATGTAGATAAGACCGCGGAAGAAGTAAGGGCGTCAAAGCAGCGTAGCTATTCTATGGTATGTGATATGCAGAAAGCTCTTAAAAATGCGCTTTGCGATTTGGCAGAGGCGATGGATGCACTTTGTTCGCTTTATGGACTCGCGCCGGAGGGGGAGTATGACATTTCATTTGAGTTTGATGACAGTACTGTTTCTGACCGTGCGGCTGAATTTTTGGAAAAGCAACAGCTCGTAGAAAACGGAATTATGCAGCCGTGGGAGTTCCGTATGTGGTATTTTGGTGAAAGCGAGGAGCAGGCGAAAAAAGCCGTGACCGACAGGGTATTTAAGATACCGACTGGTGGTGCGGCGTAAAGGGTCTGTTTACATAATTGGCTGACCTGCGGGCCTATATCGGCAGGGAGCGGGTGATGCGACCACCTAAAACGCATAGCTTATTTTAATGCCCGGTACGCATATTGCGCAAGACGGGCAAAACTGTTGCAAAGGAAGGAGCAGCGTATGAAAACAGAAGAACTTTTAAAACTTGGAGTAAGCAAGGAGCAAGCAGACAGTATACTTGCCATAAACGGCAGAGATATTGAGCGTACTAAAAACGCCAATGAACAAGAGAGGTTAGAGCTTGTCAGGCTGAAAGAAGAGCTTTTAAAAAAAGAAAAAGAGCTTGAGAAATTTTCGGGTTTAAATGTGGAGGAAGTCTTAAAGGAAAACGAGGAACTTAAGTTAAGGGCGCAAGAACTTGAGGAGAGCTCTTTGCATGCAAAAGAGCAGAATATTTTGCGCGCAGAAAAGGAAAAGCTTTTTTGCCAATTTAAAGCAAAGAGTCCAGAGGTGCTTGATGCGCTTATTGATTGGAAAAATGTCAGCGTAAAAGACGGCGAGGCCGTCGGACTTACAGAGCAGCTTGGCATAATCAAGCAAAAGCATGAGTATTTATTCGAGCGCGATAGTGCGCTGCCGTATTTTTCTGCGGCAACAGGAGGAAAAACAGAAGATGTAGCTTCAAGGATAATTCGTGAAGCTATGGGCATTTAATTTTAGAAAGGATGATAATATGTCAAATCAGGTTCAGTTATTTAAAAATTATGTTGGTCTTTTAGACGAGGTTTATCAGCAGGCATCTAAGACATCTGTCTTAGAAAGTGATGCGCTTTTGGTTAAACAGGGCGCAAATGCAAACGAGCTTATTATCCCCAAAATGGAACTTTCGGGTCTTGGAGATTATGACAGAAATTCAGGTTATGTATCAGGAGATGTTAAGCTGACAAATGAAACAGTTCAGTTTAATTATGAAAGAGGAAGAATGTTTTCCGTTGATGCTATGGATAATGAGGAGACAGCCGGTGTTGCTTTTGGGAAGCTCTCAGGTGAATTTATCCGCACAAAAGTTGTGCCGGAGCTTGATGCGGTGCGTTTTGCTCAGTATGCTCAGGAAGAGGGTATTCTTACGGGCGATGCTACAGAGTTTGCAGATGGTGCACAGGTACTTTCTGCTCTTCGTGAAGCAAAGGCTGCAATGGATAACAACGAGGTTCCTGAAGAAGAGCGTTATCTGTTTATTACACCTACGCTTTTAGATATGATTGACGGCGTAGATACTACAAAATCTAAGGAGATTTTAAATCGTTTTGCTGGTATTATAACTGTTCCACAGGGAAGATTTTGCACCAAGGTAAATCTTATGAGTGGTAAGGCAACAGACGAGAGCGATGAAAAAGCTGGTGGTTTTATTAAAGCTGACGGAGCTAGTGACATCAACTTTATGATTATACATAAGCCGGCGGTTCTTCAGATTACAAAGCATCAGGCACCAAAGGTTATTCTCCCTCAGGCAAATCCAGATGCGGATGCTTATAAGTTCGGTTACAGAATTTATGGCTTAAACCGCGTATATGAAAATAAGAAAAACGGTATTTACCTGTGCACTAAAGCCTGATTGGAGGCGGTATAATGCCTTATTCAGATTTTGAATTTTACAAGGCACAGTTCTGCGGCAAGGTTGTCACGTCTAAAGAGGAATATTGCGCCTGTGCAGTAAAAGCCGGTTGTTATCTTGATTGGCTGACTAACGGAAAAATAAAAAATATGGAAAAAGTGCCCACAGAGGTTCTGATGGCAGAATGCGCAATAAGTGAGCTTTATTTCGAAAATGATGCAAGGCGCGGAATAAAAAGTGAGACAAATGATGGTTACCGTGTCGATTTTTTAGAACCCTCAGAGGCTGAGATGTATCGCACAGCGGTGAGGTATTTGCCTAGGGAACTTGTTTTTAGGGGGATAGGATTATGATAGGCGGGAGCTGTGTTACTCTGTTTCATATTGAAACGGACGATGCTACAAGGAAAGAGACCTTTAATCGTACTTTTTTCCCGCAGTGCTCTGTTTATCAAAAGGTGGACTCGCCTAAACGGCATGACAGAAATGGACCTTGGAGTGAGAAGGAGACGACTGTCAGGATTTTAACGGATGAAGAGATAACGGTTAGTGTTGGTGACAGACTTAAAGTTGGAGAGTGCCTGGATGATGAACCGCCAAAAGACAGCCTTTTAGTTTGTGGATTTTCGGATAATCGCAGAGGTATAAAGAAAAACCACCACTACAGAATTTTGTGCAGATAACAGTTTTAAGTGCGGGAGGAAAAATATGAGTATTACGGAAAGTGTACGTGACTTTTTTTGCGGGTGCCCTTATCTTTTAAAAGGTCGGTTTAATGTTGATTATTTAGGCAGCGAGCCGACAGAGTATTCAATTCAGCGCATATCGCGTGATGAAGTTTTAAAAAGGTATGCAGACGGTGGCGCTTTGAAAAAATTTGTTTTTACATTCTGCTCCCGGACAAAAAAGGGAACAGTTTCAGATAACATTGAAATAGCAGCCTTTTATGAAAAAATTTCAAATTGGATTGCTAAAAAAAATGATGCGGGCTTTTTGCCCGCACTGCCTGACGGCAAGACGGCGCAGTCACTTCGCGTTTCAAAAGCAGCAGCGATAGAAGACACGGTTGATGACTGTGCCAAATACTCTATGGAGTGCACATTAATTTATTTTGAAGGAGGATATACTTATGGCAAGTGAAAAGCTGGTAAAAAGATGCCAGAAGCTGGCGTTTTACGGTGTAAAGGATAATGATAACGTTGTGTATCATCGTATGAGCGGGTTTACTGCTTTTTCTAAAAAAAGTCAGCCCAAAGAATATAAGCGTCAGTATATTGATGAGGAATTTGAAAGAAATGATATCGTAGGTTACAGCGCGTCTTTTTCGTATGAATTTGACCGTTTTGATGGAAACCCGGTACACGATGATATGGCGACTATTGCAGATAGAGAGCTTACCGGTACCGATGCGATGCGCACGGTCATCGTGGTTGACTTAATGCAGGATAAAGATGGCGCCTTTATGGCGATAAAACGCAATTTCGCAGTCATTCCTGACAGTGAGGGTGGCTCAGTCGAGGCTTATACATACAGCGGAAGCTTAAAAGCTGCGGGAGACAAGGTTTTTGGGCACGCAGTAAGTGAAGATAACTGGCAGACTATTACTTTTTCTGAGGAACAGTAAATTTTAAAGTGAGGATTGACTAATGATTGATTTATGCTGCGCGCCACCGGAGTTTGTAGAGCATAAAGGCAGGCGCTACGAAATAAGAACTGATTTTAAAATCTGGATTCAGCTTGAGAAACTTATGGCGTCAAATTTAGCGATGGAAGAAAAAGTAGTAAAGATGCTTTCTCTTTGTTATGTTAAGGAGCTGCCGCCGAGTTTTGAGGTGGCGCTTTTACTGCTTTCTGATTTTTATTGTGCCGGTATAGAGCAAGATGCACAAGGAGAAAAATTAGGAGCAGAGAGTACGCGTCTTTATGATTTTACTTATGATGCAGAACTTTTTTATGCTGCATTTTTAGAGCAATATGGTATTGATTTAATAAGCAGCGATTTACATTGGTGGAAGTTCCTGGCGTTGTTTCGCTCCCTTTCGCAGAATACGAGGTTATTTAGTGTTTTAAGCTGGCGCGCAGCTGATTTATCTGATATTAGCGACGAAAGGCAGAAAGAGTATATAAGAAAAATGAAAAGGCTGTACCGTCTGCCAAAAGCTAAATCAGCTTTTAGTGACGACAGTGAGATTGCGGAGCTGATTTCGGCTATTTAGTAAAAAGGAGGGCGCAGATGGATTATCAGGAAGATAAAAAACAAGCAATCGCTGATAGCGAAGAGTTTCATAGCGGAATGCTTGAGTCTGAAAAACGCTATTACGAGGAATTGCAAAGATTAGAAGAAGAAAATGAGCGAATAGCAGAGCAAAATCGAAGGAAGCAATATGAAAAACGCCTTGCGTCAGCAAAAAATGCCGCTAATGCCGAGATTATAAAACAAAATGAGATATTAAGGCGAAAAAAATATGCAGATGAGCAATACTTAAAGGAGCTAAAAAAGACTGCAGAGGCGGAAAGGCTTGTTTTTGAGAAATTAAAGGACAATATTCGTAAGATTTATTCAGATATAGCAGACTATGCCGAGGAAAGCCTGGGCGATGTGGTTCGTGCTCAGGAAAAAATGGAAAATAAATTATCAAATATCGGGCAGCTTGCAAGGAAAGTGACGATTAGCGGCTGGAAATTTGATAATGGCGGCGCAGATATGAAGTTTGTAATTGCAGAAGATATAGAGCCGCAGATACAACTCCTAACTAAGTATAGAGATGCGTTAGATGGTATAAAAGAAAGAATTTATGACGGCGGATTTTCTCCGCAAACAGCAAAGAGCTTTTTTATGGCGATTGCTGACCTTGATGTAGTAGAGGGAATTGAAGTTGCAGAAAATTTGAGCCAGATGTCTGATGAAAGATTTACCCAATATCTTGCTCAGTGGGAGGAACGAGAACGTCTCGTCGGAGACATTTCGAAAAACATCTATAATGAGGAATTTAAGACGTCGGTTGATGACGTAAAAGATTATATGGTTAGGGAGCTTACGAAGGCGGGTCTTGAAATTCCTGAAGAGTTTACAATAAGCGGCAGTTTGTCTGCTGAAAAATTTGGTACGGCATTTATTGAAGAAATGCATAAGCAGATGGAAAAGGTATATGAAATGATGGAAGGCTTTACCTTATCAGTTACTCCTTCAGTTGTTTCTGCAGGCGGCACCGGAGCAAATAATGTTTCATATAGTAATGCGACAACTTATGTTTTAAATAGCAACGCCGAGACAGTTGCCGAGCAGCTTCAGAGTGCACGAAACCATAGTGAACTGGAAAGGATGAGGAATGATTCATGACGCAAATAATTTTTGAAAATTCACAGGGTTTTTTAAGGATTGGTGGCGATAGCAGAGAGGCGTGGCGTATGACGGCTGTTAAAGGATTAGGGATGGCTGCAAAAAGTTTTCAGACTGCCGTTTGCTTTACCGAGGCGGGTCAGAGGACTATAAGCGAAAAAAGGCAGGCGCGCACAATTACGCTTTCGGGAGATGTATACTCTAAAAATGCCGATGGTTGTCGCCGAATGGAAGAGGCTATCAGGATTTTAGACGTGCCCGGGTGGCTCACGGTACGACATAGAGGAAAAGTGCGTAGGATATGGGCGAGGTGCACGAGCTTTGAAGAAACGGGACGCACAGGACCATACAGAAAATGGGTTATGCAATTTTGCTGTGACTGCCCTTATTTTGAAAAGGTCGACAGCGATGCTATTGCACTTGCCAAAAGGCAGAAAGAAATAAAAAATACTTTTACTTTGCCACAGTGCTTTAGTACCAGAGTATCCGAGGGCATAGTTATAAACAGTGGCGATGTAGAGGCAGAGCCGATAATTGACATATATTTTGGCGTTGATACAAATGAGGACGAGGAAATCACTCTTGCTCTTGATAACGCCAGCACAGGCAGTAAGCTTGATATTAGGCTTGTTCCAAGGGTCGGAGACACAGTTACCATTGATGTTGCCAGCAGGAAAGTGTATAACAACCATGGCGATAACCTCATTACCTCACTTTCAAAAGACAGCAGGCTTAGCAGTTTTCTTCTTGCTCCCGGTGTAAATGTCATCAGCGCAGCAGCAAACAGATATACAGGTTTAAATGTGGTTTGCCGTTTTAAAAGCAGATATTTAGAGGCGGTGGGTTAATATGGATGATATCAGATTTTATGATTTTGAATTTAACTTACTTTCTATTCGAGACGATTTTATAAGTGTAAATAATCAGGTTTATTACAACAAGGTAGGTCAGTTTGAGGCACATTTCCCTGTTGAAAAAGATATTTTGCAGTTGATGGACGAAAATCATTATCTTGTGGCGGTATGCGGTCAAAATACTGCCATTATTACAGGGTGGAGAGTTGGCGAAGATGTTGCTCTGTTTGGAAGAACGTGCAATTGGCTTTTTACTAAAAGAGTCATAGAAGCAACTGAAAATGTGAGTAAAACTGCTGAAGTGCTTGCCAGAGAAATGGTTTCGGATGCTTTTAATGATACAGGGGAGTTAATATTAGGAAAAATTTTGGGAGATGAAAAAGAAGTAAGTTTAACCCGAGATGAACCTACGCTTTTGTCAGATGCGCTTTTTGATTGTTTGGCATTAGCCGGGCTGGGCAATGAGCTTGTGTTTGATGTCGGCAATAAATTATGGGTATATAAGACTTTAAAAGGCAAAAAGCTTCAGCTTGTACTTAGTGAAAGTGACAGAAATATGTATAATGGGATATATTCATTCGACTGTCTTGATTATTGTCAGAGTGCGTGGTATCAAAAGGAGCCGGAGGACGAAGAAAGTGAGCCGGTGTGGACATGTTATGACACCGGCGACATTAAAGGCATTAAAAGATGGGAGTGTATAATTTCAGCTAATACTGAAGAAGAGGCAAAACAAGGTCTTTCTAATAAAATAAGAAGGGGCAAGGCCTCATTCGGTGCGGCTGATCTTGAGTGGGGCAAGGATTATGAATTGGGAGACATAGTCAGCCTAAGAACAGAAAAGGGAGATTTTATCCGTGTGACCCAAATGAGAATAGTTGGTGTACATTCGTGGTATGAAGAAGGGTTTTTTGGGCAGCAGCCAATAATGGAGGAGGTAGAAAATGAGCTATAAATATAGCTTTGCAGATAATGCAGAGTATGGAGCAGAGGATTTAAATTCTTTGGTTTCATCTTTGGTTAGTAAGGGAGTAGCAGACCCGTTTGTTGACGGCGAGGCGTATAATGCAAGCAAGTTAAATGATGTAGTAAGTTTAATATATACAGAAGGTGTAGTGCCTGAAGATGTTAATACGCTAAGAGTTACTAAGGTATCCGACGGTGTAATTGCGATAGCGCCAGGGCTTGCGTTTTTTGCAGATGGCAGCACGTTACGCGTGACGGAGACTGAGACGCTTCCATATACTGAAAAAGAGATAAATTATGTATATTTAAAGCAGGATTTAGTCATGCAGAACAGAAACTATCCTGCGTGCACTACCAAAGCACCGACAGGAGATTTCGTTCTTTTGGCGGAGATAGCAGCAGACGGAACAATTACGGATAAGCGTATGTATGCTAAAGGAAAGGTCCCCGGGTATCAGAGTAATGCAGACGCTTGTATGACAATGGAAAAAAACATTTATGTTGATATGGGAAATGAACGAACAGGGACTTTTGATTTTTCTATCGACCTGGGCGGAAATAATTATTCAAGAGTGTTTCTTGTAGAAAGGGCACATGAAAAAACGGCGGGAATTGGCATATATGATTTGACGGACGGAAGCCATCTTTATGTTTATTACAACGGCTATAGTAATGGTGGTCGTATGTATACAGATAAAATTATGCTAACGGCTGCGGGAGACGGAGCAAGGACGGCTTCTGCTTATCTTGTTTTTACTAGAAACGGGAATGTTTTAAACGGAGTCTTAAAATGGTCCAATCCTGACAACTATAATGGTGCTTGGTTTAAACTGTCGTTGTCATTTTGTTAAAAGGTGGTGTACAGATGATAGATTATAA
>JAZNJS010000064.1:0-14129 GCA_045578185.1 Clostridia bacterium
CTAATTTAATAGACAATGCACACTTAATTACATTTATGGCAGCTGGTCTAATCTTTTTTCTTGAGAAAACAAATATAATTATAAGCAGAAGGTAGATACCTATTGCGATTTCGCGCGTAGAAAAAACATCAAGCATTGTATATAAATCCCCATTTACAATAATTTTGTTTTATTATATCACTTTTTTATATAAATTTCAAATGCTCGACATTAGCGACTCTCCTCATCTAACATTTTTCTAGCACTTTTCTAGCGAAAACCCAAAAAAGCTATCTAAAAGTGGCAATACGAAATTTTAGAGAACAGCAAAGGCTTTGAAGGATTTTAACCCCTCAAAGCCTTGATTTTATGCGGTTTTTATCGTTTTTTAAGTTCCTTTAACTTCCGCTTATTTCGTCTATCTAAAAAGACTGTCTAGGAGCTCGAAATGCGGTAGGTCGGCAACACCGGCGCCAGAGTTCAAATCTCTGCATCTCCGCCAAAAAGCGTGATGATATTGAAATCATCACGCTTTTCTTTTGCTTTTTCGCTATAAGATTCCGAGCGATTTATTTACTCCACGACCTCTACATAAAAGCTCACGGGTCTGAATCCGTCATTGCATGAAAGCATCGCCGAACGTTTATCTTTCATCCAGCCGTCAAAAAGATTTTCTCCGCCGTGAGCGAGCACTCTGGCAAAAGGATATATGCTTTCCCATGCGCTATCGCACAATCCCTCGGGTTTTTTACATTCCTCCGAAACGAAAACCTGACCCAATTTTAAATCGCAGGCGTGCTCAATTGGGTTTTCATATTTTAGAATTAAATCGTCATAGCGAGCCATTTTCATCACTGTAATTTTCAGCTTTTTCATCTTAAAATTATCTCCTTTAAGAGTTTTCTGCGTTCTTTCCAGTCGGGACATATTTTTGCCAGTTCGTCATAGAACTTTTTTGAGTGATTAGCCTGCAAAAAGTGCGTAAACTCGTGCATTACAACATATTCTATGCACTCTTGTGGTGCATACATAAGATTTGTGTTAAATGTCAAAATTCTCTTTTTTGTGTGGCAACTGCCCCATCTTGAAACCATCTTGCGAAACTTTATTTCGGGATAGTCTATACTCTTATTCTTAAAATATGGATAGAGTTCTTCGCACATTTTTAAAATGATATCCGCTATCTCTTCTTCTTCGAAATACTTTATACACACGGCGTCCTGCTCATACCTTTTTAATGCACGCAATATAAAGTCAGCTTTAGACAATAAAAACGCCTCTATGACTTCTTCTTTCACACATCCGTTTGCCGATACACAGATTTTCCCGTCGGGCTTAATGCGAAGATTTATATTTTTAACTTTTTTATATTCGAGGTTGTATTTAATCTCTTTTCCTTGCAAAATAATATACTGCTTCATCATCAAATCCCCTTTTGGTCAGTATATCAAATATTTAGGAGCTTTTCAAGATGCAAAACAGCACTTGAAATTGCAGTTTATTTATAATATACTATTTATATCAAAGATAACAGGAGGCACACTATGGACTTTGAAAAAGTAATCGGCGAAAGATATTCGGTAAGAAAATTTGAAAATAAACATCTTGAAAAAGAGGACATTGATAAAATTCTGCACGCAGGTCACATGGCTCCCACAGGTTGCAATTTTCAGCCACAGCGGATTTTGGTTTTAAACACAGATTCCTCCATCGAGAAGCTGAAAAACTGCACCAAGTGCCATTTTGACGCGCCATGTGCTATGCTAATCTGCTATAACAAAGACGAAACCTGGAAAAGACCGTATGACGGTGCGCTCTCCGCCCCGATTGATGCAAGCATCGTGACCACTCATATGATGCTTGAGGCTCACAACATAGGCGTTGGCACCTGCTGGGTGATGCACTTTGACCCGTTTAAGATTAAAGAGATATTTAACGTGCCCAAAAACTTTGAACCAGTTGCGCTCTTAGTTATGGGTTATCCGGCCGAAGATGCAAAACCGATAAATATGCACTTTGAAACAAGACCATTAGACGAAGTTGTATTTTATGAACAATTTTAAAAAAAGCAGCCGAAATTGGCTGCTTTTTTGTTATTAATATTTCTTTTCACCTGCTAAAACCATCATTTTATCTACGTTTGTTTCAATTTCAGGTTTAACTACCTGCTTTTCCCAAGCCTCAGGAGCAAACTCTTCCATAGATATCGAAATGGCTTCTTTTGGGCAACCCCAGTATTTAATGAAAATTTCGTTGATTTCGTCTACTACTTTCTTTTTGATTTCATCATCCTTGGGATATGCTTTAATTGCAATATAAGGCATAATTTTTCCTCCTGTAAATTAGTGGCAACTATGACCGCAGCCATGGTCACCACAAGTGTGTCCTTCACCATGATTATGGTCGTGGTGGTCACATTTAGCATTGGGATCAAACATCAAGCTATTGCTAAGATATGCTAAAACTGCATCATCTGCCGCACCTTTTACTCCACCAAACAATTTTATTCCTGCCATAGCCAAAGCTACCTGCGCGCCGCCACCGATGCCGCCACATATCAATACATCAACGCCAAGACCTTTTAGCAGCTCGCTCAATGCTCCATGTCCGCTGCCGTTTGTGCTAATTACCTCTGACGATACTATTTTGCCACCGTCTGTATTGTAAATTTTAAATTCCTTTGTGTGACCAAAATGGCTGAAAATCTCCCCGTTTTCATAAGTGACTGCTATTTTCATTGATTATGCCCACCTTTTAATTCTCAACATAGTATTTTTGCTTATATTCTTTATACATTTCGTTAAATTCTTCTCCGCCCGATTTGACCTGATTAAGGTATTCGTGGGTCTGGAACGAATCCCGCGAAATTTCTATAACGCAAACCGCAATATTTGAGCAGTGGTCAGATATTCTCTCATAATTAGTCAAAAGGTCAGAAAGAATAAAGCCAAGCTCCATAGTGCAATCGCCCTGCCTGAGTCTTGAAATGTGACCATTTTTAATAACTCTTTTTAGTCTGTCAATAACCTGCTCAAGCGGCTCAACAAGTTTTGCTTTTTCAAGGTCTTCGTAAGTTAAAGAATCAATAGCAAGCTCTAAAATCTCAGTTGTTGCCGCAGTTATAACCTTAAGGTCCTCCGTCGCTTTTGGCGAGAAGGTTACCTGTTTGTCATAGATTTCCTTTGCCGCCTCGGCAATATTTAATGCATGGTCAGAAATTCTTTCTATATCACCTATACAATGAAGAAGCTCTGTAACCGCCTTACTGTCTTTTGCGGACATATTGTTCGCAGCAATCTTTACAAGATATGTGCTGGTTTTGTCTTCATACTTATCAATTAAAGACTCAAGCTCTTCAACCTCACTAAATACATTGCTATCAAAGTTTTTCATAAGCTGCGTAGCTTTTTTAAACGCTTCTGCCGAGATATTTGCCATATCAAACACCAGCTCTTTACACTTTTCAACTGCAAATCCCGGCATATCCAGGAATCTGTCATCAAGCGCTGCAAAGACGTCGAGTTCTTTCTCTTCTTTCTTGCTCTTAATTGTTTTAAGCGCCAGTTTTTCAAACAATGAACAGAACGGAAGCAAAATTATGGTTGACAATATGTTGAACAAAGTATGAATAACCGCTATATCCGTTGCGCTTGCTCTGCCTGTTAAAAATTCAAAGCCTATAAATGAGTTAAGCAGATAGAATATTCCTGCAACTACGATAACTCCTACCATTTTGATATAAAGGCAGGTAAAGGCCACACGCTTTGACTCGGTGTTTCCGCTTACTGCTGAAATAATCGGGGTAATTGTCGTTCCGATATTCTGTCCCAAAATTACCGGTATAGCAGTTGAGAACGGAATCACGCAAGAAAGCGAAAGTGCCTGAAGAACACCGACAGAAGCGGAGGATGACTGGATAATCGCAGTAAATATTGTACCAACCAAAATACCCATAATCGGATTTGAGAACATAGTGAGAAGGTTTGTAAATGTTGCATTATCTCTTAAACCCTCAACCGCTGCGCTCATCATATCCATACCGAACATTAAAATAGCAAAACCGATTAAGATGGTAGAGGTATTTTTCTTTTTGTCATTCTTTGCGGTCATTCCCATTATAAGACCGATAGCTGCTAAAATCGGTGTGAACGAATCTGGTTTTAAAAGCTTTATAAGTGTTGCGGTACCCGAAATCTCCGCCGTACTAAGAAGCCATGATGTAACGGTGGTACCGATATTTGCACCCATTATAATACTAATAGTCTGACCAAGTTTCATTATGCCCGAGTTAACAAAACCGACAAGCATAACCGTCGTAGCAGAGGATGACTGAATAACAGCCGTAACAATAAAACCAAGCAAAAATCCTCTAAATCTGGTTGACGTGAGTCTTGCAAGAATAGACTCAAGTTTTCCACCTGCAAGTTTTTTTAAGCTGTCTCCCATCAAATCCATTCCGTAAAGGAACAGCACGAGTCCACCGATAAGGCTTAAAATCGCAAAAATATCCATTTTTACCTCCTAAAGTTTTGCATATTCTTAGATGTTTCCGCAAAAAAGCAGAAAATACAACCATCACAAAGTGCAGTCGTTTTCCTGCTTTAAAACACATTTCTATTTTTACACAAGCTTTTCAGTGTTAATTTCATATTTGTCAAGCGCAATTTTAATTAAATCAATAATAGCAAGAATTTCCCCAATACCGCAAATAAACGACATAATTATTTTAAAGATACCCTTTTTAGTCTCGCCCATTATAAAATTATGTATTCCCAAGCCGCCAAGAAAAAGACAAACCAGAAGGATAACTATCTTATCCTGACCATTTAAATTAGATGCGCCTGCCTTTTTAACGGCGACACCGCAGTTCATACATACATCCTGTTCAGGGGAAATTCCCATACCGTAATTTGCGCAGTATTTATTTCCCAAACCAGTTTTAACGCCACATTTAACGCAGATAGCCTGGTTGTCATTCATCATTTCTCCGCAATTTTTACAATACATAAAATCCCCTCCATAAATGTTTTACACCATAAATATTATATTATATCGCAAGATGCTTGTCAACAAAATCTCGTGTAATTACCTTTAATATCCGCTAAATTATCCAATTAATCAAAAAACCGACAAAAATTATGGTATAAAAACAAATGTTAAGACCCCGCTTTTTAAAAAGCTTTCTGTCAAGCAAAAAACAAAGATACAAAATCGGGACAGACCAAAACATTAAATGATGCGAAAATGCCCCGCTAAAATCAAACCTCAGCGCACACAAAAGCGCTCTCGTCATACCGCAGCCGGGACACTCTGTCTTAAATAGAGTTAAGAATGGACAGGAGATTGATGAAAGACTAAGAGTTGCGGCATATATAAGCACTATAAAGGTTATAAACATTTTATATCCGGCTTGTTTAATTTTCATCCTCTCGCCCTCCAAAAAACTATGGATTTAACTAAAGTCAATAAGTCTGTTCCTTTTATATGTAAGTGTGCCCTTTTCATCTATCGCATAGCCGTCATATGAAAATTCACTGACATAAAAGGACAATTTTTTGCCGTCAGCCAAAAAAGTAATGACGCAGCGCGTGCCGCTATAGGGCGCCATCGCTTTCGGCAGCACTCTATGCTCAAATTTTTGTTTATCAACCACAACCGCCTGGGCCGTTATAGTCTTTGAAAACCTTTCGGATATTATCCTGTAGGCTATAGCGACCAAAATAAAGAGCGAAAACAAAAGCAAAACTATATTTACAATATTTGCGAATATGATTTGCGCTGACATTTAAACACCCCTTATCCTTTATTATTAAATTTAAATATTGCTATTGGCACAATTATTGCAAGTGCTATTACAAACCAAGTAGTTAAATTCATAATTTTACTCCTTTTACTTTGTGTCAGGCTCTTTCTTATTTTTTCAATTTTTTGCAATACTGCGTGCATAGCTTGTCGGTACACTCCGAGCATTTAAGTGCCATATTACTGTTTTCCCAAAACCGCTCGGGATACACAAACACGCATATTTCCCATACAAGCCATATTAGAAATGAGAATATAACAAGCGACCAGGAATAGAAACTGTTCACCGAAACAATCGGCAGAAACATCATAAGGTGGTCCCAGTTAAATATTCTGCAGGTTGTGCAGCACTTATTTTTCATTATAAGTCTGAACGGACACCAGATGAGAACACATATTAAATCGCACACATAAAAAAATGTGGATATAAGTACCATTAGTCCCGTGTCTATAATTCCGCAGGAATGCAGGAGGCTGGTTAGTGCGGCAACTAGAATCCATATTACCATTACTTTATATGCCGCTTTGGTTGTGTCGGCGATGTACTTTTTAAGATTTTTATAATTTATCTTTTCTTTAAAAGGCCGAAAAAGCACCTCAAAAACCTTTTGCGAGCCTATTGAGATATGCGCCCTTACAGGCATAAGCTGCAACAGCATATCCGTCATCCAGGTCAGCCATAAAAGATGCAAAACGGAAAATTTATTAAAGAAATTCCAGCCGTCTGCTATATTAAATTCTTCTTTATCAAATATGTACAGTAAAATTACAAGAAATAGCACTACTATTCTTCCAGCTAGCCTTAAAAAATATATTCCTCTTGTTTTTGATGTTTTGTGTCCGCCCTGCTGCATCGATTATATTCTCTCCGTTCCAATTATTCAAGTTTATTACCGAACCCAGAATTTATTTTTTCCACCTTAGGTCTGTAATTTCATATTCTTCTCCCGAAACTACACCATCATATATTTCCCGTCCGTCAAACGATACATAGCAATTTCCTATATAAGACCAATGGCTGTCATTTACCAACCAGGTAATATGCATTACGTAATATAATTTATCATTAGCAGAAACTGCGCTTATGCATTTATACGAAATCGGGAACCCGTTTTCTTCAGCCTTGTCCCCCAAAACATCTCTGCAAAGCTGCTCTGCCTCTATACTTGTTAATCCATTTTCACTTCGTTTTGCAATAGTCTCAACTTCCGAAACCAGAAGCTCTGCTATGCTTTTATTAAACTGCTCTGTTTCAGTAGAACAATTTCCCATCTTAAAGCATATGAGAACAGCAACTAAAACTATGCCTATGCATAAAAGAGAGATAAATATTTTCTTCATAGCTATACTTCCTTTCTTAAACTCCCCACACAATTTAATAATCTATCTCAAAAAATTCTTTACTTTTTCAGTATTTTCTTCGCAGTATTCTATTTCAGATGAATACATTCTTACGGCGTCAAGCATTTCTTCAAAGCTGTCGCAGGACGAGCATATTGCTCCCAAGGTCCAACAGCTAAGGAGCGCAAAGCCCACTCCGCTTTCAAAATGGCGGAATATAAAGTAACAGGCGAGCTGCTCGAAGAAAACCTGCATATCAGCTCTTTCGAATACCTCTGTGCTCTTCGCATTTTTAAGTTTTTTAAGCTCATTTTCCCAAGCACTATCTAGTCTTTCAAGCGACATATAAAAATCATAGAGTACATTATTTGAAAAGTCAAATTTCAAATAATATTTTTCTGCAAGGTTTTTAAATCTTTCCAAAACTGTGACGTTTCTGTTTTGCAAAATATAAAAAACTTCTTTTCGTTCTTTAAAAAACTCATCATTTTCTGCTGACGCAGGGAGCGGAATAAAAAATTTCTCGTCATCTGTCAGTATAAGTCTTGCCGCCTCTTCGCACGAAAGGCCAAGACCCGTTTCGGTAAAGTCTTCATAAAAATTACTGAATCTCGGGTGCAGATAGCATATATCACATATTGCGCCCTCGCCAAGTTCGCATATAATGTCACAGAGTCCGCTTTGGTTTAAAAACGGGCAGCGGTCACCCTCTTTTAAAACAAAGTGCGGCGGCTCGCCCGTGATGTTTTGCCGTATTCTTTCGGCAAACTCACCGGAGATGGAATTATATAACTCCACTGTATCTTCGTCAATATTAATTTCCCAGCCTATGCAGCAACTATGCTTACATCTGTCTGCAATGCATTTAAATTTTTTATAGTAATTCGGAAAAACTTCTTTCATAAAAACCTCATTTATATCTTAAACGATTTGTATGCAATAATTTTATCACACTTACGCCACATTTTCAATCTGCATAAAAAAAAGAGATGCAACTTATGTGCATCCCTTTTAGCTTTACTCTTATACCAATTCAATAACAGCTGTCTCAGCAGCGTCACCGCGTCTCGGACCGGCTTTGATGATTCTTGTGTAGCCACCCTGGCGCTCAGCATACTTCGGAGCGATTTCTTCAAATAATTTATAAACTACTTCCTTGTCTGTAATATAAGAAAGAGCTTGGCGTCTTGAATGTAATGTATTGGTCTTACCAAGAGTAATCATTTTGTCTGCCATGCATCTTACTTCTTTAGCACGAGCGAGAGTTGTAACAATTCTGCCGTTGTCTAACAGGGAAGTAACAAGATTTTTAAGCATAGCGATTCTCTGGTCGGTAGGACGACCCAATTTTCTTGTTCCTGGCATCAAAAACTACCTCCTTCTTCAAATTCAACAGGTTTATCCTGCTTAGTCCTCTCTTTTTGCAAATGACTGGCCCAAAGCGTGGAGCTTTCCAATAACCTCTTCGAGTGACTTTCTGCCAAGGTTTCTTACCTTAACCATATCGTCCTCTGTGCGGTTTGTAAGGTCTTCCACGGTATTGATGCCTGCACGCTTCAAGCAGTTGTAGGAACGAACTGAAAGGTCAAGCTCTTCGATAGTCATCTCAAGAACTTTCTCTTTCTTGCCCTCTTCCTTCTCTATCATGATTTCAGCGTTCTTTGCCTCAAGTGAGAGGTCAATAAACTGCATCAAATGCTCATTAATAATTTTAGCCGCTAAGCTCACTGCTTCATCAGAAGAGATTGAACCGTCGGTCCAAACCTCGAGTGTCAGCTTGTCGTAGTCAGTAATCTGACCTACACGAGTGTTTTCTACAAAGTAGTTAACTCTGTGTACCGGAGTATAGATGGAGTCAACCGGGATTACACCGATAATATTCTGATTGAGCTGCTTGTTTCTTTCAGCAGAAACATAGCCGCGTCCCTTACAGAATGTAATCTCCATATACAGCTTAGCATCCTTGTTAAGTGTAGCAATATGCAGGTCCGGGTTGAAGATTTCAATATCGGAATCCAATTTAATGTCTCCTGCTTTAATTTCTCCTGCACCCTCAGCCTCGATGTATACAACCTTCGGTGTATCACAATGAAGCTTAACTGCAATCTGCTTAATATTAAGGATGATTTCTGTTACATCTTCTTTCACGCCCGGGATAGTTGAAAACTCATGTAGCACGCCGTCAATTTTAACGGATGTAGCCGCAGCACCCGGCAATGAGGAAAGCAGCATTCTGCGAAGAGAGTTACCTAATGTGGTACCATATCCACGTTCAAGCGGTTCAGCGACATATTTGCCGTATCTTCCGTCTTCAGCAACTTCTACACACTCTACTTTTGGTTTTTCGATTTCTAACACTTAAAACCCTCCCTCTATTCGTTCAGTTCGTTTTCGCGCGCCCTCATATGGCGCGGCACAAATCATAGGTTATGAGGGGTCTCCGTATGGAGAAGTATATACCGATAAAAACCGGACATATACAAAATCCATTATTTGGAGTACAACTCGACGATAAGATGCTCTTCAACCTCGAAGTCGATATCCTCTCTTACCGGCATTCTTACAACCTTACCGGTGTAATTGTCTCTGTCCATTTCAAGCCAAGAGGGGATAACTCTTGCAGCATTCGTTTCTACGATTTCCTTAATTCTTACGGAACCTCTGCTCTTTTCCTTAACGGAAATAACATCGCCGGATTTAACCAGATAAGACGGAATATCTACTTTGTTACCGTTAACTAAGATATGTCCGTGGTTAACCATCTGTCTTGACTCACGACGAGTGTTTGCAAGAGCCAAACGATAAACTACGTTATCAAGTCTTGTTTCTAATATCTGAAGCAGCATTTCACCAGTAATGCCCTGTCTTTTTTCAGCCATTACAAAGTATTTTCTGAACTGCTTTTCAAGAACACCGTAAATAAACTTTACTTTCTGTTTTTCATTAAGCTGCATTCCGTACTCGCTCATTTTCTTCTTTCCGGGCTTCGGGTTTCTGTTAGAAGATTTGTTGTAACCCATAACACTCGGTTCGATACCAAGAGCTCTGCATCTTTTTAAAACAGGTTGCATATTTCTTGCCATAGCGCATTATTCCTCCTTTTCCAAAAATTCTAAATCAAACTCTTCTTCTCTTCGGCGGTCTGCAGCCGTTGTGAGGAATCGGGGTAACATCCTTAATCATGCTAACCTCTAATCCTGCAGCCTGCAGCGCACGAATAGCAGCCTCACGACCTGCACCGGGGCCTTTAACGAAAACCTCAACGGTCTTAAGACCATGCTCCATAGCTGCTTTTGCAGCTGTCTCTGCTGCCATCTGTGCAGCAAACGGAGTGCTCTTTCTGGAACCTCTGAAGCCTAAACCACCGGAGCTTGCCCAACTGATTGCGTTACCAGCAACATCGGTAATCGTAACCATCGTATTATTAAAAGTAGAACTGATATGAACTGCACCACGCTCAATGTTCTTCTTAATCTTTCTGCGAGTGCTTCTTCTAGCAACTTTTGCCATGAATAATTTCCTCCTTTCGCAAATACTGACTCAAAAAGTCCGCTAAAATGCTAACATTAT
Source organism: Clostridia bacterium (assembly GCA_045578185.1). GTDB lineage: Bacteria > Bacillota > Clostridia > UBA1381 > UBA9506 > RGIG1666. The sequence continues at coordinate 10,693 of JAZNJS010000064.1, forward strand.
TTCTTTTTGTTTGCAATTGTACGAGCCGGACCTTTTCTTGTTCTGGCATTTGTCTTGGTTCTCTGCCCTCTTACCGGCAGACCTTTTCTATGTCTGATTCCACGGTAGCAACCGATTTCCATCAATCTCTTGATGTCAAGCGCAACATTACGTCTTAAGTCGCCCTCTACAGTGTAATCTCTATCTATAATCTCTCTTAATTTCTGAACTTCGTCCTCGGTCAAGTCTTTAACACGAGTATCCGGATTGATTCCGGCTTCGCTCAGAATTTTCTGTGAACTCGGAAGACCAATACCGTAAACGTATGTCAAACCGATTTCAACTCTCTTTTCTCTTGGTAAGTCAACACCTGAAATTCTGGCCATTTACTTGTAGCACCTCCTGTTTTAAGCATTGTAAAGCAAATAAAATATAGGAACCTGACAGGTCGCACTAAATGTGCGCAGCCGCCCTGCCCGGTTTAAAGCAATAAAGGTTTAGCCCTGTTTCTGCTTATGCTTCGGATTTTCACAAATCACCATAATCTTACCTTTACGTTTGATGATTTTGCACTTTTCACAAATTGGTTTTACAGACGGTCTTACCTTCATAATGGAAATACCTCCTTTTGGCAAAACTCACCGCAAATGCGGCTTAACTTATAATTTCTAAAGCGGGAACACCCGCAAAAAAGCTTACTTAATTATTTAGCTCTCCATGTAATTCTTCCCTTTGTTAAATCATAGGGAGAGAGCTCAACTGTTACCTTGTCCCCCGGCAAAATTCGAATAAAATTCATTCTGAGTTTTCCGGAAATATGCGCTAAAATCTGGTGTCCATTCTCAAGCTCTACCTGAAACATTGCGTTCGGCAGCGCCTCAAGTACGGTACCTTCAAGTTCCAATACTCCGTCCTTCGCCATTTGATAGCCTCCTTATACGTTTGCGTTATTGTCAATCTCGCCGATAACTCGTCTCAGCTCCGGATTTGTAATCCGCTCGCCTGCTGCCAGCTTGTCTTTTATAAGCTTTGATGCATAACTCGTTTTGGCAAGATGCTTGATTTTTTTCTTTTTAGGTTTATCGACCTTTCGGAGTTTACCATCACAAATATAGACAAACTCACTTTCTTCGGTCATCATAACCACAAAATACTTTCCTTTGTCCCTGCCTGCCTTTGAACATACTATATCCCCGGCATTAAGTTCCAAAATATCATCACCTCAAAAGATTTAACACTTGGTAAGAATCTCCGCACCGTTTTGAGTAATCACAACGGTATTTTCATAATGTGCGGATAGCTTACCGTCCGCAGTTACCACCGTCCATTTATCAGGGAGAGTGTTAACATGATACGTACCCATATTAACCATAGGCTCTATAGCGATTGTCATACCCGAGACCAGTCTCGCGCCGCGACCTGCCGTTCCGAAATTTGGAACTTCAGGTGCTTCGTGGAGGTCGGAACCAACTCCGTGTCCAACCAGTGCACGCACAACCGAAAAACCATTTGATTCCACATATGTCTGCACAGCACTTGCAATGTCACCAATACGGTTACCTGGTATTGCCTTTGACATTCCTTCGAAAAAGCTCTGCTTAGTTACATCAATGAGCCTTCGTGCCTCATCGGAAATCGAGCCGACAGCAAAGGTTCTTGCGGCGTCACCGTGATATCCCTCGAAGCAGGCGCCGATATCGACACTTACAATATCTCCTTCTTTTAAAGAGACTGCTCCATTTGGAATTCCGTGTACCACCTGTTCATTTACAGAGGTACAGATGCTCGCCGGATAACCGTTGTATCGGTAGAATGAACAAGTTGCGTTATTCTGCCTGATGAACTTATCAGCTATCTGATTAAGCTCCTTTGTGGTTACTCCCGGCACAATTGCCTCGCGCAGAATCTCAAAAGTTTCCGCAACAATCCTACCGGCAATCCGCATTTTCTGTATTTCTTGCTCTGATTTCACTCTAATCATAACTTAGCCTCTGCTTCTCGTACGGCATTTAAAACTTTGCTGGTTGTTTCAGCAAGTTCTTTTTGCCCCTGTACAGTCGTCAGTTTGTTTTGTTTAAGATAATATTCCTTCAGTGGTTCTGTCTGTTTATGGTAAACAGACAGACGCTTTAAGATAACCTCAGGGATATCATCGCTGCGCATTCTCAGTTCTCCGCCACACTCATCACAGGTTACACCGTCCTTAGTCGGATTATATAAGATGTGATATGCAGCACCGCACTTTTTACATTCACGGCGACCTGATAAACGCTCAACCAGTTTGTCGTCTGCTACTTCAATATTTAAAACAACATCTACTTCGATTGCTGTCTCGTCCATAATTTTAGCTTGTTCAAGCGTTCTTGGAAAACCGTCTAAAATGTATCCATTTTTGCAGTCATCCATAGAAAGTCTGTCTTTTACAAGCTCGACCACTGTATCATCCGGCACAAGCTCTCCGCGTGCGATAAACTCCTTGGCAATTCTGCCGACAGAGGTCTGCTCACTAATAGCAGTGCGGATGATATGACCGGTCGAAATAGCAGGAATCTGGTACTCTTTCGCCAGGTTCATCGCCTGGGTACCTTTTCCGGCCCCCGGCGGTCCTAAAAGAACCAGCTTCATAAAATATTCCACCTTTGAAATTGAGACTTAACTTACTCTAAAAATCCTTTGTAATGTCTCGTGAGCATCTGTGATTCCATCTGTTTTGTGGTTTCAAGAGCAACACCTACAACGATGAGCATTGATGTACCACCGATGGATACAGCACCAAGGTTCGGAACAAATGCGAGAATAATCGGGAAAATTGCGATAATTGCAAGGAACAATGCACCAAACAGTGTTACCTTTGACAATATCTTTGAAATATAATCCGATGTCGGTTTGCCCGGACGGATGCCCGGAATAAATCCGCCGTTCTTCTTCATATTGTTTGACATTTCAATCGGATTGAACTGAATTGCCGTATAGAAATATGTGAAGAAGATTATCAGCAAGAAGTAAAGTACAGCATAAATCCAGGACTGTCCTGAGAATATATACAGGAAGCCACCCCAGAAGCCGCCGCTTTCTGCTGTCTTGCCGAAGAAGCCGGCTATTGTTCCCGGGAATGCCATGATAGACATAGCAAAAATAATCGGGATAACGCCTGCACCTGCAACCTTAATCGGAATATGAGTGCTCTGTCCACCATACATTTTTCTGCCCACTACACGCTTTGCATACTGAACAGAAATTCTTCTTTCAGCATTGTTCATAGCAACAACAAAGCCTACTACAACAAGTGCCACGATTACCAAAAGGATTGCTCCGATAACGCCCATTGTGCCGTTCATCATATACTGATAAAGTGATGTAACAGCAGTAGGACCGCTTGAAATGATACCCGCAAAGATTATAAGCGAGATACCATTACCAACGCCTTTTTCGGTAATCTGTTCACCAAGCCACATAAG
>JAZNJS010000065.1:0-5269 GCA_045578185.1 Clostridia bacterium
CCGATATATTCAGAAAGCGTCTTTGGGCGCAGACTGTATTCAATTTCGTTATCCTCGCCGAGAGTGCGCGAAGATACAATTCTCTCCTCGGAAATAAAATTTTCTTCTATTGCCATCTCATCCACCGCCTATTAAAAATTAGCTTGGTATTTTCTATTTTTTTGAAAGAATCACGAGCGCATTTTTAATTGCTTCTTCTGCCGAAAGTCCTTCCCCTGCAGATGCTACCGCACGCATCGCCTCACTCTGTGAGTATCCAAGCACCATAAGCGCTTCTAAGGCATCATTTGAAGCAGCAGGCGCCGCTGCAAAGATGGAGCCATCACCGGACGCGCTGCCTGCAATTAAATCATTATTTTTCAGCTTGTCCTTAAGCTCTAAAACAATCTTCTGCGCAAGCTTGGGACCTACGCCCTGCGCCTTTGTTATAGATTTATAATCGTCTGTCACCACAGCGAGCGCAACCTGAGCAGGTGCCATAACGGAAAGTACCGCAAGACCGGCCTTTGGTCCAGCGCCAGATACGGATATTATCATTTTAAACATCGAAAGCTCTTCTCTGGTTAAAAATCCGTACAGGTCCATTATGCCCTCTGCAACACGCAGAAAAGTATGTATCTTCACGCTCTGCCCCGCATTTATGCGCGCAAGATTCGCCGGAGACATATATACACGATAACCCACGCCGCCCGTATCAATCACCGCCGAGTTTTCATCTATATATTCAATCGTTCCGTTTATTAAAGCTATCATAGTTTCAACTCCTGTATTTTAAATCTATACACTTTCCTCGTGCACCAGTTTCTGATATCTCGCATTGTGTGCGTGGCAGATTGAAACTGCCAAAGCATCGGCAACGTCATCGGGTTTTGGTGTCGACTGGAGGTTTAAAAGCGACGTCACCATCCGCTGCACCTGTTTTTTATCCGCCCTGCCGTATCCGCAGACCGCCTGTTTTACCTGAAGAGGTGTGTATTCATAAATCGGCACTCCCTGAATTGATGCAGCGAGCAGGCAGACCCCTCTTCCATGTGCAACTGATATTGCCGTCTTTACATTAGTATTAAAAAACAACTCCTCGACCGCAAATGCATCGGGCTTAAACTTTTCTATTAATATATGTACGCTTTCATAAATATCTCTTAGTCTGTCAGACAGTTTCATCCCTGCCTCTGTGGTGATTGCACCATAGCTGATAACGCGAAACTGGTTGCCAACATACTCCACCACGCCATAACCTACAATTGCAATTCCAGGGTCAATACCCAAAATAATCATCGCTATTTAGCCTCACTTTTGCAACAAAATGTATAAATATACAAAAAATTAGCTTATAATCCGCATATTTTCTTGCATATTTTTATATTATTCGTATAAAAAGGGATTGAAATTTTATAATTATTGCGTTATAATATTACTTGCGCGCGTTGAATTTTTATTCAAGCACAATCTTTGATGTAAAGAATGCATCATTAAAAAATAAAAACTTAACTATATTTTATCACGTTTTAGGAGGAAATGCAAATGGCAAAAGAAAAAGTTGTTCTGGCATATTCCGGCGGACTGGATACATCCATCATCATTCCGTGGCTTAAGGAGAATTATGACTACGAAGTTATCGCAGTTGCAGGAAATGTAGGACAGGGAAAAGAGCTTGACGGTCTGGAGGAAAAAGCGCTTAAGACCGGCGCAAGCAAACTGTACATAGAAGACATTACCGAAGAATTCGTAACCGATTTTATTTTCCCGGCTATTCAGGCAAACGCTGTTTATGAGGGTAAATACCTGCTCGGTACTTCCCTTGCTCGTGCTCCGATTGCAAAAAGACTGGTTGAAATCGCTGAAAAAGAAGGCGCAACCGCTATCTGCCACGGCTGCACAGGTAAAGGAAATGACCAGGTTCGTTTTGAGCTGACCATCAAGGCGCTCGCTCCACACCTTAAGATTATTGCTCCGTGGAGAATCTGGGATATCAAATCCCGCGAAGAGGAAATCGACTATGCAATCGCACGCGATATCCCCGTTCCGGTAACCAAAGAGGATAACTACTCTATGGACCGTAACCTCTGGCATCTCTCCCACGAGGGTATGGACCTTGAGGACCCGTGGAACGAGCCGCAGTATGACAAAATTTTAAAACTTATGAAAACGCCTGAGGAAGCTCCCGACACCCCGACCTATATCGAGATTGATTTCAAAGAGGGTATCCCGGTTAAGTTAAACGGCAAAGAGTACGCTCCTGTTGCTTTAATCGAAGAGTTAAACCGCATTGCAGGTGAAAACGGCGTTGGTATTGCCGATATGGTTGAAAACCGTCTCGTTGGTATGAAATCCCGTGGCGTTTATGAGACTCCGGCAGGAACAGTTCTTTATGCTGCTCACAAAGAGCTCGAGTACATTACATTAGACCGTGACACAATGCACTATAAAGAGCTCGTTGCATCTAAATTTGCGGAGCTTGTTTATGACGGAAAATGGTTTACCCAGCTTCGTGAGGCGCTTTCTGCATTCATCGCAGATACGCAGAAAACCGTTACCGGTACAGTAAGACTCAAGCTGTATAAGGGTAATGTAATGCCGGCAGGTGCAAAATCTCCGTACTCACTCTATGACGAAGATATCGCAACCTTCTCAGAGGACGAGGTTTACGACCAGAAGGATTCAGCAGGCTTTATCAACCTGTTCGGTCTGCCGCTTAAGGTCCGCGCTATGATGAAAAAGAAAAACGGCGAAAAATTGTATTAATATGTAAAATTAAAAGAGACTGCCGATGGCAGTCTCTTTTTTTATTTATCAAACTTTTTACGGTCGGTAATTTATGCAATCCTCAAAGCTCTGCTTGGTTTTTTCTCCGCAATACTTTAAAATGACAGGATAAAGCTCTTTAAAATCCTTTTCATTTCAGGACATTGCTCGGTCAATATCTTTATCTCATCTTGAAAAATGTACATATTATTTACCTCCAGCTTTTTACACTCATCCTTAGGTATCCTCAAAGACGGAGCAAAATATCCGTCATATTCTTTTACACCAAAGTCTTCTTTTTCCTTCCCGCCTACTGTCACGACGACATTTAATTCATCGTCTAAAATTTGGGTTATACAGTTGCAGTTCGGATGCATCGGCGCAAGGTTTATGCCGCTTTGTGCATCTTTAATATCAAATATTTTTCCGTCTAAAGCCTCACACGCATCACAGCTTTCTCCCACCGTCATAAATCTGTAGCGGGTAAGACCACAATCCTCACAATCCCATAATAGCATATATCTTATCATTTGTCCAGAAAAGCTGCCAAGCATCTCCTCAAAATCGCTTTTTCTCTTGCGCAAGATGCGTGACAGTTCATTTATCAGACTGTTAAAATCTGATAAGATATCTTCGGCAGAATCCACTCCGGATAAAAGTTCCTTTGCCGTCGTAACAGACGCCTTTTCAATATCTCCTTTAATGTCCTCTATAAACCTTTCGTCTCTGTCACCATAGCGCTTTAAATTCTCTGTAGCAAGTGCGCCAAAGCATACAGAATCATAATAGTCCGAAACGGCCTTTTTTATATAAGGTTTCATATGTATTTTTACATTTTCCGCACCGCTTTGTGCATATAAACCGAGCAAAAACCGAAGACCTCCAAGCAGTTCTTCCGTCATTTCATCCCAGTCTTTAAAGGTAAAAACCTCGTCCATCCTCTCTCCTCTCTATAATGTTAAATCACACCCAAACGGGTGTGATTTAATCTCTACTGTATTTCGTTTTTTGTTTTAAGGCATTCTAAAACCTCAATAAGCTTTTCGGGAAGCGGCACGCCAAGCTCGCCCGCATTTTCCAAAATAGATATGCCCTCATTTGCAATGTAAAAACCTATTACAAGCGAGCGTATTTCAGGAATTGCGACTATCTCGCCTATCATATGCCCCACGGCAACAATAGCTAAAATCATAATTTTTTTAAATAAACCGCTAAAACCCTTTTTACTTGACAGCGCACCAGCAAGCGCCGCTGACCACACACCTGATACATAGTCTGTTGCCATTAAAAAAATAAGCACCAAAAGTACCGTGTCGATACCTCCGAATAAAAGAGTAAGACCGGCGCATAAAATACCCGCCAAAGGTTTTAGCCATGAAATAACTGTATCCATATTATGCTCCTCCTAAATTCCTCTTTCTCTCATATATTCAAGTGCTTTCCTCGCAAGCCAGTATAGTCTGCCGTCAGGGTCAGCTTCTATTTCCCTGACCATGCCCACGCTGTCTGATACAATTCCTCTTTGCGCATACTCCCACACAATATCATTCGGCTTTATGAGTTCGGATGACGGCTTTGTCTCTTCACCCGCGACTCCATAAAAAATCGCTCTTGCAAAACCATCCTGTTTGCTCTTTAATAACCAGGCATCGTCTTCATTGTCAATAAATGCGGTCTCAATCAAAAGCGCAGGCATATTTGTCATACGCAAAACGCCAAGGTCGGGACGCACTTTTAGGCCTCTGTCTCTAGTCCCAAGCTTTACCACAATTTCATTCTGCACTCTTTTGGCAATCTCTCCAGCCTCACCGTCAAGGTTGTACACCAACGTCTCCGTGCCGCGCGCAGAGCCGTTATAGGCGTTAGCGTGAATGGATATAAACAAATCCGCACCCCAACGGTTTGCCATATCTACCCTGCCGGCAATGCTTGAAGCAACCGTGCCGTTACCGACATTGTCTGTCATTTTCTCACGGCTCATTTTCACCTCATGCCCGGCATTTTGAAAAAGCATTCTCAGTTTATCTGCAATTTCAAAGGTAACATCCTGCTCTTTAAGCCCGAAGCCTGATGCGCCAGTATCACCACCCGAAAAGTTGTGCCCCGCATCAAGAAATATTTTCATTGTACTCCTCCGATTCTACCGAATATTGAGCTTCAATAGCCACATTTATTTCGGCAAGGTCATCTTCTGAGAGAACTCCTTTTTCAAGCCACCCCGCTGCATTTAAAATAACCTTATAATCTGACATTTTGCCAACTGCTGAAAGCAAACCTTTTTTAATAAATTCACTTAAACTAAACATTATACATTTCCTCCCATCGCAATAATTGCATTCGTAAGCTTTTCAATTACTTTATTTGCGTCCTTGTTGTATTCAGCCTTTATATTTATTCCTGGCGTGTCGGTAGTAAGTGTCATAGTAGGCGAGATAGATGTAACTTCTATATTGCCGTCAACAGCAGATACATATTCTTCTACCTCTCTGCCACTTTCATCACGTACTTTTAATACTACACCTTC
>JAZNJS010000066.1:0-2067 GCA_045578185.1 Clostridia bacterium
GACTGAGACGCTTCCATATACTGAAAAAGAGATAAATTATGTATATTTAAAGCAGGATTTAGTCATGCAGAACAGAAACTATCCTGCGTGCACTACCAAAGCACCGACAGGAGATTTTGTTCTTCTGGCGGAGATAGGCACAGATGGAACAATTACCGATAAGCGTATGTATGCAAAAGGAAAAGTGCCGGGGTATCAGAGTAACGCGAACTTTTCTATGACTGTTGAAAAAAATATAATTTTAGATACGACCAAGGAGTCAAGTGGTACGGTAGAGTTTAGCATTGATTTAGGTGTGAATACTTTTACCAGGGCGTTCTTTATTGGAGAGACGAGTAAGAGCCGTGGTGAGTTAGGTATATATGACCTTACAGACGGAAGCCACTACTGTGTTCACGGCGGGAGAACCGGAAACGACAACGGTTGGGGAGAGGCATTTACAGATAAATTCAGAATTACCGGCTCGATAAATTATTATTCTACAGCAGATATTACATTTTCACAAAGCGGAAATATCTTAAATGGAACACTTGATTGGAGAGTCAACAGCTCAATCGCCTCTAAAAGTGTTGCATTTAAATTTAAAATGGTATTTTGTTAAAAAGGCGGTGAACAGATGATAGAGTACAATATAAAGATTAATATGCAGGGAGAAAGAGAACTGTGCGAGGATATTCTCTTTACAAGCGGCGATAAAAAGGGTTACCGCCTAAATCTTGCTTTTTATTCTAACGGTAAGCTTTATGATACGTCAGGCTGCGCACTGACTGTTAAGTCAAAAAGAGCGGATGGAGCCGTCATAATAGACAGCGGAGTTTGCACAGCAGAAGGTGTGTATTATGATGTTGCAGACAATGCAATAGCTATAGAGGGTGAGCTTGAAATAGAGGTTGCGCTTGTGCGTGCAAACGGCGTGTATGTGACCACCGCCGTTGTTCTTACCCGAGTGCGCAAGGGTTTTGGAGAAACAGGGCTTTTATCGAGTGACAATGAACCAGTTTTGGCAAAGCTTGAGGCGCAGTCACTTGTAACTCAAGCGAAGGCAAATTCGGTGGCTAATGATTTGACGAAGCACAATACTGATGGTGAGGCACATTCTGAGTTGTTCAAAAAAGAAAGGGAAATGTATGCAAACGCTCTAAAAGGAGAGATGAGCGATAGTTTTATTTATATTGATGATGTTTCGCCGACAGAACACATAATTAAAGCAAAAATAAGCAGCAAAAATATAATCCCTGGGCCATATTATTATGATAATGATTATACAGCGAATGGGATTACATTTACTGTTAATAATGATGGTTCTATTACTCTAAACGGCACGCCTACGGCTACGGCAGTGTATCAACTTTATTCAAACAGAGCAACGCAGAAACTTCTAGAAAAGGGCAAAAAGTATACGTTGTCATTGCAAAACTCACCGGACTATTATAATGTATTTGTTTCTAATAACACAAGTACAAATGGCACAACCTGGGATAGCACCGTTGGGGCAAATACGGAGGGCAGAGTATCAAGAACATTTACAGTACACGAAGATTATAAAGGAATTCAGCTTTATATCGTCGTAGCGAAAAATGCAGGCACGCTTGAAAATGTCACGGTATATCCCCGACTCGAAGAAGGAACTATCCTGACAGATTACACTCCATATGTGCCTGATATTGAAGGTGTAGTATTAAAAGTACGTGATGAAAGTGGCAGAGAGGTAGAAGAATATGTATCTGCTGTTGACGGCAATATAGAAGTTACATCTATCTCGCCTACTATGACACTTACTACCGATAAGCAAGGTGTAAATATCGAGTGCGAGTATTATTTAGACGGACAAGCAGTAATTGACGAGCTTACAGATGCAATAATTTCATTAGGAGGTACAATTTGATGTTTGTATTAAAAGATTTTATTAAAAAAGGACTTATTGATGCAGTTGGTAAAATGCCTGATTATCAGGTTATTTTAAATGCGGCAGGCTGGCTTGAAAAAGGTGTGCTTTTAGAAAGCGACCTTGAGGAAATAAATGCGGTTATTGATGCACAGTATCCTGCAAACGATGTCACGGAAGTT
>JAZNJS010000067.1:0-26151 GCA_045578185.1 Clostridia bacterium
TTTGTCATTTAAAGTTATTCTTTTACTCTCTATCATTTTTGCACCTTCCGGTTAATTTAAGTATTCTGAAAGAAGTCGGGTCGCTCCCTCAATACACTTTTCGTCAAGTTTCACGTCACAAAACAGTTCATATGCATAAACACCCTGTAGCACAAACATAGATAAACCGTTTATGATTTTAGCACCACGCTGCTCGGATAATTGTAAAAACAATGTTTTTTCTGGATTATAAATTAAATCACAACAAATTGTATCTTTGCTTATCATATCCATATGTTCTTTAAATGGATTTTCTTTTTCATACGGATGCATTCCGAGCGGTGTTGTGTTTATTATTATATCATAAGCCTCATTTACATCCATATTTTTAAAACATTTACATTCGGTATTTTTGCTGATGACATCATAAATAACATCTATCTTTTTCTGAGTTTTGGCGTTAAATGATATAGATTCTACGTCTTTTTTAGCTAGCTTATACGCAATACTCCTTGCGGAGCCTCCAGCGCCAATTATCAAAACTTTTTTATTAGTAATATCACCAGCTTGCGCTACTAACGAATTTACGAAACCATCACCGTCGGTATTGTATCCATACCATTTTCCGTCACGGTTTACAATAGTGTTTACCGCACCCATAAGCTCTGCTTCCGGGTCAACAACATCAATGCAGCTCATTATATCTATCTTATAGGGCGACGTTACATTAAAACCAACCGCACCTAATTTTTTAGCGCCGTCCACAATTACTGAAAGATCATCCTTTTCAACTTCAAATGCGAGATATGCTGTGTCCAAACCAGTTTCCTGCGCAAAAAAGCTGTGCATTTTGGGTGAAAATGTATGCTTAAGCGGATTACCTAAAACACCAAGCATTTTTGTATCTTTTGTAGTAGCCATTGACTTGTTTCTCCTTTTGTTAATTCCTAAGCAAAATCAGTTATTTTTTTTCTTTGTCTTTGTCTTTTTGTCTTTTACCGGCATAATAAAACTAATTATTTTACCAACAGTAAAAATAATTGAATTACAATTTAAAATTGCTATGCCTTTACCAAACGCTTTGCCGCCAACAGTAAGTGCTGCAACAATACCAGCTAGTGCAACAGATAAAATAAATTCATCACTTTTAGGAGAAAAGCTATGAAGCATCACTACTATTGCGCCGGCAGCGCTACCTGAAATGATACCTGCTATATCTCCAATTACGTCATTGCAAAAGTTACCAACTTTATCTGCATTTCTAATAAGCCTTACTGCTTCTTTTGCTCCTCTTACTTTTCTGGAACACAGAGAATGAAAAGGAATCTCTGATGCAGCAGTTACAGAAACTCCGATAATATCAAAAATTATACCTATCAATATAAATGCGAACAAAATTATAAAGGCCCATATCAAATTAACTTTACTCATAAGTCCTGCCTGAAGAGTCTGCATAAAACAGGAAATGAAGAAAGTCCAGATAATTATCGTAACAACCCATTTATAGCTTATCTTCCTGTTGCCGACATTATTGGAGCGAACTTTAATTTTAAGCTTTTCCTTATCGCCGTCTGTATCCATGATGTTCACCAAGCCTTTCAATTATTTCATCAAAAAAGTTCTTTTTACAAAATACGGTCCGCCAAATTGGCGAACCATACATTTTCTGTTAATTTTTACCCTGAATAAGGGGGTGGTAATGCTAAAGGTTAATTTTACGGTTTAGGTTCGGTAGGATTTCCCGAAGCGCTGCTGAATCGTCGCCAATTCAGCGGTTTCCCTTTAGGCGCTACCTGCCGGGTTACCCCTGGCAGAACCGAATCACCACTTAAGTCCGTACTGCAATCCCAAAAGCACCTCAAAAAGAACAGCCTAGAGGTTTTCCCAAACAGTCAAACTCGTTCTTAGCCTCTTTTGCAAATATGGTTTCAAACAGCAATAACACATCGTCCTTGCCCGTGAACAATATGTTTGATCCGCTATCCACCATACCCACTCAAGGCAGGCTACACTGTACACAGCACGCCTTAATCACAAGCATAAGCCATGCCGAAAATTCGGCCGTATGACCTAATTGGTCATACTGTGAAAAATTTGCACCGCAAAACAGGTTTAATCCTGCTTCGTACACCGTTATGTCACGTTCCGGCTAAAAGCCGAAAACGGAGCACACGCATGCACAAGAGCAGGTCTCCACGGAAAAGGGGTCGCCATCCACATGCCATTGCAGACTGCCCCTAAGCCTTAACTCCCAGCACCAACCCCCGACTGGGCGTCGAAAGCAAGCACCAGGAACTTCATCGATATGCCCTTCAACGGATTTTTAGGCCCGTCCTGGGAACGAGAAGCGCTGACTAGGATACTGCACCACCAAATAATATTATACCACAAAACAAAAAAAATTCAAATTAAAATTTTAAGATACACATTCCATACTTTTTAAAAATATCAATCTATATCGAATATTTTAAATTATCTCGTTAATTCTTTGTTTTACACCGTCTTAAAAAGCGTAGTATAAAACAGATACAACTATTCCGACAAGCGCACCAGCAAAAACTTCAAACGGAGTGTGTCCAAGTAGCTCCTTTAGTCTTTTGCCGGTAACTTCGAGATTTTCATTACCAAAATTTTCAATTATTTTATTTAAAATTTCTGCTTGCTCACCTGCAGCTCTTCTTACGCCAGATGCATCATACATAACAATAAACGCAAGCACAACACATATTGCAAAGGCAGCGGATCGGAGTCCCGTTTCATATCCGACAGACGTAGCAAGCGCTAACACAAACGCCGAATGTGAACTTGGCATACCTCCGGAGCCAACAAATCTTCTGACGTCAATTTTTTTATCCTTAAGCAAAACAAAAATAACTTTTAACAATTGTGCTACAAACCATGCTACAAGCGCTGATACAAGCATCTTATTAGAAAAAAATTCAGAGAAAAAATTCAAATTCATTACCTTCCCTTAATGTAAATTAATTATCTCTTTTTAAAAGAAAATCTGCCAATTCCAATAAAAAGTCTGCCTTATTACCATACGGTTTTAAACTTTGCTTGGCACTCTCTGTATATTGTGCTAAAAGCTCCTTGGATTTTTCAAGACCATATAACTTAACAAAAGTAGTTTTATCTTTTTTATCATCAGCGCCAATGTTCTTGCCCAAAACCGATGCATCACCTTCAACATCTAAGATATCATCCTTAATTTGAAACGCAAGACCAAGGTCTTTTGCGTAGGAGGCCACTCTTAAAATATCTTCGTCACCTGCGCCTCCGGCAATAGCTCCGAGTTTTGCAGCTGCTATAATCAAAGCACCGGTTTTATGTATGTGAAGTTCATTAAGCGTTTCTTCATCTACTTGTTTTGCTTCTGACTCTATATCTATAACCTGTCCGCCAATCATTCCTTCCGTCCCACCTGCTTCAGCAAGTATGGTTACTGCCTTAATCGTGTCCTCAGGCAAGAGCTCGGAATGCTTTAGCGCGATTTCAAATACACGGGTCAAAAGCGCATCACCTGCTAATACAGCCATAGATTCGCCATAAACAACATGATTTGTCGGTTTACCTCTGCGCAGATCATCGTTGTCCATGCAAGGAAGGTCATCATGAATAAGAGAATAAGTGTGGAGCATTTCAAGCGCGCAAGCAAACGGCATTGCTTTTTCAGCATCGCCAAAAAGCTCGGCACAAGCCATCATAATTACCGGTCTGATTCTCTTGCCACCGGCAAACAGGCTATATGCCATAGCATCGTATATATTTTTCTGATAATTGTCGTTTTTTATAAAATATTTTTCTAAAAAACTATTAACACATTGTATTTTCTGCTCTAATTCTTGTTTAAACATCAGACAACATCTCCAATTATCATTCTTTAATAAAATCTTCTTCAATTACCTCATCATTTTCACTTATTAAAACTGTTACTTTTTGTTCCGCTTTATCAAGCATATTCTGACATGCATTCGAAAGCTTAATTCCCTTTTCAAAAAGCTTTAATGATTCATCTAATGAAATATCGCCTTCGCCTAATGTTTCGACCACTGATTCAAGCTCGGCCATATTTTCTTCAAATGTCTTAGTTTTAGCCATAATTATAACCTCCCCGATTACGCAAAAATATCAGCAAAATTTTCGCGTATATAATAAAACAAATACTGTTGAGCAATACCCGCATATTTACCAAATTTTTCTTCAGCAAAAATAGCTGCTTCTTTCGGCGTGCACTCTTTATTATAAAGTTTATGCAACACACGCCTTACCCATACATCCACAGGAAAAGCTTCCTGTTTTCCCATACCGAAAAGCGCTATACAATCTGCAACCTTAGGACCAACACCTTTAATTTTCATAAGTTCTGCCTTAGCCTCACTATAATTAAGCTGTGCTATTTTTTCTAAATCAACTTCTCCTGAGTTTACTTTTTCAATTGCATCTAAAATAAAGACATCTCTGTAACCGACACGAAGATCTTTTAAATCCTCTTTATTAATGTTGTATAATTTTTCAGGCCTTGGAAATGTATAATAGGCTTTACCAAATGCCTCAAGTTTATCACCAAACAGTTCACAAAAAGTTTCTATAATTTTCTTAATTCTCGGAATATTATTGTTTGAAGAAATTATGAAAGAAATAAGCGTTTCCCACGGTTCTTGCTTTAAAATACGTATTCCGCCACCAAACTTAATTGCCTCGTCCATTATACCGCCATCAGATAAACTGTTTTTAATGGCAGAATAATCACATTTTAAATCAAAATATACATTCCAAAGCTCGTCAATCTCATTTCGATTTGAATTTTCAAAATTTATATTATTTTCACAAGAACTTAATTTTAAAACTTTATCACGAACGACTCCAATGTATGAGCCATCATCACATAAGTTCCATCTGAAACACTGGCCGCACTCAAAAATTTGTTTTGGATTAAAATCAGCAAGCGGTAAAGAGATAATTTCACTCATAAACTTGCTTCCTCTCTGCCGGTTAATTCGCCATCTTCTTGCAATCCTTTAAAGTTATTATGTCTTAACGCTTCATATAAGACTATCGCTACAGAATTAGATAAGTTTAGAGATCTATTCCCCTCACCCATAGGAATTCTTATTGCGTTGTCATAATTTTGCTCCAAAAGGTTTTCCGGAAGACCTCTGGTTTCCTTTCCAAATACAAAATAGTCGCCATCTTTATAATCCGGCTCGTCATAACGATGTTTAGCTTTGGTAGTAGCGAAGTAAAAATTACCCTTGTTTTTTTCAAAAAAATCTCTTAAATTTTCATAGTACCGAATATCTAACTCATACCAATAGTCAAGACCTGCACGTTTAAGTTTCTTGTCATCAATAGTAAAGCCCATAGGCTTCACAATATGTAGAATACTTCCGGTTGCCTTGCAGGTTCTTGCAATATTACCGGTATTTTGTGGAATTTCAGGCTCCACTAAAACTATATTCATCGCCATTTGATTATACTCTCCCGTTTACTTATTTACCCTTTAAGAGCGTTTACAAATTTTTCAACTCGTTCAAGTGCCATCTGGATGTTTTTTATGCTGTATGCATAGGAGCAACGCACAAAACCTTCTCCACTGCTTCCAAACGCGTTTCCTGGAACTACTGCTACCTTTTCGGTGTATAAAAGTTTCTCACAAAATTCTTCTGATGACAGACCGGTAGACTGAATGCTCGGGAATACATAAAATGCACCCTCAGGCTCAAAACACTCAAGACCAATTTTGTTGAATCCATCAACAATCATACGTCTTCTGCCGTTGTATTCATCTCTCATATGCTCAATATCTTCATCGCCGTTTTTAAGCGCTTCAACAGCAGCATACTGACTTGTGGTAGGCGAACTCATAATCGCGTACTGATGAATTTTGAGCATTGTTTTCATAATTTCAGCAGGACCTACAGCAAAACCAAGACGCCAACCGGTCATCGCATATGATTTAGAAAATCCGTTTACAATAATGGTTCGCTCTTTCATGCCGTCAATATTTGCTATAGAGGTATGTTTTAAACCATATGTAAGTTCAGAATAAATCTCATCTGATAAAATCATAATATCCGTACCACGCAAAACCTCAGCAATTTCTTCTAAGTCTTCACGCGTCATAATAGCGCCCGTGGGGTTATTGGGATACGGCAGTACCAAAAGCTTTGTTTTCGGTGTAATAGCCGCTTTTAACTGCTCTTTGGTTAATTTAAACTTATTTTCAGCCTTAGTTACAATAGGAACAGGTACACCGCCCGCTAAAACTGTACACGGTTTATAGCAAACAAAACTCGGTTCGGGAATTAATACCTCGTCACCCGGGTTTACTAGCGAGCGAACGCACAAATCAATCGCTTCACTGCCACCGACAGTTACGATAACATCATTTGTCGGGTCATATGTAAGTCCCATGCGACGCTCTAAATATTTAACAATTTCCTTGCGAAGTTCATAAAGACCTGCATTTGAAGTGTAATGCGTGTGACCATTTTCAAGCGCACGAATTCCCGTGTGTCTGATATGCCAGGGTGTGACGAAGTCAGGCTCACCAACGCCCAACGAAATCGCATCTTCCATTTCACTTACTATATCAAAGAATTTTCTTATTCCGGACGGCTCAATGCTTTTAGCCTTGTCCGATAACAATTTATTGTAATTCACAGTGTTATCACCTCACGCGGATCTGTCGTCTTTTTACCTGTTAGAATTCCGTCTATTTTATATTTTTTAAGCACAAAATGAGTAGTTGTACTTAAAACCTCTTCCATAGGAGCAAGTTTTTCAGCAACAAACAGAGCAACCTCTTTCATTGTTTTACCCTCAACTGTTACAGTAATATCATAACCTCCGGACATAAGATATACTGATGAGACCTCGCTATATTCCTGTATCTCTTCGGCTACTTTGTCAAATCCCTCACCTAGCTGTGGTGTAACTTTCAGTTCAATTATCGCTGTTACCGGTTCAAACTCTGTGTTTTCCCAATTAACGATAGTCTTGTAACCCAATATTATATTCTCTTCTTCGTATTTTTTTATCTTTTCATTGACTTCATTTTCATCCATTCCAAGTAACTGTGCTATGTTTTTTGCGCTTAATGTCGCATCCTTTTCAAGTAATCCTAATATTTTTTCCATAATAATTATCCTTTCAGTTGTAAATTTATATTACTTTACATTATTTATTAACTCGCCAATTCCTTCAATCTTTACTGTAACGACATCGCCGGACTTCATTGGTCCAACGCCGCTCGGAGTTCCTGTGGTGATTATATCCCCCGGTAAAAGCGTCATCACATTTGAGATGTAACTTACTAACTGCCTTGTTTTAAAAATAAACATATCGGTATTTGAGCTTTGCATAACCTCGCCGTTAAGCAAAAGGCTGATGCTTAGCGAATCAGGATTAATTTCTGTTTCAATCCACGGACCAACCGGCGCAAATGTATCAAATCCCTTCGCTCTCGTCCATTGTCCGTCTTTTCTCTGCAAATCTCTGGCTGTAACATCATTTAAGCAAGTATAACCTAAGATATATTCATCCGCTTCAGCCTCGCATATTTTAGAGCATTTTTTGCTGACTACAATGGCAAGCTCCGCCTCGTAATCAACTCTTTGCGACTGTGAAGGAAGTATTATATTATCATTATGTCCTATCACCGCTGAGACAGGTTTTAAAAACAGCCTAGGTTCATCGGGAACTTCCTCACCAAACTCTTCTGTGTGCGCCTTGTAGTTAAGACCGACAGCAACAATTTTAGAAGGCTCTGAAGGCGGCAAAAGTTTAACGGATGATAAAGGCAACTTTTTCTTTGTGAGTTTATATTCTCCAAACATATCGCCTTTTGCCACTATGATTTCATCTTTTGAAACCACGCCGAAACCCATCTTATCTTTATAGCTAAATCTGGCTAATCTCATTGCTCATCCTCCTCTGTATCGAGTATGCAACCATAAACATAGTCCCAGAAATTATCAACACATTCATTGTTTTTATTCGAGAAAGGGATTAAAACATCGCCATCTTGCAAATCAAGAGTCTCAATGATGAGCTCAAGGTTTTCCTGCAGCTTTGTTTTAGAAAGCTTATCAGCTTTGGTAGCAAATACTACTGCATATTCACTGCAACTTCTAATCCAGTTCATCATCGTAACATCGTCTGCGCTTGGCTTATGTCTGGAATCCACTAAAAGTATTACCTGATTAAGCTGCGGACGGCTATTTAAATATTCATCAATCATCGTTCCCCATTTTTTTATCTCGTCACGGGACCTTGAAGCATATCCATAACCCGGGAGGTCAACCAAGGTTAGTTTGCCGTCAATATTATAAAAGTTTATAGTTGCTGTTTTTCCCGGTGTGGCGCTGACTCTGGCAAAGTTCTTTCTGTTTAAGACCTTATTTATTAATGATGACTTGCCTACATTAGAACGTCCTGCTAAAGCAATTTCAGGTACTGCAGTATTTGGATACTGTGCCTTTTTAACCGCAGAAATCAACAGTTCAACTTTGTTTGTATTAAGTTTCACGGCAATAGCTCCCCCTTGCGTTAAATTTTTATAAAAGTGCTGCTTTTATTACCTCGTCCATAGTCGATACAGGTATTATCTTAAGGTTTTCTTTAACAACCGATTCAAGTTCGTCAATATCTTTAGTGTTCTCTGCCGGTATTAAAATAGTCTTAATGCCTGCGCGATATGCCGCCAAAGATTTCTCCTTAAGTCCACCGATTGCCAGAACTCTTCCTCTTAACGTAATCTCACCGGTCATTGCAACCTCGTGATTTACCTTTCTTCCTGTAAGCGCAGAGGTAAGTGCTGTTGCAATGGTGATACCAGCAGAAGGCCCGTCTTTTGGCGTAGCACCTTCGGGAACGTGAATATGAATATCTGTATTTTTGTAAAAATCTTCTTTTATCTTAAGTTTTGATGCATTAGCTCTTATATAGCTTATTGCAGCTTTCGCAGACTCTTGCATAACATCTCCGAGTTTTCCGGTCAGTTCAAGCTTGCCGCTACCTTTCATAACGCTAACCTCGACAGAAAGCGTATCTCCACCAACCTGTGTCCAGGCTAGACCTGTAACGACACCAATCTCATTTTTCTTAGAAACCGAATCCTGAAAATATTTGTTGTTACCCAAAAATTCAGTAACATTTTTTAAGCTGACTGTTATCTTTTCATCAGGATTTTCAATAAATTTAAATGCAGCTTTTCTACAAAGTTTACCTACTGTTCGCTCTAATGTTCTTACACCGGCCTCTTTTGTATAGCCATCAATTATATAGCGAATCGCAGCATCGCTTATCTTAAGCATGGAACTTGTAATGCCGTGCTTTTTAAGCTGTTTTGGAATTAAATGTTCTTTGCAGATATGGAATTTCTCCTGCGAAGTATATCCTGAAAGCTCTACAATTTCCATACGGTCAAGTAACGGTCTTGGAAGAGTATCTAACGTATTTGCCGTTGCAATAAACAACACACCCGATAAATCAAAATCAACTTCAAGATAGTGGTCACGGAATTTTGAGTTTTGCTCGCTGTCTAATACTTCGAGCATTGCAGAAGCAGGGTCGCCTCTGAAATCATTGCTCATTTTATCAATTTCATCAAAAAGCATTAACGGATTATTGGACTTTGCCTGCTTAAGTGCATTTATAATACGTCCTGGCATCGCACCAATATATGTTTTTCTGTGGCCGCGAATCTCCGCTTCATCACGAACTCCACCGAGTGAAATGCGTACATAATTTTTACCTATGCTTTCAGCTATAGAGCGGGCTATTGATGTTTTACCAACTCCCGGTGGTCCAACCAAACACAAAATAGTACCCGTTAAAGTTCCGGTCATTTTCTTTACCGCCAGATATTCAAGTATTCTCTCTTTAATTTTCTTAAGACCGTAGTGGTCACGTTCTAAAATATCTTTAGCCATAGCTAAATCAAGCCTATCCTCAGTTGAAATCGACCAGGGGAGGTCGCAAATCCAGCTGATATAATTGCGAATAACATTTGCCTCAGGGTTCCCATAAGGCATCTTTTGCATACGCTCAAGCTCCTGCTCACATTTTTTGTAGACTTCTTCAGGCACACCGGCTTTCTCCAGACGCTCTTTGTATTCTTTAATTTCAAGACCAATACCGTCTTTATCTCCTAATTCCTCCTGAATAATCTTCATTTGCTCTCGCAAATAATATTCTTTTTGATTTTGGTCAATAGCCTCTTTAACGCGACGGCTGATTTCGTTATCAAACTCTAAAATTTGCGTTTCTTTAGCCAAAATAGCAATTAACTGTTTCATACGCTCTACCGGAGAAAACGTATTTAACAAATTTTGTTTTTCAGAAAGCTTAATTTTAAGACCGGAAGAGACTGCATCTGTAAATGTCGCAGGATTTTCTAAAGAATCCATAGCGGAGATAGCTTCAGGACTTAATTTTTGATTGCTAGCGCAGTATTCCTGATATTCTTCTACAGTTCGTCTTCTTAAAGCCTCAACCTCAACATCACTTTCATCGTCAATGCAGTCATATGTGCTAATAGCAACTTTATAAAACGGCTCATTTTGTATTAAAATATCTATTTTTGCTCTCTCAATACCTTCAACCAAAACACGAACCATACCATTTGGCATTTTAACAACCTGCTTAACTTTGCATATCGTGCCGACCTTCTCAATATCTGCCATAGTTGGATTCTCAACGGAAATATCCTTTTGCATAGCTAAAAAAGCCATACGGTCGCCTTCCATAACTTCGTCAAGCGCCGCAATTGACTTGTCTCTAATCATATCAAAATGAACAAGCGCACCCGGAAACACAATGAGGCCTCTGATAACAATCATAGGCATATCTAATGTGCGCTTTAAAATACATTCGCTCATATATTTTCTCCTTTATTCCTTGCGTCCTTAAAATAGGTAATACATTGTTATATTATATCAAAAAAATCGAAATATCTCAACATATATACCGATATTTTTTAAAAAAAATGCCTTACCGAGTTCGGTAAGGCATTTTTTTATTTAACTTTCCAGGGATTTTCGTTTTGATAAACAATAAAATCACATTTATCGGCAAATTTCTCTTTTAAAATATCTGCTAAATACTTGCAAAATATTATTTCGGCTTCGTAATGCGGAACTTCAACAAGACATAAATCATTCTCATACGCATATCTTGCGTGATGGTACTTCAGCTCACCTGTTATATACACATCAGCACCCTTTGCATAAGCATCAAAAAGCATATCAGCGCCACTGCCGTTACAAACCGAGACAGTATGTATCAGTTTGCTCTCATCACCGACAAATTTGACACTTGAAAGATTTAAGCCGTTTTTAACAACATCAATTAACTGACCAAAACTCAAAACATTATCAAGTTTCGCCATTCTTCCGATACCGTTAGGAAATTCTCCATCTAAACTGTCATATGCTGTTAACTGGCACGCCATTTTGAGAAAATAATCTCCCAAACCATTACTTGCCGAATCAAAATTTGTATGGATAGCATACAGATTAATATCATTCTGAATTAACGAATATATTATTCTACCCGTGGTGGTTTGATTTGTTATTGATTTTGCAGGTTTAAAGAGCAAAGGATGGTGCGATATTATTAAGTCTACACCACATTCTACCGCCTTTTCAACCGTTTTTTCGTCGGTATCAAGCGAAATTATCACTTTTGAAATTTCAGCATCTTTATTTCCAACCATTAACCCTACATTATCATAATCCTCCGCCAAATCAGGAGAAGCAATATTTTCCAAATATGATATGATTTCATTAAGCTCTATCATTTAAGAAACCTTCTTTCAAATCATACATTTCTTTAAGTAGTGCACTTACATATTCAGCTTTTTCCGAAAGCTCTGCCCGTCCTGATGCCTGAAGGCCTCTTAAAATCTTCTCAAATTCATAAATTCTGCTGTCTAAAAGCTCACCTACAAGCGGATGTGCGTTTTTTATCAATAGCGGGTTAATGTAATAATCAACTTCTTTTAAAACATCATTATTTCCTCGAGAAACCCTCATCATCTGATAAAGTTTATTTTCCTCTTTTGCAATTGACTCAGCTTCTATCACAAACCCATTTTCAGAAAGATATTTGCGCAATTCTTCCGCCGCAGTCATTGGCTGAAGAATGAATTTAATATCATCTGGCCACAGGCGTTTTCCAGCTTCTAATATTTCGCATATTAAGATACCGCCCATACCAGCAATTATAACTTCGTCAACTTCACCCGACTTAAGCTCATTTACACCATCAGAAAGCCTTGTGGATATTTTATCCTGCATCGAGAACTTGCTTATATTCTCCTTCGCACGCGTAAGCGGACCAACATTTATATCCATAGCTATCGCAGATTTAATAACGCCTTTCTGCATCAAATAAATCGGTATATATGCATGGTCAGTGCCGACATCGGCAACTCTTTTCCCTTTAACAAGCCCACAGATTTCCAAAAGTCTGGGGGTCATATTCTTTGCTGCGTTCATGACTCTTGCTGGTGGTTTTTCTTACGGATTTCTGCACGTTTGATCTTACCGCCAAGTGTTTTTGGCAGTTCATCAACGAATTCAATTATACGAGGATATTTATAAGGTGCTGTAACCCTTTTAACGTGCTCCTGAAGCTCTTTTTTAAGTTCATCACTAGGAGTATATCCCTTTGCAAGAACAATTGTCGCTTTTACAACCTGTCCACGAATTGGGTCCGGAGCTGCGGTAATTGCACACTCAACAACAGAAGGATGCTCAATAAGAGCACTCTCTACCTCAAAAGGACCAACACGGTAACCTGAGCACTTAATTACGTCATCGCTACGACCGATAAACCAGTAATAGCCGTCGCTGTCACGCCAAGCTACGTCACCAGTGTCGTAATATTTTCCGCCAAGATTATCTTTAGTCATCTCTTCGTCTAAATAGTATCCGGTAAAGAGACCAGTTGGCAGACCTTTGTCAATATCCATAACAACGATTCTACCCTCTTCGCCATCCTCACAGCTATTTCCTTCATCATCAACAAGTTGAATATTATAAAGCGGAGACGGTTTTCCCATAGAACCCGGCTTCGGCTCATACCATTCAAAGTTTGCAAGCATAACTGTAGATTCAGTCTGTCCAAATCCCTCGCGGATATTATGTCCGGTAATGCGCTTCCACTGATTATAAACCTCAGGATTTAAAGGTTCGCCTGCCAGACACCATTCCTTAACACAGGAAAGATCATAACCTGACAAGTCTTCCTGAAGCATAAATCTGTACATTGTCGTAGGTGCACAGAAGGTAGTTACCTGATATTTTGTAATTTTGTCAAGAAGATTAAGCGGCACAAATTTATCCATATCGTATGCAAATATAGCAGCACCACAAATCCACTGACCGTATATTTTTCCCCAGCCAAACTTTGCCCATCCGGAGTCTGATACGCTCATATGTAATTTATTATTTTGTACTCTCTGCCAGAATTTAGCGGTTACAATATGTCCAAGAGGATATGAAAAATTATGTCTAACCATCTTCGGCATACCAGTAGTACCGGATGTAAAGTACACAAGCATTACATCATTAACGGTTGTACCCTCTTCACCTGTCGGTCTTTCAAAAGTATCCGGGAATTTTGAAATTTCTTTTTCAAAACTGAGCCAGCCGTCTCTGTCTTCTGCAACCAAAATCTTGTTTTTAATGGTCGGAGCGTCCGGCATCGACTGCTCTACCTGGTCAATAACAAATTTGTCGTTAACACAAATAACTGCGCTGATTTTCGCAGCATTTGCACGGTATACTATATCCTTTTTAGTAAGCTGAAGCGAACCGGGAATAAGTATAGCACCAATTTTATGGAGCGCAGTTGCGCAAATCCAGTACTCCCATCTTCTTCTTAAAATAAGCATAACAACTGAACCTTTTTTAATTCCCAGACTCTTAAAAAAGTTTGCAGCCTTGTTTGAAAGATGACTGATGTCTGTAAATGTAAATTTATGCTCCTCATTATGATCATTACACCAAACAAGAGCCTGCTTTTCGGGTTCAGCTTTTGCCCATGCATCAATAACATCAAAACCAAAATTGAAGTCAGCAGGTACATTTACGCCATAATTTTCTTTAAAATCATTATATGAATCGAATTCTGTCTTTGATAAGAATTTTTTCAACAACATGTAATTCTTCTCTCTTTCGTTTTAATTTTATTCAGTAATAACGGTAAGGAATTTTGCTTTTTTATCACCGACGCATTTCTGGCCGTGCGGATGCGTGGGATTAAAGTAAATTGAATCTCCCTCTTCCAAAATAAGCTCTTTGTCTTCAAAAAGTACGCAAACAGTTCCCTCTAAGACATAGTTAAACTCCTGTCCGGGATGGGTTACTAATTCCGGAGTATCGTCTGACGGGTCAATTGTAACCAAAAGTGGCTGCATAATTTTTCCACTGTAACGAAATGCTAAGTCTTCAAAACGATAACCTGGGTATCTGCTGACGCTTCTGCCTGCATCTTTTTTAACGATATGATATGTACTGAGTTTAGCCGCTACACCGGTAATAATTTCAGTAAAATCAACCTTAAATTTATTTGCTATTTCATATATCACACTAATTGGCACGTTTTCGCCATTGTCTTCGTAGTCTCTATAGACGCCAATATCTAAACCTAGCTCTTCTGCGAGTTGTTCCTGTGTATATCCGCAAGCTTCACGCAGACCCCTTATTCTTTCAGCGATTTCATTAAATTCTTTCATAGCTCACATTCCTTTCTTATCTGATAATAAGCCACATAATATTATATAATAAACATTGCGATTTGTCCATAATTTAACTGTTATTTTCTAAAATAAAACATAAAAAAGCGGGATGCAGCATCACACCCCGCCTCTTTTTACGACTTATTCACTAAAATCCGACTCAATTAAAACTCCAAGAGCATATATTGCATCTTTTTCATCAGAGCCGTCTGCGATAATTGTAATTTCTGTTCCTTTGGTTATGCCTAAAGAAAGCACACCGAGAAGGCTTTTGGCGTTCACTCTGCGTTCGTCCTTCTCAACCCAGATGCTTGATTTAAATTCATTCGTTTTCTGAATAAAAAATGTAGCAGGTCTGGCATGAAGTCCTACTTGATTCTGAACAACAATAGCTTTTGATACCATCAATACCGCTCCTTCTATATGTCTCTCCAAAACATAATGTTCTCAAGTTCATATATATTAGAATACTAAATTTTTGTCAATCTGTCAATATAAAAATTAAATATTTGTTAATTTTCACAACAGATTTGGCGAATTAATATTAAAACTCAAATTTATCTTCAAAGAAGCTTAATACATCATCAATTTTTACTGAAACCTGCTCCATAGTATCACGGTCACGAATGGTTACTACGCCGCTCTCTAAACTGTCAAAGTCATATGTCAAGCAGTACGGTGTACCAATCTCATCCTGTCTGCGATAACGCTTACCGATACTTCCGGCATCGTCGTATTCACAAACATATTTTTTAGAAAGCATTTCAAATACTTTCTGTGCGCCTTCACCTAATTTTTTAGATAAAGGCAGTACTGCAATTTTAACAGGAGCTAACGCCGGGTGGAATCTTAATACAACACGTGTATCTGACTCGCCAACCTGTTCTTCGTCGTAAGCATCAACCAAAAATGCAAGTGTAACACGGTCTGCACCCAACGACGGCTCAATGCAGTACGGAATGTATTTTTCATTGGTTGTCGGGTCCATATATTCAAAATTCTCACCGGAATGAAGTGCATGCTGTTTTAAGTCAAAGTCAGTACGGTCAGCAATTCCCCAAAGCTCTCCCCAACCAAACGGGAATAAGAACTCAACGTCTGTAGTTGCATTGGAATAGTGAGAAAGCTCCTCTTTAGAGTGGTCACGGAACTTAAGATTTTCTTCCTTAAGGCCAAGGGCGAGCAACCATTTTTTACAGAAATCTTTCCAGTACTCGAACCATTTAAGATCTTCACCCGGAGCGCAGAAGAACTCAAGTTCCATCTGCTCAAACTCACGGGTTCTGAATGTAAAGTTACCCGGTGTGATTTCGTTTCTGAATGATTTACCAATCTGCCCGATACCAAAAGGTACTTTTTTACGAGTTGTACGCTGTACATTTTTAAAGTTTACGAAAATACCCTGAGCAGTTTCAGGACGCATAAAGAGCTCGCTTGAGCTGTCCTCAGTAACGCCCTGGAAAGTCTTGAACATCAGGTTGAATTTTCTTATATCAGTAAAATTATGTTTTCCACATTTGGGGCATGCGATACCATTTTCGTTGATGAATTCGAGCATTTTCTCATCGCTCCAGCCATCAACAACGACAGTTTCACCTTTATCGTGCATAAAGTCTTCAATAAGTTTATCTGCACGGTAACGAGACTTACACTCCTTACAGTCCATAAGCGGGTCAGAAAAACCGCCAACGTGACCAGAGGCAACCCATGTTTTAGGATTCAACAAAATAGCAGCATCAAGTCCTACGTTATAAGGACTTTCCTGCACGAATTTTTTCCACCATGCACGCTTAACATTGTTTTTAAGCTCAACACCCAAGGGACCATAATCCCAAGTGTTTGCTAAACCGCCATAAATTTCAGAGCCAGAATAAACAAATCCGCGTCCTTTACACAACGATACTATTTTTTCCATTGTTTTCTCAGTATTATTCATATGTACACCCCTAAAAAATAAATCATAATAAATATAATAATATAGTTTATTGCGATATTTGTCAAGCATTTAACCGCAAAATTCTTCTTATAGAATAATAAACAAAAAAATACGAAAGCAGACGGGCTTCCCCGTCTGCAATAATTTTCAATTTAAAATCACTTACCGATGTAGCTTTTTACTAAAACCTCTAATAACTCATCGCGTTCAACTTTTCTAATCAAAGAACGTGCATTATTGTGACTTGTGATATACGTTGGGTCACCGGACATAATGTAGCCAACCATCTGACTTACAGGATTGTATCCCTTCTCTTCCAATGCGGCATACACTGATGTTATTATAGATTTTATATACTCATCTCTGCTGACTCCAAATTGAAATTTTTGTGTTTCATTCATTTCCATAATAACTCCAACCGCCTTTCTTTTTTCTTAAGTTTATTATACCCTATTGAATTATTATATGCAAGCAAAAGAATATTAAGAAATTGTTACAGCTTTCACAAAAATAAATCTATCAGCCTTGCAACATTCGTAGTCAAAAGGCATGCAAATAATCCGCATATCGTTGGTAGCAAGAAAGCTACCAAAGTCCATTTGATGCTTTTTGTTTCTTTCTTTATCGTCAAAAGAGTTGTCGCACACGGAAAATGCATTAACATAAACAGAATTACATTTATACTAGTTAAAATAGTCCATCCATTAGCCACAAACATTGTTGATATGACTTCAACACCGCTGAGTTCAGCAAGTACAGCCTGTGAGGAATAGCCCATAACAATCAGAGGAACAACTATTTCGTTTGCGGGCAATCCAAGAATAAATGCCAGAAGTATATAACCATCTAGCCCAAACAAACGAGCAAACGGCTCAAAAAAGTTAGCCGTAAGAGTTAATACGGAAGAGTCGCTAATATATATATTCCCCATAAGCCAGATTATAATCCCGGCAGGTATGGCTACAGCGATCGCCCTACCTAATACACACAGTACACGATCTAATACAGAATGAACAATAACGCTTCTTATTTTCGGTTTGCGATACGGTGGCAGCTCAAGTATAAAATGTGACGGCATACCTTTCAAAATTGATTTGCTTAGAATTTTTGAGCACAAAAAGGTCATTAGTAAACCTAATGTAATTACCAAAAGCACGATGAACGCAGATAATAGCGACGTGTTTTTGGTAAAACCGCAAACCGAAAGCAGCACTGCAGAAAGTAAAATTATTGATGAAAATCTTCCGTTGCATGGCACAAAATTATTGGTAAGGATTGCAATCATTCTTTCTCTGGGTGAATTAATTATATTACATCCCGAAACACCTACAGCATTACACCCAAAACCCATACACGTTGTAAGGGCCTGCTTACCGTGTGCACAAGCACGCTTAAACGAATTATCTAAATTAAAAGCTATTCGCGGAAGAAAACCCGCATCCTCCAAAATTGTAAATAATGGAAAAAAAATCGCCATAGGCGGTAACATTACCGCCACAACCCACGCAAGTGTTCTGTATACCCCATCAATAGTTATTGATACAAGCCATATTGGCATATGTACCTTTAAAAAGACATTGCGCAGCCAGTCTTCGACGAGCCCAAATACATATGAAAGAAATTGTGACGGATAGTTCGCTCCGACTATGGTTATCCATAAAATCAATGCCAAAAATACAAACATAATTGGGAATGCAAATAACTTAGACGTTAAAATTCTGTCTATTTTTATATCACGAGCATTGGTGTTTTTATCTTTAATTTTAACTGTTTTTTTGATAATTTCATTTGCAAAATTATAATTCGAATTAATTATTTCTTCTAAAATTATCTCTGTATTATATCCATTCTCGAACAAAAAGTCGTTTGCCTTTACAGTCAATTCATCAGCTTTTTCTTTATTTATATTTGGATTTTCAATTAAAATTCTGTTTAATATCTCTTCATTGTTTTCAATTGCTTTTAAGCACACCCATCTTTGTCCCAACGCCGGCATCAGCATTGAAATTGCGGTTTCAATTTTTTCACCATATGTTATCGTTGCGCCGCCTTTTTTTGTTTGTATGGTATTTTTTATTGCATTTTTTAACTCTTCGATGCCTACACCTTTTTTTGCATTTGTAGCTATAACCGGTATTTTAAGAATACTGCTAAGCTTTTTTGTGTCAATGTTTATTCCTTTACACTCCGCTTCGTCAATTAAATTTACGCATAAGACTACCTTTGTAGTAATCTCCATCAGTTGTAAAACAAGATTCATATTTCGTTCAAGCGCAGTTGCATCAGCTACAACTACAACTGCATCAGTTTTTTCGAAACATACAAAATTCCTCGCTGCTTCCTCATCCTTTGACTGTGTTGTAAGCGAATATGTACCAGGTAAATCGACCAGTACATAGTTTTCCCCATCATATCTATATCTGCCGTATGCACTCTCTACAGTTTTACCTGTCCAGTTGCCTGTATGCTGCTTGAGGCCTGTCAGGTAATTAAATACTGTACTTTTACCCACATTTGGGTTACCGGCAAGTGCTATTATATAATCTTCTTCTTTAATTCTTGTTTTTTCTTTCATTACAATCCTTTTACCCAGGTTCACGTTAACACCTCCTCAATAAGAATTTTCGAGGTTGTCTGTTCTCGCAGCGCAATAATCGTACCTTTTACAAGATATGCAACCGGGTCGCCCGATGGACTTTTAAATACAGGTCTTATTATGCTACCTTTAATTATACCTAAATCCATCAATCTGTGCTTTATATCACTATTAACTTTAAGCTCATTAATTTTTGCTTCACTATCAAGCGATACTTCATTTAATGTTTTAGACATCCATTAACTTCCTCCACATATTACTACATTCTATAATCACTATATGCCGGAGTAAATAATTGGGTTCTTTAAAATAATACAAAAGAGGCCATGGTCAAATGACCACAGCCTCTAAAAAACCAAATAAAACTTATTCCGGCACAACCATTACAGAACTTGTTTCAAAGATGCCGCCGCTTTCTGTTCCGGCAGCCATAATAGTCATACCAACTTCTAAATTGCTGATTGAGAATGTTCTTCCTGTTGAAGCGTTCATTATTGTAGCGCCTTTTTTCAAAAATACCTGAGTGATTGCAATCTCACCACTTGTTGCAGAAGTATTAACCTGAATCATTCCCCAATCAGGATTTACAGCAGTTATAACACCATGAACAGATTTCTGAGTAGTAACAGTTGTTGCTTTAACAGTTATCTCTGTAAGGGTAAGACTAGATGTTTTAACAGTAACGCTGTATCCAACACGTAAATCGTACAAGGTAGCCTTCTCGCCACTTACAACAATATTTGCATCACGGCTAACAGTATATTCTGTAACAGAATTACCAATTTTAATACCAACTCTAGATTCTGTGCTTGAATGATAAATGCTATCAATTATTCCTTCAATATTCTTTGACACGCCAGTTGATTCAATAGTCTTTATTCTACCATATTCTAAAGTTAGTGCCACGCTGTCACCAACCGCTAAATCGCGGAATTCAACAACAGAACCATTTCTGCGGACAGATGCCGATCTGGCAAGTTCATACTCTGTTACATATCCGTCATTTGAGCGAATTTTAAGCTTATCAGTAGCGGTAGATGGTATTGACTCAATTGTAGCTTTATTAATTATTGTCGTCTTAGGCGCACCATCCATAACAACTGCCTTGCCACGTGAAATAGCTAACCTTACATAATCGCCATTACTGAAATCAGCAAGAGTTGCTGCTTCTCCGTTATATAAAACAGTAAATCCATCTGCCAAAGTATATTTTTTTATATTTGTAGCATCGTCAATAGCTCCAACACTAACCACGGTTCCGCTATTATCAGTAGCTTTTCCGCGGTAAATTCCCTCTATGGTTTCATCGCTCATAACAGAAACTGCATCAAGAGAATAAAGTCTGTCTGCGCCTGTATCAAGGTCGTGTACAAAAGTCAGTACCGCTTCCATACCCGCTCTTAAATTATCAAGAGAAGACTTAGTACCATCAATCATAACAGGTACGCTATTACCAATAGTATATTTTTCAATATCGCCATCATCATTTTTAAGTGTTACAACGCCGGTAGCCGAATCAATCGCTGCAATACTCCACTTAGAATATGAATACTGCATCATATTTAAAATTCTGTGAATCATAACAGAAACCTGAGCGCGTGTTACATTGCCGTCCGGTACAAACTTGTTGTTCTCCATACCCTGAATGATACCCAGTTCACTTGCATAGTAAACATAACCCTGTGCGGCATCCGGAATTTTATCGCTATCCGCAAAATCTGCTTCAACATCAGAATTATTCTTGAGCCAAACTTCTCCACCTAATGACTTTGCAATCAGAGTTGCAGCTTCATAACGCTTAAGTGGCTTGCCTTTATTTGCCGCTGATAAATATGTAGCCAAATCAGATTCATTAAGCACCATCTTATACATCAAATAAGCAGCCTGTTTTAATGCATAAGAATCATATTTTGCAAGTTTTGATTCTGCGTTCGCATACGCAGCAGAAACGATATCCTCATTACTTTTATCACTAGCACCGAGACAACGTGCAAATAATACAATTGCTTCTTCCTTGGTTATATCCTTACCTGGTTTAAATGTACCATCCGGATAACCCTCAACGATTTTATTGTTTGCCAAGGCCTCGATTGCTTCCTGTGCCCAACTGTAGCTTGATGTTACATCAGAAAAGTCTGCAGCGTAAACTGCTGTAAATGCTGAAAGAGCAAATATTAATGCAACAAACAGCGAGAGTGTTTTTTTCATCATTGGCATAGTCCTCCTTAGAGTATATTATTATAATAATATTATACCACTTTAGCGATATTTTTCAACAATTTTTGTAAATTTGTCACATAAAAATAATATAAGGATTGCAAAATTTCTTTCACAATCCTTAAATATCTTATTTTTAAGCAATTCCTAAAACCGAAGTCGCAAAAGCGAAATATATAAAGAGGGATACAGCATCTAAAATAGTTGTAATAATTGGACTTGCCATGATAACAGGGTCAAGTTTTAATTGCTTTGCAACTATAGGAAGTATTCCTCCTACAACCTTTGCCAAGGCAACAATACAGAACAAGCTTGCACACACAGTTAATGCAATAGGTACAGTTACTTTATCAAAAATCATAATCCTCGCAAAATTTACCGCAGCAAGTATAAATGCAGTTAAAAGACCTACCCTTAACTCTTTCCACATAACTTTAAATAAGTCCTTAAACTCAAGCTCATTAAGTGCTAGCGAACGGATAATCATTGTAGAAGACTGTGCGCCCGCATTACCGCCGGTTCCCATAAGCATAGGGATATAGGCTGTAAGCACAACCACCTGACTCAGCGTCGCCTCAAATCGTCTTATTATCATACCAGTAAATGTAGCCGAAATCATAAGCACAAAAAGCCACACTATTCTGTTTTTAGCAAGCGAAATAACCCCTGTATCAAGATATTCTGTTTCGGACGGAGCAATAGCCGCCATCTTATGGAAGTCTTCGGTGTTTTCCTGCTCGATGACATCAATAACGTCATCGACTGTGATTATACCAACCAGTCGATTCTCGTTATCTACAACCGGCATTGATATTAAATTATACTTTCTGAATAAAAATGCCGTTTCTTCTTTGTCGGTCAAGGTTTGCACGGATTTTACATTGGTATCCATCAGTTCAGAAAGCAAAGTATCAGGCTCACTTAAAATAAGCTTTCTAATAGCAATTTCGCCCTCTAACTTTCTCTGCGCACTGATTATATAACAGGTATCTATTGTCTCTTTATCCATCCCTGTCTTTCGTATATGTTCCAGTGCAGCACCTGCAGTCATTTCTTTTTTTAAATCGACAAACTCTGTTGTCATAATGCTTCCTGCACTGTCATCCGGATAATTAAGTAGCTGATTTATGGTTTTTCTCGTTGCTTCATCAGTATTTTTAAGTACCCTTTTCACTACATTTGCAGGCATTTCTTCAATAAAGTCAACCGTATCATCCATATACAGTTCGTCCATAATATCGTTAATCTCGTAATCTGTAATAGACTCAATGATGTACTGTTGCTTTTCACTGTCCATCTCGGCAAAAACCTCAGCCGCAGTCTCTTTAGGAAGCATTCTAAAAAGTCTCAGCATCTTATCCTGTGCAACTTCTCCAAGAATCTGCTCAATATCAACCTCATTAAGCTCTATAAGGCGCATACGCGCTGCAATAAGTTTATTTTCCTCAATTAATTCAAAGATATCTTCAAACACAAAATGCCCTCCTTATAACCTTTAGTTCCGGGTGAAACAAACGTACACAAAACCAAAAGCTAAGGAACAGGCATCCCAGCACTTTTATTTTATATTAGTAATTCAATTTGTATCCCCGTTTATTTTTTCGGGGATTCACCAATATTCTTACAAATAAGTCTATGAATCCCCATAATTAAGTTGTCATCACTTGTCCGCTTTCGAACAGGACTGGAATCCATAAACTCACATCCTTTGTAATATATTCTATATTTTATTTTACATCACACTCAAAAAAAAATCAAGAAAAATTTTATCTATGCATTAGTGCAGTTTAAAGGCGCTCAGATGAGCGCCTTTAAACTGCTAATTATTTTATTACTTTTTCAGCAAAAGTATTATTTACTATTTTGTCGTAGGGTGCTTTTTTATTCAGTTCACCGGCTGACTCCATTACTGTCTGCAAATATTCAAATGCCTTTTCCTCTAAATAAGGCGTGGCATTCCACGCATCAATAGATTTATAGCTTTCAACCGATTTTTCGAGCATACTTATATCGGTATCAGGAAATGCGTATGCGATGGCGTCTGCCACCTCTTTTGCAGAATGCTCAGCTACCCATTTCTGCCCTTTATAAATAGCCCTGGTAAACTTTTCAATCAGCTCATCATTTTCTTTAATATAGCTCTTTTTAGCGCAATACGCAGTATATGGAATTTCTCCGCTTTCCTTACCTATTGAACATAAAATGTAACCTTTACCCTCTTTTTCAATCATAGATGCAGTAGGCTCAAACAACGTTACAAACTCAGCATCGCTACCGGCAAAAGCGCCCGCCATCAAAGAGAACTGAATACTGTCATCAAGGTTAACATCTGTTTTCGGGTCTAAACCATTCTGTTTGATAACGTATTCTATTGTCATATAAGGTACACCGCCCTTTCTTCCCGGAATAACGGTTTTACCTCGAATATCATCCCATTTAAAATTGTCGTTTTTATCCTTTCCTACTAAGAAAGCTCCGTCACATTTTGTCATCTGGGCAAAAACCTCTACATAGTCCTCTTTACCTTCGTTATATACGTAAATAGCCGCTTCAGGCCCACAGAAACCAATATCAATCTGATTTGATAAAACAGCTGTCATAACCTTATCCGCACCTTGAAGATTTGAAAGTTCAATTTCAAGACCTTCCTCCTCAAAAAAACCAAGGCCTACCGCCGCATACTGCGGAGCATAAAAAACCGAATGGGTAACTTCACCCACTTTAAGCTTTACGTTCCCCTCTTCCTTGCTACACCCACTCAAACAAAGTACCACACTTAAGACGATGCAACATGCCATACTAATAACCCTTTTGCAATTTGACATTTTTACCTACCTTTCCGAAAAGAATATATTCTTCTCAATTTATATTTTTATTTCCAATGAACCTTATTACAAACTATTTTTTCTAAAATCAATACAATTTTATAAAGCAGCGCAGCTAACACCGCAAGAATAATTACACTTGCCATAACAAGATCAAGCTGGAACACCTGACCACCATAAACAATTAAATATCCAAGTCCTGCTTTTGATACCAAAAACTCACCGGCAATAACTCCAACCAAGGATAAGCCTATATTTATTTTGAGTGAATTAAATAGAGTTTTGAGGTTCGCAGGAAAAACAATTTTTTTAAATATTTGCGCCTTGCTTGCGCCAAATGTACGCGCCATTTTTATCATTTCTCCATCTGTTTGCAAAAAGCCGTTTAAAAGCTCTAATATAGTTACCACCAACGATATTGCCAAAGCCATAACAACAATTGCCTGCATACCTGCACCGACCCAGATTATGATAACCGGACCAAGCGCTATTTTTGGCAAGCTGTTTAAAATTACAAGATATGGCTCACTTATTTTTGACAAGGTGTCTGACCACCATAAAAGAGTAGCAAACAGCGTTCCCAATAATACGCCCAGCAGAAAACCGCTTATTGTTTCAAAGCATGTCACACCCAAGTGCATAAGTAAATCATTTGAAGCAAGATTAAAAAATGTGTCAACAATTCTCGAAGGCTGACTGGTTATAAAACTGTCAATTATACCAAGATTTGCACAAACCTCCCACAAAACTATAAAAAACACTAAAATCAAAATTTGAGCTGTTAAGATGCCATATTTTCTGTATGCTACACTTTTTAAATATTCTTGTCTTTCTTTTGATACAGATTCTTTTTCTTTTTTCTCAAACATGAACATCCAGCTCCTTCCATATAATATTAAAGTATTTGCTGAATGCCTCATCGTTTCTACATAAAAGCGGTGTTCTTTCGGGCAGAATATCAAATACTACTTTATGAATTGCTTTGATTTTTGCAGGTCTTTTTGTTAAGACGACAATTCTGTCCGACATACTTATCGCTTCGGGGATATCATGTGTTACCATTAGTGTAGTTTTATTTTCTTTTTTTAAAATCCTGTATACATCGTCTCCTACCGCAATTCTGGTCTGATAGTCGAGAGCTGAAAAGGCCTCATCAAGCAAAAGTATCTCCGGCTTGGTAACCAATGTGCGAATAAGCGCAGCGCGCTGTCTCATACCTCCGGAAAGCTGAGCAGGATACTTATCTTTAAACTCATAAAGACCGTAGGTTTTTAATAATGCATCTGCATAAGCACGAGTATCATCATTTAATTCGCCTCGTATTTCAGCGCCCAAGACTACGTTTCCATAAATCGTGCGCCATTCTAAAAGATTATCATTTTGAAGCATATATCCTACTTTTGGCGATATGCCTTCTATTTTTTCTCCTTCTACGTTTACCTCACCGCTTCCGGCTTCTAATAGACCGCTTACGATTGAAAGCAGGGTGGATTTTCCGCAGCCGCTTGGTCCAACTATGCTTACAAATTCACCTTTTTCTACACTAAAACTTATGTCTTCAATTGCGTTTATTTCACCGGATACATCCTGATATTTTAAGCTAATATTATTTATGTCAAGTACATTCATCATACCACCTCTCTTTTTTTCATACTATATTATATTTTAAAGCCGCATTTTTTGTGACGAAAAGGCCATCTATGAAAAAAAGTCTGCACAAAGGCGTTTTACCTTCGTACAGACTTAAAATTAAATGTTTTACTCAAAAAGCTTTGAAGTCTTTATGTACTGCTCACCATTTAGACTCGTGTCAAGTCAGGAGAACAGTGAATAATAGGACCTACTA
>JAZNJS010000068.1:0-6555 GCA_045578185.1 Clostridia bacterium
GTGCTCTTTAATGACGTAACCATACCTTCTTTTTGTTCGTACACACCAACCAGCAAGGAATCTCCACCGCTGTAATCTTCTATCGCGGAGATATTAATTTTTATTCCTGCGGCAGTTTTTTCTAACGAACTAATCCAAATGCCATTTTCAGAAACAATATTAACTTCACATTCAGCCTCTAAATTCTGTCCATTTGCGACTGCACTAATTGTTATCTTGGTTTGTCCATAGTTTTTGGCTTTCAAAACACCATTTTCAACTTCGGCAATATCAGGATTGCTGCTTGTGTATGTGATTTGTGAAAAATCTCCCGATGTTACTGCATTTCCATCCTGATTTTGCATACTTACCGGTACGCTTTCTCCTCTTTTTATGAAGCCTGTTCCGAAGCCGGCAGTAATACTTTCTATATTTTTAGTTCTTACAAGCCTTATGCAGTCAAAGGTTCCAACAACCATGTCCCCTGCTTGTCTTGCCGGGACTCTGACAACTATGGTGTTTTCTCCCTCTGCCAAGGCAATTCTTTCTGCAAGAGTTATTCTTGAAGACTCCCAATCACATTCATATAAAGCCTCCGAAGTCACTGAGAAGGTATCTTGCCTGCTATTACTGATTTCAAGCTCAGCTCCTCCATTTACAGATATAAATACCGGGCTTAAATGGAATTGAGGCGATGAAACACCCTGTTCCACGGACGCATCCATAACGAACTTATAGTTGCCTGCTTTCTCAACATCAAAAACCATTTGAATATTATGCTCTGTTGCATTATATTGCAAGATATTTACAACAAAACCTCCGCTGGCACCATTACTGGTTAAAGTGTATGATGGATAGAATTTTTCAAATTCAAGTACATTTTCGCTATCCGTGATTATCTGCTTTGGTTCAGGCGGAATAAATCTTGCGCAATCAAAAACAAAATACGCTTCCGTTCTGTTATTTGATTCCTGCGGAACTGTAATTGTTAGTGTATGAGTTCCTGCACTAAGCGTAATATTTGTATTATACCTGATGCTTTTTGTTGTCCACAATTCTCCGCTGATACAAGGATTGTCCAAATCTCTAACTGCAGAATTTTCGCCTGTTAATGTCACGATATTGCCGTCATCTATACTAAATTGAATGTCTGAAAGTGCTTCGTGTGTTATGCTTGACGCTGCGTACAACTCAAAAGAGTATTCTCCGGCATCTTCAACATAAAACTCCTTTGTCGCTGTGATTGTAGCTCCGCCGCCTTCCATCTTTGTGTATGTTCCGTCTGCTGCATTAGGACTTTCTTTTATATCAGTATAGTTCCATGTAAATGAACTGTTACCGAAGACTGTTGTATCCTGCTTATTCACATTTACTACTTCAACTACCGGCACAAATCTTACACAATCAAAGGCAAAGTATGCTTCTGTTCTGTTATTTGACTCCTCCGGTACTGTAATTGTTAGCGTATGAGTTCCTGCAGTAAGCATAATTTTTGTGTTATACTTAATGCTCTTTGTTATCCACACGTCTCCGCTTAAGCACGGATTGCTCAGGCTCGAAACTTCCGAATTTTCGTTTGTCAAAGTGACTTCGCTTCCGGAATCTATTTTAAACTTCATATCTGAAAGCGCCTCGTGTGTAATACTCGATGCTGCGTATATCTCAAGCAAAAACTCTCTATCTTGGTCAACACTAAAGGTCTTTGTTGCTGTAATTGTAGCTCCGCCGCCTTCCATCTTTGTGTATGTTCCGTCTGCCGCATTAGCACTTGTACCATGAGATTCATGACTCCATGTAAAAGAGCTGTTGCCAAAGACTGTTGTTACTGCGTTGTTTAGCGTAGGCGTTTCGTTGCTCGCCATAATAGTCAACAGATTCATGGACATGACACAGGTTAACACTAAAAGTCCGCTTATTACTTTTTTTATGCTTGTCATACTAGTATCCTTTCCGCATATTATTTCCAATAAATAAAGTCTTTTAGTAAGGTAAATTTAATCTGCTTATAATTCTTTTTATTAAAATTATCAGATACCGCTGCTATAAGGCTATAATCTCCCGGCTCATACTTTGAAAAATCAAGACTGAATACACCATTTTCATCAGGAGTACACTCAATCTTTTCATAATTTATATAAATTTCGGTATTCGCAGCATCATAGGTTGCGATTTGAGCCTTAGCATTATTCAAACGGTATTCACCACCGTTTGCCACGCCTGAAATGTCAATCGCATTTATTACATCCTCTTCGTACTGTGAGCTATATGTACTAATTTTACCTATCGTAAATGCCATATCATATCCGGTTTCGCTGCTTAAATCAAAACCAAATCCGACTTGCTTAATTTTACCAGGGTCTGTAATCTTTACATTTGTAGTAGAGTGAACAAACGCACTCCATGGAATAAACACTTTCTTATATCTTTTTGTGCCGCCATCAAATTCAAACAGATTGGTTGCGGAGAAGTTTCCCTCACCGCCTGAAACAAATACATCAAAATATGCCTTATCAAAGCCTGCCGGGAAAGTGTCACAATGAAATTCAAAGTACATACCGTCACTGTTTGCATCAACTGACAGTTTTGACTGATATATATATAAATGTGCCGGAGCAGTCGCGGAGTTCTTTAAACCAGTTACCGAATATTTTGCCTGGTTAGTACTATTGGTTACCTTCAGGCTTGCCTGCGAGCTGTAATAATCGCCTCGCGCATTATCATAATTATTTGCACCGGAAATAAGCCTCGTCTTTATTCCCTCTGTACTCTGGTCATTTTGAATACGCATCTGGCTTATACATGGAGCTACTTGCTTTCCTCCGACCTCGGCATATATCTCCACATTTTCCAGAGAATAGTTTTTTCCGTCTGCCGAAACGCTTACAGTGATAGTTTTTTCAGCATGAGATTGTGCAGGTATATTAAATGTGGCAGCTGTACCGTCTGAAATTGTTATACCTTCACTGCTATCAAATCCCATACTTCCGCTTACGCTGCTATTGTTGAAATTATATACTCTGCATTTTACAGAATATGATGTATTATTTTTAATTACGTATGCACCATTAACCACATCCGGCTTTGGCTCCCAAATCTGTTGCAAAACAACTCGGTCTGCTGCCTCGGTATAGGTTTTGGAAACCGGGAGTCTTACTTCAAATGCAGTCTTTACATAATCTTCGCTGTTTGCTTTACCCGAAAGCTTTACAAGAACCGGAAACTCAGATACTTCAAAACTCACGCGTCCGGTAGTCTGCGAATACTCTTTAATTCCGGAATTTCCTACAAGCTCTACTACCGAAACATCTCCGTCGGTATGTAATTGTATGTTCTTATTTCCCTCTGTTGTTCTCCAAATAACCGCAGCATCGTATTCGCCACAATCAAAGAAATAACCTTCGGTGTCTTCAATACCATTCAAACGACCCAGCAGCTTTCCGTCTTTTAAATTATCTGTCAGGACATTTAGACTGCTTATTGCAGGATAAGGCATGTGATTTTTGCTGAATGTTCCGTACTCCGGTCCCTCTGCGATATAATGAGATGTCAAAAACCAGAAATTCTTATTAACACCATACTTTCCTATGGTCTCCATAAAGGAAGTTATCATATAGCGCGCCTGATTTTTTAAAGAAGCATCAGATGGCAGCTCATTAGGACCATCAGCAATTTCCATTCTCACACCTGACTCTGTACTCCACAGAGGAGCGTTATCTGCATATAACGCAGAATATGCCTTACCCATTTCTGCCAAAGAACCATTGTAGCTAATTCCTTCGGCACTTTCAGTTGCGTGACTATGGACATTTACCGTGTCTGAATACCTCATAATGTCATTTTGCATAATGGTATCAAAATACTGAGAATTTGTAACACAAAGTCCGCCAAATGACTTTATTGCGCCAGGCTGAGCATCAGTTATACCGATGGCAGCAGCCTTGTACCATGAAGCAAATGCATCTGCACTGGCAGAATAATTGATATCAGGTTCGTTGATAAGCTCCCAGTAAGGGATCTTACCTTCATACGCCTCAGCCATTGTTTTATGCACATCATATACATCAAAAAGCTCGGTAAAGCCTCCGATATTTCCGGTAGTTGATGTTCCCGGATATACATAGTTTGTTGCAACTGTTGGCATTACGTTAATACCTGCATTACTAAGGTTGTCATTAAACTGCTTATAAGGGCGGTTGCTCTTATTAATATCTGCAATTTCATCAGTACGCACTGTGCCTACCGATACTCTTCTCAATGCTTCTGCATAAGCTGCATCCTTATCGTTTACCATTCGTCCCAGATGCATTATTGCAAACGGTGAATTTTTGTAAACACCGTCATTCTCATCAACTACGGAGAAAGATACAAAAGTACTGACATCCTGGCTACCGAATGTTGGTCTCACACGATACCATCCTGCATCAAAGCGTCCTAAATAAAACACCTCTGTCTTCTCCGTTGCTGTAAAGGTTCTTTGCGATATCAATTTACCATCAATATCAAAGACTTTAAATACAACATGTTCTCTGTCTGTATTGTCTCTTGTAACCTCAAATCCAACATCTTCATTCTCTGTATATATACCTACATTTTGTATATTCTTAATGTCCGTAACAGCTGCATCTACACTTATAGCAAAAGATGCGAGCATTGTCACTACTATAAAAGCAAGAATTTTTTTCATCATATTTTATCCTTTCAATGCCTCTATCACATCAATTAAAAGAGCGTGCCCACTCTATAAAACACATATACTATTAAAAGAGCAAGGCACGCTTTATAATTATGCTATTATAGAGTTTCTCTATATAAAGGCTTCATTGTAGTCTTTTCCCATACATACAACACAGTTCTTCCTGCTTCGCTGCCTGCACTGAGCGAACTCGTTTCACTTACAATACCTTTTTTATCAGCTGTAAGAAGTCTGTTGTTTTCTGTATTGTAAACTCCAACATATACATCAAGATTTGACGCATCAACACCATCAAGCTCAAAGGTTGCCGTAACTGTTCCCTCATTGTTTTCCAGTGTCTTTACGAATATTCCGTTGTGACCAACACAAACATCAATTGAGTCTGTGTGCTCAGGCATTCCGTTATACTTTCTTGCTGATACCTTTATAGTGGTTCTTCCAATACCCACCGCTGTCAGCTTCTTATCAACGCCTACGGATACAACACTGCTGTCTGTCGAGGTAATTGTTACGTTGTCGAGCACATTACCTGCTGTGTCAGTAACAGTAACTGTTGCCTCAGCACCTACTTCAAGCGTAGTGTCGCCGATGCTTGCCGTAATGCCGTCAATGTCGTCGCCTACCGGTGTAAACTTCACACAGTCAACTACTGCAAAAACAGCATCGCCTACGATTCTCTTCGGAATTATAATATCAATCGTATTTTCGCCTTCGTTCAAATAGATGGCATCCTTTAATTTAATCTCACATAATGCAAAGACGTCGTCAGGATATTTGCTTCCGTTTGAGTCTGTCTTAAATGATGCGGTATGGTTGTCTGCTTCATAGGTCAGAACATAACTGCTGTCATTTACCTTGAAATTCATATAACTCATATCGTTTGCTGACGCCTTTGCAGATGTAGCATCAATGATAACGCTGTAATAACCCGCTTTTTCTGCTGTAATCAAGATAGATTCTTCTACCTCTTCTCCTACCCAATCGTAACGGACAAAGGCACCGCCACTTGCGTTTTTGTTTTCTACAACATACGTATATTCTGCATGCTTTTCAAATTCAACAACTCCTCCGTTTTCCGGAATAACATCCGCTAAAACAGGTGTAAGTCTTGCACAGTCAAATACAAAATATGCCTCAGTTCTGTTGTTCGAATTTTTCGGGATTGTAAATGTCAATGTGTGTGAGCCTTCGGTTAATGTAAGTATTGTATTATATTTGATATTCTTTGTTGTCCAAGGCTCTCCTGTTATACATGGAGTTTCCAATGCTCTTACAGAAGAATTTGCAGTTGTAAATGTAACCGGAAGGTCTGTATCTATATTAAACTGAATATCTGAAAGTGCACTGTTTGTTATACTTGACGCTGCATATACTTCAAGTGCATAATCACCAGCGTCTCCCACATAAAATGTCTTTGTTGCTGTGATTGTTTCTCCTGCACCCTCAAACTTTGTGTATGTTCCGTCTGCCGCATCTGAGCTCTCTTTTATATCAGAGTAATTCCATGTAAACGAACTGTTGCCAAAGACTGCTGTCTTATCGCTGTTGACTATATTCTTTGAAGGAACAAGCTTTGCACAGTCAAACGCAAAATATGCCGCTGTTCTATTATTTGAATTTTGTGGAACTGTAATTGTCAGCGTGTGAAGGCCTTCTGTCAAGATTAGGTTTGTTCCATACTTGATATTCTTTGTTTCCCATAGCTCTCCTGCAAAACACGGATTCTGCAATGCTGACACTGTAGAATTGGCTTTTGTCAGTGTAACAGCACTTTCTGTATCTACATTAAACTGAATGTCTGAAAGTGCTTCATGCGTTATGCTTGATGCCGCATATACTTCAAGTTCATACACTCCCGTAGCTTCTACATAGAACCTCTTTGT
>JAZNJS010000069.1:0-2360 GCA_045578185.1 Clostridia bacterium
AGAAGCAATGGTACTTAAATTGAGATTCGGTTTAGAAGATGGACGAGCAAGAACTCTTGAGGAAGTCGGCAGAGAGTTTAACGTAACCCGTGAGCGCATAAGACAGATAGAGGCAAAAGCTCTTAGAAAACTCCGCCACCCAAGCAGAAGTAAGAAATTAAAAGATTATCTTGAATAATATGAAAAGCACTTTTTGGGCAAACCCCTAAAAGTGCTTTTTTATTAAGAAAAATAAAGTTTTTTTGCGTTTTTCTATTGCCAACACGATACAAAAATGGTAAAATAAAATAGTGATTTTATGTGATTAAAATTTTGTTTGTTTAGACTTGTATTTCAAAAGGAGTAGCGCACATATGCTTAATGATAATATTGATATAAAATTGCCTGAAACAGCATCGTATTATGCGGGCGAATGTGACGTTGCCGTAATAGGTGCGGGACACGCAGGTTGCGAGGCAGCTTTAGCCTGCGCAAGACTTGGCTTATCTGCTATGCTTTTTTCCATAAATCTTGATGCCGTTGCAAATATGCCCTGTAATCCCTCTATTGGCGGAACTGCCAAAGGTCATCTTGTTCGTGAAATCGATGCTTTGGGCGGTGAGATGGGTAAGGCTGCTGATAAGACATTTCTTCAATCAAGGATGCTCAATAAAGGAAAGGGTCCTGCAGTATATTCCCTAAGAGTTCAGTCTGACAGACGTGCGTATCAGGCTGTTATGAAACAGACCATTGAAAAAACATCCAACCTCGAGCTTAAACAGGCTGAAATTGTTGATATAACTTTAAATGATGATGGCTCCGTCAATGGAGTAGTTACTCATATAGGTGCATATTATCAAACAAAAGCAATTATAATCTGCACAGGAACATATTTGATGGGCAGAATTATTATAGGTGATACATCATATAGCGGCGGTCCGGACGGAATGTTCCCGGCTAATCGCTTGTCAGAAGCGCTTGTGCGTATCGGTGTTAAACTTATGCGTTTTAAAACGGGAACTCCTGCAAGAATTAACCGAAGTAGTGTTGATTTTTCTAAAATGGAGGAACAACGCGGCGATGATGAGATTGTTCCATTTTCATTTGAAAACGATTATATAGGTGAAAACCAGGAATCTTGTTACCTTACTTATACCAACGCTGAAACCCACAAAATAATTAAGGACAACCTGCACCGTTCACCCCTTTATAGCGGCAAAATTGAGGGCGTTGGACCGAGATATTGTCCTTCTATCGAAGATAAAGTGGTTCGTTTTGCTGATAAAGAAAGACATCAGATATTTATTGAGCCAATGGGTGCAAATACTGATGAGATGTATGTCCAGGGTATGTCTTCAAGTTTGCCGGAGGATGTACAGATTAAGATGATGCATTCGGTTGCA
Source organism: Clostridia bacterium (assembly GCA_045578185.1). Taxonomy (GTDB): domain Bacteria; phylum Bacillota; class Clostridia; order UBA1381; family UBA9506; genus RGIG1666. The sequence goes on from JAZNJS010000069.1 coordinate 1,383, forward strand.
GGTCTTGAAAATGCAAAGATGATGCGTACTGCATATGCGATTGAATATGATTGTGCTGACCCAACTCAACTTTATCCTACACTCGAATTTAAAGAAATTCCGGGTCTATATGGAGCAGGACAGTTTAACGGCAGCTCCGGCTATGAAGAAGCCGCAGCGCAAGGTCTTGTTGCGGGTATTAATGCAGCTCTTAAAATTAAAAATGAAGAACCTATGATTTTAGAACGTTCCGGAAGCTACATAGGTACATTAGTTGATGACTTGGTTACAAAAGGTACTAAAGAGCCATACAGGATGATGACCTCACGCTCTGAATACAGACTACTTTTAAGACAGGACAATGCTGATGCAAGAATGACTCCAACAGGCTATCGTATTGGACTGATTTCCGAGGACAGATATAATAAATTTATCAGCAAGATGGAAAAAATCGAAGAGGAAAAGAAAAGAGTTGAAACCAAGGTAATTTCTCCCAGTAAAAAGACCAATGACTTTTTATGCAAATATAATTCTACCCAGCTTAAAACAGGTATTAAGCTAGCCGAGCTTATAAAAAGACCCGAGCTTAATTATAAACTTCTTACAGAACTTGATGACGACAGACCCAAGCTTGACCGTTTTGTGGCCGAGCAAGTTGAAATTCAGATTAAATATGACGGATATATTTCCCGCCAAATGAAACAGGTCGAACAGTTTAAAAAACTCGAAGACAAAAAATTGCCGGATGATATTGATTATTCAAAAATTGACGGACTAAGAATTGAAGCAAGACAAAAACTTGCATTGCTAAAACCGGTATCAATGGGTCAGGCAAGCAGAATTTCAGGCGTAAGTCCTGCAGATATTTCGGTTCTTTTGATTTACTTAGAACAGCAAAATTTAAAAAGAAAGCAGGAGGGGACAACGAATGCTTAACTCTATGACCGGCTACGGCAGATTCGAACAGATTAACGAGAAAAGAAAAATAGTTATTGATAT
>JAZNJS010000070.1:0-2239 GCA_045578185.1 Clostridia bacterium
GTTTTAGGTAGCTTTTAATCGTATGAAAAGCCCTGCCGGACAATCTGTGGTTGAGGGATTGCATATTGACCGTTCGATGAATGGGACTATATTCGGCATTGTGCAGTAATTTATTTACACTCTTGTTTCAAGAGAACGCACATAAGGAACCTCATTATTTTTCTATTTAATTTTCTGTGTTGGGTACGAGGTTCCGTTGTACTCACCCTTATGGGAACAATTTAATAATGATACTAATTTTGATATGCTTTTCAATTAAAATGACTGTCTTTGAGGAATGATGATGACTCTCTTTTATGGGAGTGCAACAGTTTCTTTAGGACTGAAGGTCATAAAGAAACTGTTGCACTCGGATTCGAGTGGAGCCTGTTGTCAAGGCGCTAAGACAAAACAGTATAAAAGAATCAAAAAGAAACACTACCTGAACACCAATGGGATAACTATATCCTAACGCCTTGACAACGTCATTTTTCAATGATAAATGATTTACATTTTGAAATTATTTTTTAAGAGTAATTAAAGAATAGTTTTCGGTTTTTTCACGCCTGCGGCTAACCTCTAAACATATAATAACTTTCGTTTTTTGATGACAACGGAAAAGATGCCTGTCATTTTTATAGCCGGGTCACATACGCTGTGGATCGGCCTATGTGAGCCGAAAAAATTTTATAAATAATTTTCGTCAATAAATTTCTCGGCGAAGAAGATACATAAAAATAAAATTTTCGTACACAACTTTAAACCCCTTAAAAAGCTGTGAACGAAATTTTAGATACAGATGCAAGGTTTTGGGAGAGCAGACTTGTGTACCAAAAATTTCTGAAGAAAGGAGATAAGTCACGGCTGATAAGAAAAGAACAAACGAAGATCAGATATTCGATCAACTGAACAAGGCATATAAACGCAATAATACCAAGAGCTTTGTAACTCAGAACGATTATTACAAGTATGCCAAGATGATGGGAAGCTTTTATGCTAAAAACTTTAACGGTCAGAAGTTCGTTAATATTTCGGGTAAACACCTTCGAGCGTACGTTGAAGATATGAAGCAAAAAGGTCTTGCACCTACAACTATGAGAGCAAGACTATCAGGTATCCGCTTTTATTATGAAATTATGGGCGGCAAGAACCGTCTGCCTGATAATGAGTCGTTGGGCTTGGATAAACGCAGACTCGGTAAAGAAGACAGAGCTTGGCTAAAAGATGAGATTGCCGGCGGATTGGTACTAGCCGAAAAGCACGGCAGAATGGATGTGTATTATAGCATTAAACTTGGTGCGACCTTTGGTCTTAGACGTATTGAGTGCTGTCGTATTCGACTTGACTGCATAGAACGCGCCTTGCGTTATGATGAACTTATGGTCAAAGGCAAAGGCGGTCAGCGCCGTGCGATACCCGTTGTAACGAAAGAGCAGAAAGAACTTCTAATAGAGCTATATAACTTTGCAAAGAAAAACAAGCTGCAGCCGATGGAGTATATTATTAGTCCTAACGGTAAAGGCGGCGTTAAGCACCAAAAAGAATCATTGGAAAACTGGATGACTGCCCACAGAGAAAAGTTTACGGTACAGAACCGCACCGAACAGACAAAGCCCGGCGAGAAGCCGAAAAAGGATGTTTTAACTTGGCATGGACTTCGTTATTATTACGCACAGAATGAATATAAGAGATTAAAAGACGGCGGCTTTTACAAGCCGAAACACAAGACCAGCGAAGCACTTGGTCATCACAGACCGGATATTACGAACACCTATCTTGCAGAAAAGCCTGTAAGAAAGCGCAAACAATAATTTTGATTATTCATAGATGAAGGAGCTATTTAATTTATATACGAAAATCTTTGATTTTCATTTGTAATGGGAAGTATAGGTTAGGCACCGTCTCTCCACGATGCCTGACTTTTAAGAAAGGGTTCTAATATAATGCGTTTTGGTATAGAGGACAAGACGCAAATCATATTTTAATAAAAGAAAAATAGTCGCAAAAGGAAGGAGACGGACTGCATGATAAATTATGTCGCACAGTCTTGGGAGCAGAAAATCGGCAACAAAATCGTGTCGATTACCAATTTAAACCCTCAATTTTCTGTGGACGAAAAAAGAGAAGTAAAATTACAAATAGAAGCAAAATTATATGATGTTTTTTGCAAATATATGTCCTGTAAACCTTGAAGAAAAAGGGCTGTTATGGTATAATATATATGTCAGCAGCTCCGCTTCTTTTTGCGAAGAAGGGAGTA
>JAZNJS010000071.1:0-6953 GCA_045578185.1 Clostridia bacterium
GGAATTCGATATCATTTACGGCAAGCATAATGACGGCAAAGGTGCCAAATACACCAAGTCTCGTGGTCCGGTTATTCTTCGTTATTTTGAGGAGTTTGACGATAAAGTAACGGCGCTTAAAAGAGAGTGCGAGATAAAGAAAATGAAAAGGGCAGACAAGCTTTTGTTAATCGGTCAGTCTGCGGGTAATTAATTTAAACGCCCTCGCAATCAAATTCCGGAATAAAACTTTCGGAAGCGGCTTCGCCTTCCTGCACAAAGGCATTTGTTATGCCTAAAGAAACAGCAAAATCAATAACATCATCATATTCATCATCCCTTACTTTTCTTGAAAGTTCTGGGTGATTTTTTACTGCCGTAACAGGCGTGTATTGGTTCATTATGCTGATATAAATATCATCGCCAAAAGTGTCATACAGATATTTTAAAATCTGTTTTGACTCTTTTTTATGTTCCGGTAAAACCAGATGTCGAACAATCATACCTGTTTGCATCATATCGTCATCTGAAAAAGAGGATTTACCAACCTGACGAAACATTTCAGAAAGAGCCTCTTTTGCAATTTTGGGGTAATTAGCGGCTTGTGAGTATTTAGATGCGGTTTTATCTGATATGTACTTAAAATCAGGAAGATATATATCAATAAGTCCGTCGAGCATTTTAAGAGTCTCTGTCAGTTCGTAACCGCTTGTGTTATATACAATGGGCAGGGACAAACCTCTTGTCTTTGCGTATTCTAATGCTTTAATTATATGTAAAGTATAATGCGTACCTGTAACAAGATTTATATTATGTGCACCCTTTTGCTCGAGTTCAAGGAAAATATCGCCCAATCTCTCGATGCTTATGGATTTCCCGGCTTTTGCAGTTTTAATGTTGTGGTTCTGGCAATAAATGCAGCCAAGTGGACAACCTGAAAAAAAGACGGTCCCCGAGCCACGCTCGCCGGAAATACAAGGTTCTTCCCAAAAGTGTAAAGAAGCGCGTGCAACAATTAGTTCGCCACTTGTATGGCACAAGCCTAAATTCCCAGATGTGCGGTCAGCACCGCATTTTCTCGGGCAAAGTTTGCAGCAAGAGAGTAGTTTATCCATATATTTTCTCCTGATTGTTAAAATGATAATTATATTTTATAATAAGTTAAAAATAATATCAATGATTAAAATGAAATCACAGTTTTTTTATGCTAAAATTTTACTAACAATATACTATGTAAAGAAGAAAACTAAAAGATGAAACAGCATTTATATGATATATCGCAAATAATACCCCTTTTTTTCTTTTTTAGTTGATAATGAGAAATATTTCTGATATACTATTAATACAATTCTATTAAAATTTATTCTTTTTATTTTATTTCTTAATTATATTCAAATCCCATAAAGACTAAATCAACTTAATAATTACAGGGAGGTGTTTTTTTGGAATTCGCATCCAAAAAAATTGACGAGCTTAGGGCTATAGCAAAAGATTTAGGGATAAAAGGCGTTTCAAAACTTAAAAAAGATGAACTTATTGCACTTATTAAAAGCAGTAAAAATGTAAATGAAGAGAATACTGATACAAACGATACAACATTGGTAGATACAAACAAAGTTCAGCACAAATCAGGCCTGATGCTTCAGGGTGACGATGACATCGCAGAGGGAATATTAGAGGTAATGGAAGACGGTTTTGGTTTTTTGCGTGGAGAGAACTATCTTTCAACACCGAAAGATATATATGTATCACCGACTCAGATTCGAAGATTTAATTTAAAGACGGGCGATAAGGTTACAGGTATTGCAAGAAAACCTAAAGAGGGAGAAAAATTTCCAGCGCTGATTTTTGTCCAGTTTGTAAATGATGATACACCGGACAAAGCCATCAGGAGAAAACCGTTTGAGTATCTTGTGCCTATTTTTCCTGAAGAGAGAATAAGATTGGAAAGCCAAACGCGTGACTATGCAATGAGGCTTGTGGATTTGGTAGCCCCGATTGGTAAAGGACAACGTGGTTTGATAGTTGCTCCGCCAAAAGCAGGAAAGACTACACTTTTAAAAAATATTGCCAATAGCATAGAGAAAAATCATCCTGAAATTGAGCTGATTGTGCTCTTAATAGACGAGCGGCCGGAAGAGGTTACGGATATGAAACGGTCAATTAAGGGTGATGTTGTGTATTCTACATTTGACCAGCTTCCCGAGCATCACACAAAGGTTGCTGAAATTGTGCTTGAGCGTGCACAGAGATTAGTTGAGCAGAAAAAAGATGTTGTGATTTTACTAGATTCAATAACAAGACTTGCCAGGGCGTATAACCTGACTGTTCCGTCATCTGGAAGAACATTGTCAGGTGGGATTGACCCGGGAGCGCTGCATAAACCTAAAAAGTTCTTTGGCGCTGCAAGAAATATTGAAAACGGAGGCAGTCTTACTATTTTAGCAACTGCTCTTGTTGAGACCGGTAGCCGTATGGATGATGTAATATTTGAAGAGTTTAAAGGCACAGGAAATATGGAGCTACACTTAGACCGCAAACTTTCCGAAAAACGAGTTTTCCCTGCGATTGATATTGTAAAATCAGGCACACGTAAAGAAGAACTTTTGCAATCGCAGAAAGAACTTGAAGCTGTTTGGTCAATTCGCAGAGATTTTTCAAACCAGAATACGCAAGAGGTAACAGAGCAAATCATAAACAGTTTAATCAGAACTAAAAATAATGGTGAGTTGATTTTGGAGATAACTGCTGGGTTTGAAAAGAATTATGATATGCCAAATAAAAGAAAATAATAAAAAGCAGACGCAAGCGTCTGCTTTTTTACATCATACACCGAGAAGCTGTAATATAATGCCCGATAAAATTCCTATGATAAGAACAGTGCATAGAATGGTAAGATTCTCTTTAGCGTGTTTGTTTACACGGAAAAGAACTAAAAATCCAACGCCTGCCCCTACGCACAAACCGCTAACGGCGGAGCCAAAACTTATCGTACCGGTGAGCAGGAGTTCTGTAAGCAACACCGAAGAAGCACAGTTTGGTATAATGCCAATTATTGCAGCTATCACAGGCTGAAAAATTGAATCAGAAAACATTAGTGCTGATAAATTTTCTTCGCCAATTAATTCAATTACAAAATTAAGTATAAATGATATAAGAACTAAAAAAGCAAAGATGTTTAGCGTGTGACGAATTGAGGCATATAGAATACCGTGTTCTTCGCATCCGCAATGTGTACAGACCTCTTCGTGAATGTCATCACAAGACTTATTTTTGTCTTTTAGGAACATTTTTAATGATATAAATTCAATAATTATTCCGGCAATAACAGCGATTATCAGTTTAGTAAATAACAGTTTAAAAACAAGAGCGTATCCACCCGGATTAGATAAAAGAACAGGAACTGCTTCGTCTGATGTTGCAATAAAGACTGCGATAAGAGTGCTTGTCCTTATAACTCTGCCGGCGTATAGGTTTGCAGACGCAACTGAAAATCCGCATTGCGGAATACAGCCTAGTATTGCACCGCCTAAAAAACCAAATTTGCCCATCTTAGACAAAAAGGATTCGAGGGAGTTGCTGTTTCTGTGTTCAATAAATTCTATTAGCAGATATGCCAAAAATAAAAACGGCAATGTTTTTAAAGTATCGGCCATTGTGTGAATAAAAGTGTGTAAAATAAGTTCCAGCATATAATAAACCTTCCTGTAAATTATAAAGTTTTATCAATAATGTTTCGCATTTGCTCTAACGCTTTACCTCTGTGACTTATAGCATTTTTTTCTTCGAGAGAAAGTTCAGCCAAGGTTTTGCCGAATTCCTTATTTAAGAAAACGGGGTCATATCCAAAACCGTTTTCGCCGACAGGGGAGTGCAGTATAATACCTTCGGTTTCGCCCCTTGAACTGTAACAGTTACCATCGGGAGTTACGAGACACATTACGCACACAAAACGGGCGGTGCGTTTATCCTCTGGCACATCTTTCATTTCGTCAAGAAGCTTGTCTGTGTTTTCTTCATCTGTTGCATCTTCACCCGCAAAACGAGCAGAGTACACGCCCGGACGTCCGTTCAGTGCATCAACCTCAAGACCTGAGTCATCAGCTAAAACAGGTATATTCATTTTTTGCATAAGAGTATCTGCCTTTTTAAACGCATTATCATAAAATGTGTCGCCATCTTCTATGATTTCAATTTTAAAATCAAGGTCGTTTAGTCCTAAAACATTAAAATTGTCTAATATTTCCCTAATTTCTTTAAGTTTACCTTTGTTTGATGTAGCAACCAAAAGTGTTCTTTTTTCTTTATTTTTATTCATAAAAAACTCCTGATAAAAAAGTAAAAATTAGTATCAAACTTATTATACTCTAATTGAAACTCATAATCAAGAAAAAGATATCGCTTAAAATTACAAATATTGACTTTAAAATGCAAAATTTGATTGCAAAAGAGCTGAATATATGATATTATAATGTGTATATGATATAGGAGGGATAGTATGCTCGAATTGATTTTGGTTCGTCATGGGGAGACAGCTGACCCGATAACCAATAAATATGTCGGTGTAACAGATGTTCCCTTAGGCGAGCGCGGTAAAAGACAGGCTGTGTCTTTAGCTCGCAGTTTTGCAAGAGAGAAGCTTGATGCCGTGTATACAAGCCCGCTTTCGCGTGCTAAAGAAACAGCAATGCCCGTCGCTAAAAAACTTTTTTTGGATGTGCAGATTTTAAATGGTCTCTGTGACAGAAACTATGGAATATGGGAAAATCTGACACCTGAAGAAATTAAGGATAAGTATCCCGAAGAACACGAAGAGTGGTACAAAACCTGGCCGGAGTATGAGATTCCGCAAGGTGAGAGTGAGATGCAGGTGTATGAGCGTAATGCTGAGGCTTTGCGCAAGATATTGGATACGCACGAAAACGGAAAGGTTTTGGTTGTTACACATAATACATGTATACGCAATATTTTAGCACTTTTATTTGATATGGATATCGCAGGCGGATGGCATTTTCAGGCAAACTATGCCGGAATATGCCGTATAAAGATTGATGAATATGGCTTTGCGACAATGACCTCGTTTAATGAAATTTAATTATAAAGCAACTCCTTGATAAAATAAACTACGCTTACTGGAGGACAAAATGGCTAACGTTAGAAGAATTTATGTGGAAAAGAAAAAGGGTTTTGATGTAGAGGCAACGCACCTGATGAAAGATTTAAAAGATAATCTTTCTATTTCAGGTCTTAGTGAAGTACGCCTTGTTCATCGTTATGATGTTGAGGGCATAACGGATGAAGAATACAGTGCGGCAAGGAATCTTATTTTTAGTGAGCCACCGGTTGATTATGCTTATGATGAGGAATATCCTATGCCTGCAGGCGCAAAAGTTTTTGCGAGTGAGCTTCTACCAGGTCAGTATGACCAGAGAGCAGACTCTGCAGCAGAGTGTATTCAGCTTTTGACTAAGAAAGACCGCCCGAATGTCAGAGTTGCTAAACTGACAGTTTTAATTGGCGATGTATCCAATGAAGAAGTGGATAAAATCAAAAAATATCTTATCAACCCTGTTGAATCATGGGAGACAACACTTGATAAGTTTGATACACTTGAAATGGAGACAAAAGTTCCTGACGATGTTGCAGTAATTGATGGATTCATTTCTATGTCTGAAGCAGGTCTTTCCGATATGCTTAAAGACTATGGTTTTGCAATGGATTTAGATGATATTAAGTTTTGCCAGGAATATTTTGCGGGAACAGAAAAGCGCGACCCGACCATTACAGAAATGCGTATGATTGATACATATTGGTCTGACCATTGCCGTCATACAACTTTCTCAACCAAGATTAATGATGTAAAATTTGAAGACGGCACATATTCTAAACCGATAGCCCAGGCTTTTGACAACTATAAAAAAGCAAGAGAAGTCCTTTATGTAAATAAAAATAAAGATGTTTGCCTGATGGATGTGGCAACTATTGCTGCAAAGGAGCTCAAAAAACAGGGTTATCTTAAAGCAATTGACGAATCAGAGGAGATTAATGCTTGCTCAATTCGTGTGGATGTTGATGTAGACGGAAAAATTGAAGAATGGCTTGTTATGTTTAAAAATGAGACACATAACCATCCTACAGAAATTGAGCCGTTCGGTGGTGCTGCTACTTGTCTTGGCGGCGCTATTCGTGACCCGCTTTCAGGTCGTTCTTATGTATATCAGGCTATGCGTGTAACTGGTTCAGGTGACCCGCGCAAAACGCTTGCTGAGACAACGCCGGGTAAACTTATGCAACGCAAAATTTCTACAGGTGCTGCTGCAGGATACAGTTCATACGGTAACCAGATTGGTCTTGCAACAGGTCAGGTAGACGAACTTTACCACGACGGCTACGTTGCAAAACGTATGGAAATCGGTGCTGTTATTGCGGCTGCTCCTGCTGAAAACGTACGCAGAGAACGTCCCGAAGATTCCGACATCATCATCCTGCTGGGCGGCAAAACAGGCCGTGACGGCTGCGGCGGTGCAACAGGCTCCTCCAAATCCCATACAGTAGAATCTCTGGAAAGCTGCGGTGCAGAAGTACAGAAGGGTAACGCTCCCGAAGAAAGAAAACTGCAGAGACTGTTCAGAAATCCCGAAGCATCCAAACTGATCAAACGTTGTAACGACTTTGGTGCAGGCGGTGTTTCCGTTGCCATCGGTGAACTGGCTGATGGTCTGGAAATCGATCTGAACGCAGTACCTAAAAAATATGACGGTCTGGACGGCACAGAACTGGCTATTTCCGAATCTCAGGAAAGAATGGCAGTTGTTGTTGCAGCAGCAGACGTGGAAAGATTCAAAGAACTGGCATTTGCGGAAAATCTGGAAGCAACAGTAGTTGCAAGGGTAACAGAAGAACCCACTCTGAAAATGACATGGAACGGCAAACAGATCGTTCACCTGTCCAGAGCATTCCTGGATTCCAATGGT
>JAZNJS010000072.1:0-8090 GCA_045578185.1 Clostridia bacterium
TTGACGGCGTCGCAAAAATGTCCTTGCGAGTAAACATTTTTGCTCCTGGTAGAATTGGATTGCATCTTTTCTATCACCTAAATATATAATTTATATAAATAAAAAAATGAGTCAAATCCATTAGTGTTTTTAGCACAGAAAATATTAATAAATGTGCGAACGCAAAATTTATATTATACACAATTCAAAGAGAGGTAAATTAAATGCAGGAGCTTATAAAAAGAATTAATGAACTAGCACGAAAATCAAGAGAACAAGGTCTTGATGAGGAAGAAAAGAAAGAGCAGGATACGCTTCGCAAAGAGTATATCAGAAGATTTCGTCAGGGAATGGAAAATACGCTCAGTAATGTCTATATAATGGATGAAAAAGGCAATAAAAAGAAAGTAGAAAAGAGAAAATAATCCTGATTAACATTGAAAAGAGGGTAATTATGAGCAAAAAAGATGAATTTATTAAAGTCTATAATGAGAACATAACCCGTGAAGGGGCGGATAAATTTTTAGAGTATCTTTTGTCTTCAGCAAGTGACTTTTTTACTGCGCCTGCAAGCACACGTTTTCACGGCTCCTATGAGGGCGGACTCGTAGAGCACAGCTTAAATGTTTACTATTGTCTTCGTGACTACTTATCAAGGGATAGAGTAAAAAATGAGTACAAATACACCTGCTCGGATGAGACGATTGCAATAGCAGCACTTCTTCACGATGTGTGTAAGATTAATTGCTATAAAAAAGGCTCAAGAAATGTAAAGGACAAAAATGGTGTATGGCAGAGCGTGCCTACATATGATTATCAGGATGATATGCCATATGGTCACGGCGAAAAGTCCGTGTATATCATAAATGGTTTTATGCGCCTTTCTCGCGAGGAGGCATTTGCCATCAGGTATCATATGGGCTTTGCGGGCGAAGAAAATACCCGAAATGTTGGCACAGCATTTGAAATGTATCCGCTTGCGTTTGCGCTTTCTACTGCGGATATGGAGGCTACATATTTCTTGGAGGGAAAGCAGTCTAAATAGGACAGAAGCAGTCACAATTGGCAGAAAAATGTATTGTTTTTCTGCGTCTTGTATGATAAAATGATTTAGTTAGGAACTATATGATTTTAAGTTATGGAGGAACGATATATGAGTACACCAAAAGTAGCAGTAATTATGGGCAGCGATTCGGATTTTCCGGTAGTAAAAAAATGTCTTGTAATGCTTAAAAAATTTGGAATAGAAGCAGATGTTTCTGTTATTTCAGCACACAGAACACCTGAGCTTGCAGCAGAATATGCTAAAAACGCAGAGAAAAACGGAGTAGAGGTTATCATTGCCGCTGCAGGTAAAGCTGCTCACTTAGGCGGCGTTTTAGCTGCATTTACAACACTTCCGGTTATCGGTATTCCTATAAAATCATCTACTATGGACGGACTTGATTCACTTCTTTCTATGGTGCAGATGCCTAAGGGAATTCCGGTTGCAACGGTTGCTATAGATGGCGCTGATAATGCAGGAATACTGGCTGCACAAATTTTATCTTTGGCGCACGAGGAAATTAAACCGCTTCTTGCTCAGTATAAAGCTGAGATGGAAAGCGAAGTAATTAAAAAGAACGACGCAATTAAGGAAGAAGCAAAGAACATATAATTGCGTAATACTTATAGGAGAAACAAAGTGATTAGTGTTAAAAAAAGTATAGAAATGATTGCGCCGTACCCGGCAGGAAAGCCTATCGAAGAGGTAAAACGCGAGCTTGGACTCGAAAAAGTAGTAAAGCTTGCATCTAATGAAAATCCGTACGGATGCTCATCAAAAACTAAAGAAGCAATGCTTTCGGCGGTGAGTAGCAGTAGCCTTTATCCCGACGGATACGCATATGAGCTTCGTATGGCATTAGCAGACCAACACAACATAAGTCCTGAATCTTTAGTTTTCGGAACGGGCAGCGATGGTCTGATTGAGCTTATCTGTAAAACATTTTTAGAAGCAGGGGATGAGAGCGTTATTCCCTCGCCGTCGTTTTCGCTTTATGAGACAAATGTGCGTGCGGCGGGCGCTGTAGCGCAGATTGTTCCTTGCGGCGCAGGCTACAAGATGGACCTTTCTGCCATGGTGGATAAAATTACCGAAAAGACCAGGGTAATTTGGCTTTGTAATCCGAATAATCCCACTGGCCTTATGTACACGGCAAAGGAGCAGGAAGCGATTTTAGAGCGCATACCGGATAATGTATTAGTAGTTTTAGATGAGGCATATTACGAATATGCATGCATAAATCCCGAGTATCCTGACAGTTTGCCTGAGCTTTTAAAAAGAGATAATATTATTATCTTGCGTACGTTTTCAAAAGTACACGGCTTGGCCGGCTTAAGAGTGGGTTACGCTATGGCGCATCCTGATATTATTGCGCAGATGGAGCGTGTTCGCGCGCCGTTTAACGTAAACCTTGTCGCACAGTATGGAGCGATAGCGGCTCTTTCAGATACAGAATTTGTAGCAAATACTGTTAAAGAAAATGAAAAATGCCGTGCTCTTTTATGCGATGGATTTAAAAAGCTGGGTCTGGACTATCTTGAGAGTGCAACAAACTTTGTTGCAGTTGATATTAAAAAAGATTCAAAAGCAGCGTTTGATGCATTGCTAAAAAAAGGCTATATCGTAAAAGGTGGGCACGCTTTGGGTATGCCCGGATATCTTCGTGTGTCGGTTGGTACGCTAGAGGAATGCGAAGGGTTTTTAACCGCCTTGGAGGAGGTTTTAAAAGAAATATGAGTAAAGATGTACTGCTTCCAAAAGAGGAGTTAGAAAAGCAGAAAAGTATTTGTGAAGAGGTCAGGGGTTATTGGCTTGCTAAAAACAAAAAACCTCTTGCGCAAGTTATTACCTATGGATGTCAGCAGAACGAAAACGACTCTGAACGCATCCGTGGAATGCTTGCCCAAATGGGTTACGGTTTTACTGACGACAAAGATGAAGCCGACCTTATTTTGTTTAATACCTGCGCAGTGCGTGAGGGCGCAGAAATGCGTGTGCTTGGAAATATTGGTGCACTTAAGCACTTAAAATCAAAAAAGCCTGAGATTTTGATAGGTATATGCGGTTGCATGATGCAGCAGGAGCATATGATCAAGCAAATCAAATCAAAATATAAACACGTCTCAATCGTATTTGGGACGCATACACTTCATCGCTTCCCTGAGATTTTATCAGGAGCGCTGATGAAAGAAAAGCGTATGATAACAGTAGAAAACAGCGATGGTATAATAGCTGAAGATATTCCTATCTATCGTGAGGGTGATGTTAAAGCATGGGTCTCTGTTATGTATGGATGCAATAACTTTTGCACTTATTGCATAGTTCCATATGTCCGTGGCAGAGAGCGCAGCAGAAGACCTGAAAAGGTACTGGAAGAAGTGCGCAGCTTAGCAGCAGCGGGAGTTAAGGAAATAACTCTTTTGGGACAGAATGTTAACTCATACGGAAACGATGCAGATTTTGATATGGATTTTGCGGACTTACTTCGTGAGGTAAATAAGGTAGATGGAATAAAACGCATAAGATTTATGACATCGCACCCGAAAGATATGACGGACAGACTTATTGATGCTATGGCAGAATGCGATAAGGTAATGCCGCAGCTTCATCTTCCCTTCCAGGCGGGCAGCAGTCGCATTTTAGAGAAAATGAACAGAAGATACACAAAAGAGCAGTATCTTGCGCTGGTTGAAAAGGTTCGCTCAAAGCTTGGAAATATATCTATGACAAGTGATATAATTGTAGGCTTCCCCGGAGAAACCGAAGAAGACTTTAACGAGACGCTTGATGTTTTAGAAAAGGTGCGCTTTGATAGCGTTTACTCATTCTTATATTCAAAACGTTCAGGTACGCCCGCGGCAACGATGCCTGAGCAGGTACCGGAAGGTGTTCAGCATGAGCGCTTCGACCGCCTTTTAGAGCTGCAGAATAGAATCTCTCGTGAGATAAATGAGGAATGTTTTGAAAAAACGTATGAACTTTTGGTTGAGGGAAAAAGTAAAACTGATGAAAATGTCTTGACAGGCAGAACTCCTGAGGGAAAGATTGTAAACTTCCCTGATGACGGTGTAACCGTAGCAGGAGATTTTGTAAATATTAAAATAACGAAGGTAGGCACATGGTCGCTTACCGGTGAAAAAACAGATGATTAAGGAGAATTTATATGAGTCAGATTTATGAAAAAGCACGTGAACTCGGAATGATGATAGCTGAGTCTGATGAAATGAAACATTTTAAGGCTATGGAGGTTGTTTTTGAGGGCGACCCTAAAGCACAGGAAGTATTGAATCATTATCAGCAAAGAAGAGAAGAAATAACAAAGAAAGCGCACGAACAGCAGCTTTCTCCCGAGACCTTGAAAGGTTTTCAGGAAGAACTTCAGGCTTGCATGGAACAGCTTGTTGAAAACAAGGTAGTAAACGATTATTTAGAAGCAAAATCAGCCCTTAATAACCTCGTTACGCAGGTAAATACAATTATGTCTTATTGTATCGAAGGCGAGCAGTCAGGCTGCGGCGGAAGCTGCTCAAGCTGCTCCGGTTGCCACTAATCAGCGCCTGTTTTAAAGAGCATTTTTTTGATATTAGTAAGGAGTGAAAACAGTGACCCCGATGATGCAGCAGTATCTGGACGTTAAAAAGAATTATCCAGATGCAATTCTTTTTTTCCGGATGGGCGATTTTTATGAAATGTTTTTAGATGATGCTGTCACGGCATCGCGCGAGCTGGGACTTACTTTAACCAGTCGTGACCGCTCGGAAAACGGTGATAAAAATCCTATGTGCGGCGTGCCGCATCACGCCGCAGATTCATATATTGCAAAGCTCGTTGCCAAGGGCTACAAAGTAGCTATTTGCGAGCAGCTTGAAGACCCTGCTCAGGCAAAGGGTATAGTTAAGCGTGACGTTATCCGTGTTGTAACTCCGGGAACGGTAACGGACGACAAACTTTTAGACGACAAAACGAATAACTTTCTTTTAAGCATCGCTTTAGTTGACGGAAGATTTGCGGCGTCTTTTGTAGATGTTACTACGGGGGAACTGTTTGTTACAACTCTTTCTGATAAGAATCAGCTTATTAACGAAGTGGCACGATATATGCCGTCCGAAATTATTATCTCCGGTGCAGTAGCGCAGGAGGCGGCTTTAGTTTATGAAATGAAGAACCGCTTTATATGCCCGATTGAAGAGATGGCGGATGAGCCGGACTTTGAAAGCTCAAGAGATTTAATTCTAAATCAGCTTGGAGTTCGTAATATTCGTGAGACAGGTCTGCCTGAAGAGGGGCATATACTCCTTTCGCTCGGAATTATGTTTTCTTATCTTGAGCGGACACAGAAAATGGTGCTCGGACATTTAAAGCAGGCAAGCTACTACTGTCCGGGTGACTATATGGACATTGATATATTCACACGCAGAAATTTAGAGCTTACTGAAACAATGCGTACTAAAACGAAAAAAGGCTCGCTTTTGTGGGTGCTTGATAAAACGGAGACCTCAATGGGTGGCAGACTTTTGCGCAGCTTTATTGAAAAACCACTTGTAAACTGTGCGCTGATTCAGAAAAGACTGTTTGCGGTTGATGAACTGGTTAAAAAAGCACAAGTAAGAGATGATTTGTCTGAAATTATGCGTGACATTAACGACTTGGAAAGACTGATAGGTAAAGTTGTATGTAAAAGCGCAAATCCCCGTGATTTGATTTCACTCAGAGAATCCATTTCAAAGCTGCCGAAGTTGGAGCTTAAGCTATATCAGCTTGAATCTCCGCTTATGAAAGAGCAGTGCAAGAATATGGATACTTTAGGGGATATTTTAGATATTTTAGAAGCATCCATTGACGATGATGCGCCGATTTCTCTTAAGGACGGCGGAATCATTAAAAGCGGATATGATGCAGGTGTAGATGAATACCGTGACCTTATGCTAAACGGCAAAGGCGCAATTATGGCTATCGAAGCCGAAGAAAAGGAAAAGACGGGTATTAAGACCTTGCGCGTGGGATATAACCGCGTATTCGGTTATTATATCGAGGTATCAAAATCATATAAAGAGCAGGTACCTGAAAGCTATATTAGAAAGCAAACTCTTGCAAACGGAGAAAGATATATAACCGAGGAATTAAAAGAGCTTGAAACTAAGGTTTTGGGCGCGGAAGAAAGGGTAAAGACCCGTGAATATGAGCTGTTTTGTGCAATCCGTGACAAAGTGGCAGAGAGCGTGGAAAGAATACAAAATGTTGCATATATAATCGCTCTTGCCGATGTAATGTGCTCGTTTGCGCAAGTGGCAGCAAAAAATAATTATTGTATGCCTGAGGTGGACACCTCTGATAAAATTGAGATTACTGACGGCAGACATCCTGTTGTCGAGAAAGTTTTAAAGGACGAGCTTTTTGTTCCTAATGACACAAAACTTAATTGCACAAGCGACCGTATGCTTATTATAACAGGTCCGAATATGGCGGGTAAGTCTACATATATGCGTCAGGTAGCGATTATAACGCTTATGGCACAGATTGGAAGTTTTGTTCCTGCATCGATGTGCACAGTCGGTGTATGTGACAAGATATTTACAAGAGTCGGAGCTTCTGATGACCTTTCCGCAGGACAGAGTACCTTTATGGTCGAAATGACGGAAGTATCTAACATATTAAAGAATGCAACCGAAAGAAGCCTACTTATATTAGATGAGATTGGGCGCGGAACAAGTACATTTGACGGCCTTTCTATTGCGTGGGCGGTAACGGAGTATATTGCGGATAAGAAGAAAATAGGTGCAAGGACCCTGTTTGCAACACATTACCACGAAATGACCGACTTAGAGGGTCGTATGGATGGCGTTAAAAACTATAATATTGCCTGCAAAAAGCGGGGCGATGACATAACCTTTTTACGTCGTATTGTCCGTGGCGGTGCTGATGACAGCTACGGAATAGAGGTTGCAGCGCTTGCTGGTCTTCCGCAGAAAGTCATAAAACGTGCAAAAGAGATTTTGGCATCAATTGATAAAAAAGAAGAAAGATTAAATACTCTTAAAATAAATAACGTAAAAGAGGAAAGCATCGCACAACTCGGCTTTGGCGATATGAGAGCTGAAGAAATAAGAGAACAGATTGAAGGTTTAGACCTTTCAACGTTTACACCTATTGAGGCGCTTAATAAGCTTTACGAGTTGCAAAAGATTGCAAAAAGATAAAATTTTGTTCTAACCAAATTTGTATCCTCATACAATATACCGTAACCATTTACTTGAAGGGAGAAGGACGGTATGTTAAATTGTATTGAGGATAACGAAGCAAGAATTGCAGGTGTATGCGACAGTTATCTTACATATAGTCACGAGGTACACGGCGAGTGTTTTTATCATTTTAAGATAAAGGCTCAAAGACTGAGCGACAATGAGGATATCATAACTGTTACAGTGTCAGAAAAACTGCTTACAAAAGTGCAGATTGAACCAGGGAAGCGAGTTTCGGTAAACGGACAGTTCCGTTCGTATAACAATTATACAGACACTGGAATTAAACTTGTATTAACTCTTTTTGCAAAAGAAATCTACGAGATGCATGAGGACGCGCAGACCGAAAATGAGGTCTATTTAAACGGTTACATATGCAAACCTGTTGTGTATAGGGTAACACCATTTGGGCGCGAAATAGCCGACATTTTGCTTGCGGTAAACCGTGCGTATAATAAGTCTGACTATATTCCCTGCATAGCCTGGGGCAGAAATGCGCGATTTGCGAAAAATCTTACAGTAGGGCAGAATGTAAAACTGTGGGGGAGAATGCAGTCAAGGGAATACCAGAAGAAACTCAGCGAGACAGAAACGGTTACTAAAACTGCCTATGAAGTTTCGGTTAGTAAATTAGACGCTATAAAACCTGAATACGAAGAAAAAGAGCTATGACTTTTGTCATAGCTCTTTTTTATATGATTATTATTTAATTGACTGGTTATCTTTTAAGACTACGTCGTGTGAACCGCCCTCAACAATACTTGTAGAGGAAACAACGGTAATTTTGGCATTCTTCTGAAGGTCAGGAATGTTTAATACGCCGCAGT
>JAZNJS010000073.1:0-4407 GCA_045578185.1 Clostridia bacterium
CTTTACAAAAAAGCGTACACTGAATTTAAAACAGTGCTCACTTTTTTAATATTCAAAACAAATAATCAAAAAACACGAACATTTCACTGATTGGTAAAATGTTCGGATTTTTACTGTTTGGTGCGGGCGAAGGGACTTGAACCCCCACGATAAAATCACTAGATCCTAAGTCTAGCGCGTCTGCCAATTCCGCCACGCCCGCATATTAAGTTTTTACCTCTTAATTTTTACACGGTGGAGGTACACCGAGGAGGAGCATATCGCTTAATCCTCAACTATGAAAACGGCTAAAACCGTAATCAACAATAAAATCACATACAGGACGGAACCTAAGTCTAGCGCGTCTGCCAATTCCGCCACATCCGCATATTTAATTAATCTGCGCAAAATGACTTTTGTATGAAAAACAAAGCTATTATAGCACAATAGACGCATCTTGTCAAGCAATTAAGACGCTTATTGTGCACAAAACAAGAAAAATTTTCCTCAGGTTTTATCTCTTACGTTAGTGAAAAAATCTGTAAGTAAAGTTTTGCATTCATTTTCGCATATTCCGCCGTAAACCTGGATTTTGTTGCCAAACAGGTTTTCGCCGGTGATGTCTATCTTGCCGCCGCATACGCCGCTTTGCGCATCATATGCACCAAAATACAGGCGTCTTATTTTAGCAAGAAGAATAGTACCGCAGCACATAGCGCAAGGCTCTAATGTTACATAAAGCTCACAGTTATTAAGCCGCCAGTCTCCGAGAGCTATGCAGGCTTTGCGGATTGCAAGCATTTCAGCGTGCGCATCGGGTGCTTGGCGTTTTATCGTTTCGTTATGTGCACGGCTAATGAGCTCACCGCCGGAAAAAATTGCAGCCCCAACGGGAATTTCGCCCTCGCTATATGCGGTACGAGCTTCTTCTAAGGCAATAGCCATTTTAGAGTTCTTCATATTTCCTCCTCGAAACCTCGCCCATTAAAAGAGCAGCGGCAATGCTGACATTAAAGGACTCGGCAGAGCCGTACATAGGAATTTTAACTGCAATGTCAGAAACATCAAGAATTTCATCGCTGATTCCGTTTGCTTCGTTGCCTAAAATAAAAACAAGTTTCTGACCGAAATCTGCACGATATAAATCAACACAGTTATCGGATAGGGCGCTTGCAGCAATTAAAAAGCCGTTGTTTTTTAAATTAGTCAGCGTATCGGTAGTGCAGCCTGTAACTGTATTAACAGAAAAAACTGAACCCATTGTAGAGCGTACAACTTTAGACGAATATAAATCTGCGCAACCTTCTGAAAGCATTACGCCATCAAAACCTAAAGCATCAGCACTTCGGATTATGGTGCCCACATTTCCAGGGTCACGAACGTTGTCAAGATAAAGGTATTTTTCTCCGCTAAACACTAAAGTTTGTTCCGGAATTTTAGCAATGCACATTATTCCCTGAGGAGTTTCGGTATCAGAACAACTGTCGAGCAGTTTATCTGGCACTAGTGAGCACGAAAACTTCTCAAAAAGCGGCAAAACATCTTTGTGGGTATTAGCAAAGCTTTCTGAAATATATACTGAATTTATGTCGTAAGGGGATTGCGTCGCTAATGTGCAGGCACGAAGTCCGTCGACAACAAAAAGCCCCGTCTCCTGACGGAACTTCTTTTTACTCAATTTTTTTAATAATTTAATTGCGGAGTTTTCCGCACTTGTAATTTGCTTCAAATTAGTCACTTCCTTAGCGAAGTATATAATAAAAGTATAGCACAGAAAATATATATTTTCAATATATTCACAATTCTTTTATTGATTTTTATACCTGTTTTGTGGTATAAATATTATGAGGAAGTGTGACGATGAGTGTTATAGAAAACAGTAATAAAAGACGCGTATATTTTTATTCGGATTACCTAAAGGAAAAATACGGCGAAAAAGTCTATAAACTGCCCGTAAATGTTCGTGGTAGCTGCCCGAATCGTGACGGAAGAATATCATCCGGCGGATGCATATATTGCGCAGGTGTCGGTGCCGGTTATGATGGTCTGCCGGACTCTATGAGCGTATCAGAGCAGATTTTAAAAAACCGTGGATATATCGGCGGTAAATACAAGGCGAATAAATTTATTGCTTATTTTCAAAATTACACAGGAACATATATGCCGCTTTGTGATTTTGAAAAGAACATTCGTGAGGCTGCAAACTGTGATGTTGTAGAGATAGCCGTCTCGACACGTCCGGATTGCCTGGCGAAAGAACACCTTGAAGTTATGTACAAAGTGTCTTGCGAGACAGGTGTCAATATGAGCATTGAACTTGGTCTTCAAACGGTAAATTATAAAACGTTAAATAAGATTAACAGAGGACACACTTTGGCGGATTTTATTCGTGCAGTAAACCTGTGTAACAGTTATAACATTTCTGTTTGCGCACATATAATATTAAATTTGCCTTGGGATGACAGAGATGATATAATAGAAACAGCAAAAATTCTTTCTGCGCTTAAGGTTAGTGGTGCAAAACTTCATTCGCTTAATATTCTAAAAGATACAGTTTTAGCAAAAATGTATGAAAATGGTGAAGTTAGTGCTCCAAAGCGCCATGAGTACGTTGAAAGAGCAATTTTGTTTTTAAAAAATCTTGCGCCTGAGATAGCGCTGCACAGACTTATTGGTCGTGCGCCTGAGGAAATAAGTGTTGTTGAAAACTTTAACAATAGTTGGCGCAGCGTATACGATGAGATAGTCTCTGAAATGGAAAAACGTGATTTTTATCAGGGTATGGACATAAAAAAGGAGATTTGTTTATGAAGAAAAAGAACATATGGGAGAATGTGTACTACAGGCTGAGAGACCCTGCAGAAATTCAGCTTGCAATTTTATATGCTATACGCTATGCTGATATTCCGATAACTGATATTGAACTTAAACATTTTATGCTTCAGGCAACATCAGTTGATTTTATAGACCTTTGCAGCATTATCACAAAGACAATGGACGATAACCATATGAAAACTGTTTGGCGTGATGAAACCGATAAATATGTTCTTACTGCAAGTGGAGCGGAACTTTTAGAGATGTTTGAGTATAAAATAATGGCAAGTGTGCGAACAAGCCTAAGAAATACAATTGATGAGTACTATATAAGAGAGCAGCAAAAAGCACAGATTAGATGTGATATTGCTCCTGCGGGTCGTGATAGCTACAATCTTGAAATTGAACTTAAAGAAGGTAATATGAAGCTGCTTGCTATGTCAATATTTGC
Source organism: Clostridia bacterium (assembly GCA_045578185.1). Taxonomy (GTDB): domain Bacteria; phylum Bacillota; class Clostridia; order UBA1381; family UBA9506; genus RGIG1666. The sequence goes on from JAZNJS010000073.1 coordinate 3,245, forward strand.
AGGCGGACGTGAAACAGCTATTAATATGCGCAGACATTTTAAACACAATCCGCTTGGGATGTATTCAAAACTCTTAAAAGTTTTGACTCCAACAGAAGAGGAGCGCAAGGAGGAAGAAGATGCTTGATTTAATTATAATTGGCGGCGGACCTGCCGGACTTAACGCGGCGCTTTATGCTGCGCGTGCGGGCCTTGATGCAGTATTGTTTGAAAAAATGTTTGCCGGGGGACAGATGGTTACAACCACCTCGTTTGAAAACTATATTGGTTTTCCAAATGGTATAGGTGCGGTTGACCTTGCTCTTAATATGGAGGAGCAGGCTAAAAATGCCGGTGCTAAAATTTTATATGAAGAAATTGAAAGCGTTGAGCTCGGTGGCAAGGTAAAAATCGTAAAGACCGCTAAAGAGACGTATGAAGCAAAGACAGTTATTCTTTGTATGGGCGCAGCGCCCAGAATGCTCGGTGCCGATGGAGAAGAGCGTCTTCGTGGTAACGGCGTTTCCTATTGTGCAACCTGTGACGGTGCGTTTTTTAAAAATAAAAAAGTAGCAGTTGTCGGTGGTGGAGATACTGCTTTAGAAGACGCTTTGTTTTTATCACGTTATTGCGAAAAGGTATATTTAATTCATAGACGTAATTCGTTTAGGGGAGCGAAGGTTCTTTCTGATAAAGTTATAGAGTGTGAAAATATTGAGCTTATATTAGATAGCGTTGTAGAAAAAATTGAGGGCGAGAATACAGTTACCGGAGCAACTGTTCGCAATGTGAAAAATAATGCAGTATCAAGCCTTGATATCAGTGCTATTTTCATAGCGGTAGGAATTAAGCCAAATACTGAACTTGTTAAGGAACAACTAAAGCTTTGCGATGGATATATTGATGCGAAAGAGGATACTAAAACAAGTATTAGTGGTGTTTATGCCGCAGGCGACATCAGATTTAAACCGCTTCGTCAAGTAATCACAGCAGCTGCTGATGGTGCTGTTGCGGTATATTCTGCAACAAAATATATTGATACTGAATATTAAAACAAAAGGCGCAGATTTTATATCTGCACCTTTTTAGAGCACAGGAGTAATAAAATGTCTTTAGGAAGTGAAAACAAGAAACATTTTGTTTATATTGTGGAATGTCGTGATAAAAGTCTTTATACTGGCTGG
>JAZNJS010000074.1:0-4714 GCA_045578185.1 Clostridia bacterium
TAACTATTATAGTTTAAAATATAAGTAAAATTGGTGTATTATTGCTTAATACAGATTACATATCTTTGCTTTACTTAAGAGAAAAGGAGTGATTGGGTGAAAAAGAACGATAAAAAGCCACAGTCTAACCCAAACAGCACAAATAATAAACAGAAAAAGAATAAGGATAGCTTTAGCGTATCCGTAAAGCGTGTTGTTGTAATTGCGCTTGTTTTTGCGGTGCTTTTAGGTGCAGTTGTCGGCGGAGCTATGCTCGGTTTTATTGATAACAGCACGGAACTTATCGCAAAAGAGTATAATATGGACTTTACCTCCATTGTTTATTCTATTGATGAGAAGACGGGTGAGCCGGTTGAGTATGACAGACTTTATTCCGAACAGAATCGTATATGGGTTGATTTAGACCGTGTGCCTGAAAATCTTAAAAATGCTTTTATTGCCATTGAGGACGAGCGGTTCTTAAAACACAGAGGTCTTGACATAAAGCGTACATTCGGTGCATTTTTAGGCTGGATTACCGGAAATGACAACTATGGTGGTTCTACCATCACTCAGCAACTTATTAAAAACGTAACAGGAGATAAAGACCGCTCTCCTATCAGAAAGATACGCGAGATAATCCGTGCGGTTAATTTGGAAACCAAAATGAGCAAAGACCAGATTATCGAGATGTATATGAATACAATATATCTCGGTCAGGGTTGTCATGGTGTTCAGACTGCTGCAAATGTTTATTTCAGCAAGGATGTTTCCGAGCTCACGCTGGAAGAGTGTGCGTCAATTGCCGGAATAACTCAGTATCCTGCCAAATACGATCCGCTTTTAAACTACGAAGAGCACAAGAAAAAGCAGGAGACCGTACTTGGTAAGATGGAGGAGCTTGGTTACATAACTAAAGAGGAATGTGAGAAAGCTAAAAATGCAGAGCTTAAGCTCAAAAAAGGTACTGCAAAAACAGACGGAATGAAGATACAGTCTTATTTTATAGACCAGATTGTGCTTGACGTTCAAAAAGATTTAATGGTGCGCAAAGGGTGGTCTGAAAGCGAAGCGACTAAGGCTATTTTCAAAGGCGGACTTAAGATTTACAGTACCATTGACCCCAAGGTTCAAAGGGCGATGGAAAATGTCTTTACAAACGAAAGCAATTTCCCAGGATGGGGAACAGTTAAACCACAGTCGGCTATGATTGTAATTGACCCATATACAGGCTATGTACGCGGTATAATTGGCGGCAGAGGTGAAAAAACAGATAATAGAGGATTAAACCGTGCCACACAAACATTAAGACAGCCTGGTTCGTCAATTAAGCCATTATCAGTATATGCACCTGCTATTGAGATGGGAGTGGTTACACCTGCAACTATTGTTGACGACAGTCCGCTTAAAATCGGAGACTGGGAGCCGAGAAACGCAGATTATAAATTCAGGGGAAAAATAACAGTGCGTGAGGCTTTAGAGTGGTCAAGAAATATTCCTGCTGTAAGAATTCTTGATAAACTTACTGTAAATAAATCGTTTAATTTTATGACGAAAAACCTTAAAATTTCAACTTTGGTAAATAGTGAGAAGAGGGCAGATGGAAAGACTTATTCAGATAAATTCTATTCTTCGCTCGGACTCGGTGGTCTAACTGACGGTGTATCTGTAATGGAAATGACAGCAGCATATTCAGCGTTTGTAAACGGCGGAGTTTACACAAAGCCGATTACCTATACAAAAGTTATTGATTCAAAAGGCCGGGTTATCTTAGAGAACAAACCGGAAACACAGAAAGCAATGAGTGACACAACTGCTTACACCATGGCACAGATGATGAGAGGCGTAGTATTAAACGGAACGGGAGGAGCGGCAAACCTTGCAAACGGTGTGTTTGCTGCCGGTAAGACTGGAACTACATCAGACGATATTGACCGTTGGTTTGTAGGCTATACGCCTAACTATGTCGGCGGTGTATGGTTTGGTTATGATAAGCCCCAAAAAATGTCCGGTCTGGGAAATCCGTGTGCATCACTCTGGAAAAAGGTTATGGATCAGATTCATAAAGACATTCAGATTAAAAAGTTAGTACAACCGAATAACATGACAGTGCGTGCGATTTGCCAGAAAACAGGAAAAATTGCAACAGGCATTTGTGAAGAAGACGGAACTGTAAGAACTGAGTATTTTAAAATTGGAACGCAACCGACAAGTTTTTGCTCATCGCATATGATGGAAGAAACACCTGAAAATCAAATTGATGATGCAATCGACCACGAAGAAAGCGGCTTAAATGAAAACGAGCCGGGAGCCGGAGCAAGCAATCCTCCGGCAGAGGGAACCGTAATTACACCGCCGGATTCGGGTTCTGATACACAGGGCGGTGAGACATCAGGAGAGCCGTCAGACGGTGAGTCTAACGGTAGTTCCGGTGAAAATACGGGTTCTGGGAGCAGCGATGTAGGCGAAGATGGTTTTGTTTGGTGGACCGGCGAATAATTATTAAAGGAGACTCATAATGTCAAAGGACTATCTTAAGGAATACGAAAAATGGATAACAAGCGACTTCGTTGATGAAGAAACTAAAAGAGAACTTGCATTAATTTCTGAAAATGAGTCGGAAATTGAAGACCGCTTTTACCGTGACCTTGATTTTGGCACGGCGGGTCTGCGCGGCGTATTGGGCGCAGGCTGTAACAGAATGAATAACTATACTGTAAGAAGAACGGCGCAGGGAATTGCAAACTATATAAACATTGTAGGTGACGAGGCGGCAAAACGCGGAGTGGTTATATCTTATGACTGTCGTCACTTTTCTAAAGAGTTTGCTATGGAAAGCGCAAAGGTTTTTGCTGCAAACGGTATAAAGGCGTATGTATTTGATGAAATGAACCCAACACCCATTCTGTCATTTGCAGTAAGATATCTTAAAACCTTTGCCGGTGTTATGATTACGGCGAGCCATAACCCTGCAAAATATAACGGCTATAAGGTCTATGGCGAAGATGGTGCCCAGCTTGGAGTAGTACCATCTGCGACAGTTATGAAATATATCAATGAAATGGATATATTTAAGGATGCAAAAGTTATATCAGAAGAAGAGGGAATAAAATGTGGGCTAATTGAAGTTGTGGGCAGCACAGTTGTTCGTGCTTTTCTTTCAGAGGTAATAAAGTGCAGTATAAATCCTGATATTATAAAGGAAGTTGCAAAGGATTTTAAGATTGTTTATACCCCATTTCACGGAACGGGTTTTAAATCTGTGTGTGAGATATTAAAAATGGCGGGGTTTACCAATCTGTATCCGGTAGAAGAGCAAGTGACTGCCGATCCGGACTTTTCAACTGTTAAATCACCTAACCCTGAAGATAAAGAGGGCTTTTATATGGCTATTGACCTTGCAAAAGCGGTTGGAGCTGATATCATCATTGGTACAGACCCGGATTCTGACAGAATCGGTGTCCTGGCGAAAAATGAAGCGGGCGATTATGATGTATTGACAGGTAATCAGACGGGCGTGCTCCTGACGGAATATATATTGGCTGAAAAGGCGTCAAGAGGCGAGGTAAATGCCGATGATTATATAGTAAAGACCATCGTTACAACAGATTTGGTAAAAAATATAGCTGCCGAATTTGGTGTAAAGGTGTATGACGTATTTACCGGATTTAAAAACATTGCTGAGGTCATAAAAGAAAAAGAAGGCATGGGCGAGGGAGAGTATCTCTTCGGCTTTGAGGAAAGCTACGGATATCTGCCCGGCACATACGCAAGAGATAAGGACGCTGTTGCGGCAGCACTCTTGGCTTGTGAAATGGCGGCAGTTTATAAATCACGTGGAATTGGATTAAAGGAAAGTTTGCTTAAATTGTACGACAAGTTCGGATGCTTTACAGAAAAAACGGTTTCCGTTACTATGGAGGGCGCCGACGGCATGGAAAAAATGGCAAAACTTATGGAAAAAACTGCTGCAAATCCGCCAAAAGAGCTGGGTGAGGTTAAGTTTAAGGCTTTACGCAATTATAAAGAGCAAGTCAGATATGACTTTACAAATGGTACTACAGAATCTATTGATATGGTCAGCACTAATGTACTTTACTTTGAACTTTCAGATGGCGGCTTCTTTATTATGAGACCATCCGGAACGGAGCCGAAAATAAAATTTTACTATTCTGTTCCGTCAGATTCACTCAAGCACGGCGAAGAGAAGATTGACGCTATGGACGAGATAGTTAAGAGAAATATATTAAAGTTATAAAAGAAAAAGGAATATAAATTCTTCTTTTGGTTATAATATCCAGAAGAAGAATTTTTTATTTTATGGAGGTAATAATATGAATCTTGAAGGCACAAAAACAGCACAAAACCTTATGACTGCATTTGCGGGAGAGTCGCAGGCGAGAAACAAATACACCTATTATGCTGCAGCAGCACGAAAAGAGGGCTACGAGCAAATTGGTGAAATTTTTGAACTGACAGCGGACAATGAAAAAGCGCACGCAAAAATTTGGTATAACTTGCTTGGCGGAATAAAAAATACCAGAGACAATTTAGCGGATGCTGCCGCTGCGGAGAATAGTGAGTGGCAGGAAATGTACCCTGAGTTTGCAAAAGTAGCAGAAGAAGAGGGCCTGGGAAGCATAGCGAAGCTATTTACAATGGTTGCTCAAATCGAGAAAGAAAAGTCGGATCGTAGCCATGTCGTTCTGTGAGCCAAGGAGTTGTCTTACCAGTT
>JAZNJS010000075.1:0-5181 GCA_045578185.1 Clostridia bacterium
GGTTATATTGCTAAGAGAATGTAAATCGGTGCGGTAATTGCTGCTGCTCCAAAAGAAAATGTAGTTCGTGAGCGTCCGACAGCAGGAGATGTAATTATTCTTTTAGGTGGAAAAACAGGTCGTGACGGATGCGGTGGTGCTACAGGTTCATCCAAGGCTCATACTGAAAAATCACTCGAGAGCTGCGGTGCTGAGGTTCAAAAAGGTAATGCTCCTGTTGAACGTAAATTGCAGAGATTGTTCCGTGACGGAGAAGTAACCAGATTAATCAAGCGTTGTAATGATTTTGGTGCCGGCGGTGTTTCTGTTGCTATCGGCGAGCTTGCTGACGGACTTATTATTGACCTTGACAAAGTGCCGAAGAAGTACGACGGCTTAGACGGTACAGAGCTTGCAATCTCTGAGTCTCAGGAACGTATGGCAGTTGTTATTGCTAAAGACGATATGGAGAAATTTATAGGTTTTGCTCACAGAGAAAACCTTGAGGCTACAAAGGTAGCCGATGTTACAGATTTAAATCGCCTGACAATGTACTGGAGAGGCAAAGTTATCTGTGATATTTCAAGAGATTTCTTAAATACAAACGGTGCGGTTAAAAATGCAGATGTTTTAGTCAGTGCACCGGCTGAAAAATCCTATTTTGCAGAAAAAGAAGAAGTTAAGGACGTAAAAAATGCTTGGTTTAACCTAATGGCTGACTTAAATGTAGCAAGCCAGAAAGGTATGTGCGAGCGTTTTGACTCAAGCATTGGTGCGGGCACAATATTAATGCCGTTTGGCGGTAAGTATCAGCTTACACCTAATATTGCTATGGCGGCAAAAATTCCTGTTCTTGACGGTGAGACAAATACAGGAACACTTATGTCTTTCGGCTATGACCCGAAACTTTCTTCATGGAGCCCGTTCCATGGTGCTGCATATGCGGTAGTTGAGTCTGTTTCAAAGATTGTTGCAACAGGTGGAAACTATAAAGATATATATCTCACATTCCAGGAATACTTTGAGCGTCTTGGTAGCGATGCTAAACGTTGGGGTAAGCCTTTGGCGGCGCTCCTCGGCGGATACTGGGCGCAGACCGGCTTAAAACTTGCTGCAATCGGCGGTAAAGACTCAATGTCCGGTTCATTTAATGATATGGATGTTCCGCCGACACTTGTTTCTTTTGCGGTTGACCCGGTTAAAGCTGATAAAGTAATTTCAGGCGATATTAAAAATACAGACAGCGATTTATATTTCTTACCGGTAGAGCGTACCGCTGACGAATTGCCTGACCTTGCAAAACTTACAAAGATGTATGAAATGGTATATGAACTCGCATCAGAGGGCAAAATCTATTCTGCATACACAGTTCGAGCAGGCGGCCTCGCTGAAGCAATCAGTAAGATGGCATTCGGCAATAAAATCGGTGTTAAATTAAATGATGCTGCTAAAAAGTATCTCTTTGCTCCGGAAATCGGTGCTATTGTTGTTGAGGTATCAAAGGATACAAAGGTAGACGGAATTAAGATTGGTGAGACGTGCATATGTTCTGCAATCGTTTGTGGCGATGCTAAAATGGAACTTGATGAGCTTATCACCGCTTGGCAGAAACCGCTTTCAGGCGTATATCCAATTCGCGCGGAAGAGCCTAAAGAGACAGTTCCGACATTCAGTTTCGTTAATGAGCATCCTATTGTTGCAGGCGAGACTTTTGCAAAACCGCGTATTTTCATTCCGGTATTCCCGGGAACAAACTGTGAGTACGACTCAGCCCGTGCATTTACTAAAGCCGGCGGTGTTTGTGAGACATTTGTAATTAAAAATCTTGTTGCAAGTGATATTGAAGAATCTGCAGCAGAGATGGTAAAGCAAATCAAAAACAGTCAGATTATTATGATTCCGGGTGGATTTTCAGCTGGCGACGAGCCTGAGGGTTCAGGTAAGTTTATCGCTACTGTATTCCGTCATCCTGACGTAAAAGATGCAGTAATGGAACTTTTAAATCACAGAGACGGCTTGATGCTCGGTATCTGTAACGGTTTTCAGGCACTTGTTAAGCTAGGTTTAGTACCGTACGGTGAGATTTGTCCGCTTGGTGAAGATTCCCCGACACTTACATTTAATACTATTGGTCGCCATGTATCTCAGATGGTGCAGACCAGAATCTGTTCAACGCTTTCACCATGGTTTTCGGGCGTAAAAGTTGGCGACATTCATACTATACCTGTTTCACATGGCGAAGGACGCTTTGTTGCTAACGCTGAGTGGGTTAAAAAGCTTGCAGAAAACGGACAGATTGCTACGCAGTATGTTGACCTTAACGGTAATCCGACCTATGAGACGGCATTTAACCCGAATGGCTCTGTTGCAGCGATTGAGGGTATCACAAGTCCGTGCGGAAGAGTGCTTGGTAAGATGGGTCACTCCGAAAGAAGAGGCAACAATGTTGCTAAAAACGTATTTGGAGAACAGGACCAGAAGATATTTGAATCCGGCGTACGCTATTTTAAGGATTGATTATATTGATGCATAAAAATATAGGAAAAATTGAAAAAGCAGCAAAGTATATTTTAAAGAACATAGACGCTGTTCCCGAAACCGCCTTGGTTTTGGGAACAGGTCTTGGATATTTTGCGGACTTTTTAGAAAACAAGACAATCATCCCATATAAAAAAATCCCGGGCTTTCCTGTGTCTACTGCGCCTGACCATGCGGGTAGGCTTGTTTTTGGAATGCTTAAGGGTAAAAGGATAATGATTATGCAGGGCAGAATTCATTATTACGAGGGATATTCTATGGATGAAATAGTTTTCCCTGTTCGTGTAATGAAACTTTTAGGCATAAAAAATCTCATTCTGACAAATGCTGTTGGTTCTATTAATACTGATTATAAGGTCGGTGACCTTATAATGATAAAAGACCATATCAAATTCTTTAATGATACTCCGCTTCGTGGTGAAAATATAGATAGTTTTGGCCCAAGGTTTAATGACCTTAGTAATGCATATACAAAGAAGCTAAGAGAGCTTGCGCGCGAAGTTGCGCAAACGGAAAACATACCTTTATATGAAGGTGTTTATAGTTATATGCCGGGTCCGTGTTTTGAAACGCCTGCGGAAATTAGGATGCTTCGAACTTTAGGAGCAGATGTTGTGGGAATGTCAACCGTACCGGAAGTAATTTGTGCTTCTCACGCAGGAATAAACATTTTTGCGGTGTCGTTTGTAACAAATCTTGCGGCAGGATTGTTAGATGAGATACAAGAACTTGAATATACTGAAAACAGCAAAGATAATTTTAACCGACTTATTACTGGTATAATTAAAGCTGTTTGATTTTAGGCATAACTTGGAGGAATAAATGGACCGAATGGAAAAAATCAGGAATTTTTCTATCATAGCGCATATAGACCACGGTAAATCCACGCTTGCTGACCGTCTTTTAGAAAAGACGGGCGTTTTAACAGAGCGTGAGATGGAGTCCCAGGTGCTTGATAATATGGATTTAGAACGCGAGCGCGGTATTACAATCAAGGCTCGTGCTGTTCGTTTACGCTATAAGGCATCTGACGGTGAAGAATATATATTAAATCTTATTGACACACCGGGACATGTTGACTTTAACTATGAGGTTTCCCGTAGCCTGGCAGCTTGTGAGGGTGCAATTTTAATTGTCGATGCGGCGCAGGGAATTGAGGCGCAGACTTTGGCAAACACCTATTTGGCACTTGACCATGACCTTGAAATTATGCCTGTTATAAATAAGATTGACCTTCCGGCAGCGCAGCCTGACGTCGTTGTTGAAGAAATTGAGAATATAATCGGTATTCCGGCGGAAGATGCGCCGAGAATTTCTGCGAAAAACGGAATAGGAATTGAAGAGGTATTAGAGCAGATTGTAAAGCTCATTCCACCGCCGGAAGGTGATGAAAATGCACCTCTGAAGGCACTTATATTTGATAGTTTCTATGACCCGTATAAGGGCGTAATTATTTATTTCAGAGTTAAAGAGGGTAGCCTTAAGGCAGGAGATACAATTCACCTTATGGCAACCGGTAAAGATTTTGATGTAGTAGAGGTAGGTTATCTGCATCCATCCGGTTTCTTAAAATGCGATAAGCTTTCAGCCGGAGAGGTTGGCTATCTTACTGCAAGTATTAAAAATGTTTCTGACACTCGTGTTGGTGATACGATAACACTAAAAAATAATCCTGCAAAAGAAGCTCTTTCGGGATATAAGCAGGTTAACCCAATGGTATTCTGCGGTATTTATCCGGCAGATGGCGCACGCTATGATGATTTGCGTGATGCTTTGGCTAAGCTTCAGCTTAATGATGCCGCACTTGTTTATGAACCAGAGACATCTGTTGCGCTTGGTTTTGGTTTCAGATGTGGTTTTTTGGGACTTTTGCATATGGAAATCATTCAGGAGCGTTTGGAGCGAGAGTATAACCTTGACCTTGTAACAACTGCACCGAGTGTTATTTACAAGGTTATGAAAACAAACGGCGAGCTTATTGATATTTCGAACCCGACAAATCTTCCTGACGGCAGCGAAATTCAATATATGGAGGAGCCTATTGTTAAAGCGGATATAATGGTGCCGACAGAATTTATTGGTAACATTATGGAGCTTTGCCAGGACAGACGTGGTGTTTATATTAACACGACATATATTGATTCCACTCGTGCTCAGCTTCACTATGAATTGCCACTTAATGAAATCATATATGACTTTTTTGATGCACTTAAATCACGCACAAAGGGCTATGCATCTTTTGACTATGAAATGAAAGGCTATCAGCAGTCAGACCTTGTTAAACTTGATATCTTGTTAAACGGAGATATGGTTGACGCACTCTCGTTTATTGTACATTCCACAAAGGCATATGCTCGTGGCAGAAGAATTGCTGAAAAACTTAAAGGCTCTATTCCGAGGCAGTTGTTTGAGATACCAATCCAGGCGGCTATCGGTAATAAAATCATTGCCCGTGAGACTGTTAAAGCTATGCGCAAAGACGTCTTAGCTAAATGTTACGGCGGTGATATAACAAGAAAGAAAAAGCTTTTGGAAAAACAGAAGGAAGGAAAGAAACGGATGCGCCAGGTGGGCTCTGTTGAGGTTCCGCAGGAAGCGTTTATGTCCGTATTAAAGCTTGATGAAGATTGATAAAAATGAGGTATATGGCGTATATGTCCATAT
>JAZNJS010000076.1:0-29157 GCA_045578185.1 Clostridia bacterium
TTTTATCATAAAGTTATTTTCTATTTGTTCGGATATATTTTTAACTTTCATTTTTCTGAATACTATTTCTCTTATATAGTCAACTAAACTACATAATAGATAGATAAATAAAGCTGTTAAAATTACAGAAGCAACAAGCCCCAGAGGACTCATATCCGCGAATGCAATAAATCTGTCTTTAAGATAATTCTTAGGAAAATATTGTGTATGGCTCAAATATACTCCAAACGTCAGAGGTGACATTACGGCAACAATTTTTCTTGTAAAATTATTCAATTTAATGTTCTTAAAAAATAAAACCAGAAATATCGCCGAAAAGATAATTGTTGGAGATATGTATGAAACTAACAAATCGCTGAAAATTACTCTGTTAAAAAGGCGTTGCGTTATAAATCCAACACCAATTTTAGATATGAACGTCAATAAAACTATTGCTACGTACATAAATAAATATTTGATTTTTTTTCCTTTTGAGCCGATATCATACTTCTTAATTACAGCGCCGGTGAAATACATAATCATTAACCACCACGGACTATAGCCATCCTTAAATCCAAAAACATCGGCCTGAAGCAATGTCGGTATAATTGAAAAGAAAACAAACATTCCTCCTGCAAGTAAATACAATCTTTTTTCTTCGTATTTTTCCACGATGAAGTTAATATGCGGAAAGAAGAGAAAAGCACAAAAATACGATTTTACATACCACCATCCATCTGTTCGCATATGTAAAAGAGAGCGAGCGATGTCTTTTAAGCCCGTATTTGGAACAATAAAATATCCTAATGTAGTTAATATTATCATATAGTATAGTGCGCAAAAAATTAAATAAATTAAATTGGAGTATTTTATCTTCCTGCCATAGCCAACATACCCTGATATAATTGCATAACAATTAACTGCACAATAAGCTGCAATTTCCAAAAACCAACTCACAGTATAATTGAGCGATAAGTCCTTTGTTTTTTCCAAAATACCGCCGCCGCCTAATATGTGCAACACTAACACCATAAACATAGAAATTATTCTTAATGCATCTATGCCATAGTTGCGTTCTTTGTTAAGCATTTCTACATCTTCTTGTTTCTAGAATATAATATATTTATTTTTATTAATTCCTTAAGCTATGTATCGGAGCGGGGATACGTCCGCCGCGAGCAATAAAATCGCTGCTTGACTTCTGATTAACTGCCATAACCGGACCTGTTCCCAAAAGGCCGCCAAATTCAACGATATCGCCGACCTTTTTACCCGGAGCAGGGATAAGACGAACAGCGGTTGTTTTATTGTTAACCATACCGATAGCAGCTTCGTCTGCGATGATTGCGGAAATGGTTTCTGCGCTTGTGTCGCCGGGGATACAAATCATATCAAGACCAACGGAGCATACGCAGGTCATAGCCTCTAATTTTTCAAGTGAGAGCACGCCTGATTTAGCTGCCGCAATCATACCGGCGTCTTCGCTGACGGGAATAAATGCACCTGAAAGACCGCCGACATATGAAGTCGCCATAACTCCACCTTTTTTAACAGCATCATTTAAAAGAGCGAGTGCTGCAGTAGTTCCGTGTGTTCCGCACTGTTCAAGACCCATTTCTTCTAATATATATGCAACAGAGTCTCCGACTGCCGGAGTAGGAGCAAGTGACAAGTCAACAATACCAAAGGGAACGCCAAGACGCGCGGAGGCTTCCTGCGCTACAAGCTGACCCATACGTGTGATTTTAAATGCGGTATTTTTAATGGTGTCTGCAACCGTACCGAAATCTGCGCCCTTAACCTTTTCAAGCGCACATTTAACAACGCCCGGGCCGGAAACGCCGACATTAATTACAGCATCAGGCTCGCCAACACCGTGGAAAGCTCCCGCCATAAACGGATTATCCTCTACTGCATTACAGAAAACAACCAGCTTTGCACAACCGAAACCGTCAGAATCAGCGGTGAGCTCAGCAGTCTTTTTAATAACCTGACCCATCTTGCGAACGGCATCCATATTAAGACCTGCTTTTGTAGTGCCCACGTTTACGCTTGCGCACAGTTTATCAGTTGTCTTAAGAGCTTCCGGGATAGAGTCAATTAAAAGACTGTCTCCTCGGGTTGCGCCTTTATGTACTAAAGCGGAAAAACCGCCAATAAAGTCAACGCCTGTTGTCTTTGCCGCACGGTCTAAGGTCTGTGCAACCTTGACAAAGGAGTCTGCATCTTTTATGCTTTCGCAAACTAAAGCGGCAGGAGTTACGGAAATTCGCTTGTTTATAATAGGAATACCAAACTGTGCCTCAATATCGCAGGCAGTTTTAACAAGATTTTCTGCCTGATGTGTGATTTTATCATAGATTCTAGTGCAAACGGTATCAATATCGCTTGCTGCGCAGGACAAAAGGGAAATACCCATTGTGACCGTACGCACATCAAGATGTTCTTCGCTAATCATCTTGATAGTTTCCATAATTTCCATTTTATTTATCATAGTTCTGCCTCCTTAGATTCTGTGCATGGAATTAAAGAGGTCTTCATGCTGAATGCGGATTGAAAGACCAAGATTATCACCTAAAGCGGCTAATGTGTCGGAAAGCTCGACAAAAGGAATCTTAGAAGCTGACACATCTGTAAGCATAATCATAGTGAACATATCCTGCATAATGGTCTGAGAAATGTCTAAAATGTTTACTGTGTTTTCAGCAAGCACACGGCTTACTTCTGCAATTATGCCGACTTTGTCTTTGCCGACAACTGTTATTATTGCTCTCATTTTTTATCCTCCTGCATAATCAAAGAATCTTCTTAAATTTAACATTATTCTACAATTATATATTTTACATCAAATTGCCTTAAAAATCCAGTATAAAATTAAATAAATTTAGTATTTGAAAATTTACGAGTTTGTAGTATAATAAATAGTATGGATATGAAAATTTTAACACGAAAGGCTGTGCGTGAGCTATGAGCGGATTTGTAAAGCTTGAAACTATTATTTCAGAACACAATCTTGAGATAATCTATGCGCCTGAAAAACATGAAGATATAGAGATAACGGTTGCTGAGGTTAACAGACCGAGTCTTCAGATTGCGGGATTTTTCGACTATTTTGACCCCGCAAGAATACAGATTTTAGGCATGGTTGAGCACACTTATTTAAAGAAGCTGAGCGAAAAAGAACGTCTTGTAAGACTTGAGCAGCTCTTTATTCAGCCCATTCCTGCCTTGATTATTACACGAGGAATGGATGTTTATCCTGAGATTTTAGAGTGCGCACAAAAATATGAGCGCACGGTTTTGCGTACTGATATGAGTACATCACGATTTATGAGTGGACTTATTTTGGGTCTTAATGTAAGCCTGGCTCCAATGACGACTATGCACGGCGTTTTGGTTGATGTTTACGGTGAGGGTATATTGCTTATCGGCGAAAGTGGCGTAGGTAAGAGTGAAACGGCGATAGAGCTTGTAAAAAGAGGACATCGTCTTGTTGCCGATGATGCTGTCGAAATTAAGAGAGTAAGTGAGAAAACTTTGGTTGGAAGCTCTCCCGCAATAATCCGTCACTTTATTGAACTTCGCGGTATCGGTATTGTCGATGTTAAGCGAATCTTTGGTATGGGCGCGGTAAAGGATACAGAGAATATCGACCTTATTATAAACCTTGAAAACTGGCAGAGCGGTAAGCACTATGACCGATTGGGATTAGATAATCATTTTACAGAAGTGCTTGGACTATCCGTTCCGTCACTTACCATTCCCGTAAAACCCGGTCGAAACCTTGCGATTATCGTTGAGGTTGCAGCTATGAATAACAGACAACGCAGAATGGGATATAATGCGGCTGAGGAATTAAACAGCCGTCTTTTGGAGAATATGAACGACTAAGCTAATGAAAGAAAGGCAGCATAAAATGAAGCTTCTGGCAGAAACACATACGCATACAAATGCGTGTTCACACGCATACAATTCAATTTTAGAAATGATAAACAGGGCAAAGGAATTAGGTCTTGAGCTTATTGCAATAACCGACCACGGTCCTGCGATTCCCGATGCACCGCACGAATGGCATTTTCTTAATATGAAGGCTCTGCCGCGCAAGGTGGGCGATATCTATGTATTACACGGCGCTGAGGCGAATATAATAGATATGGAAGGTAGGATAGACCTTTGTGAAGATACTTTAAAAAGGCTTGATTTGGTTATTGCAAGCATTCACCGTCCGTGCCTTGTGCCTGGAACGGAGGAGGAGCATACGAATACATATCTTAAAGTGCTTCAAAATCCGTATGTTGATATTTTAGGGCATTGCGGAACACCTGCATACAGCTTTGATATTGACCGTGTGCTATATGAGGTGAAAAAACAGAACAAAATAGTGGAAATAAATAATCACACGTTTACCACCCGTAAGGAAAGTTTTGAAAACTGTAAAAAGATAGCTAAAAGGTGCAAGGAATTAGGTGTTAAAATCGTAATAAGCACGGATGCGCACAGTATTTTTGAAATGGCAAAAACAGAGGTTGCCGAGTACATAGTTAAAGAGGCAGAAATAGGCGAAGAGCTTATTATGAACACAACCGCAGAGAAATTTATAAATTATTTATGTGAACGAAAAGGCTTTGACAAAGCGCGGTTTGAAAACGAAATACCGGTAGGCTTGCCGAGTTTATAAAAATAATAAAAAGGAGGAAACAGATTGCAAGAGTGCACATATAAAAGCGATTTAATTAAAATATGCGGCGAAAACGTAAAGTTTAATGAACCGATGAAAAAACATACCTCCTTTAAAATAGGCGGTCCGGCAGAGGCGCTGATAGAGCCTGAAAATGAAGAACAACTAAAATGCGTAATAAAGCTGTTAAAGGAAAACGATGCACAATACTGCGTGATAGGTGCGGGTTCAAATCTTCTTGTGGGAGATAAGGGAATCAGCGGAGCGGTAATTAAGATGGCAAAAGATTTTGGGGGGCTTATCTTAAATGGCGATACCATTACCGCAGGTAGTGGTGTAATGCTTTCAAAACTTGCGAATTTTGCTGCATCAAACGGCCTGTCAGGCTTAGAGTTTGCCGGTGGTATTCCCGGCACTGTTGGCGGCGCAGTATATATGAATGCGGGCGCATATGGTGGAGAGATGAAAGATGTCGTTGCCGCTACAAGATATATGACAGATAGCGGTGAGATAAAAGAAATAACAGGCGATGAGCATAAGTTTGTTTACCGTGGAAGCGTATTTTCGTCCGGAGGATATATTTTGTCAACTACCTTTAATCTCAGTAAAAGGCCGGAAGAAGAAATCCGTGCGGTTATGAAAGAGTTAAACGGCAGAAGACGTGATAAGCAACCGCTTGAGTATCCAAGTGCCGGAAGCACGTTTAAAAGACCGGAGGGATATTTTGCGGCAAAGCTCATTGAGGATGCAGATTTAAAAGGTGTGTCTGTAGGCGGAGCAGCTGTATCGGAAAAGCATGCAGGGTTTGTTATAAACAAATCGGGTGAGGCAACGGCGGAGGATGTGTTAAAACTCGTTGAGCTTATAAAGAAAAGAGTAATGGAAGAGTTCGGCGTTGAGCTTTCGTGCGAAATTAAGACGATAGGTGATTTTTAAAATAAAAACAAGGGCACAGCATTTTGCTGTGCCCTTGTTTTTATTTTATATATTCCATAGGATTTAAATAGTCTCCGCTTTTTATCAGTTCAAAGTGCAAGTGTGAATCTTCGAGTTTTTCAAAAACTGCGCTGTCGCCAACGGAGCCGATACATTCGCCTGCATTTACTTTTTGACCCACTTCTACCATTTCATTTGACGTTAAATTTGCGTAAAGAGTTTCGTATCCGTCATCGTGCAGTATAGTTACTATATACCCCATCATAGCATCATATTCAGAGCGAAGTACCGTGCCGGAAGCAGCGGCATTAACAGGAGCGCCGCTTTCTGCCTTGAAGTCAACACCATTATGAGTGCGCCAATCACCGAATGTTTTTGATTTTTTCAGCTTGTCCGGCGAGCATTCATTTAATATTTCGCCTACAAGCGGTGCTTTAAGAGTCGGTGGAGTTTCTCTTTTAAATAAGCCTGTCTGTACGCTTTCGTCATTTTGGATATCGTTTTCGCTGGATAGCGGTACTGCATCAGTTGTCTCATCTTCACTTGACGCCGCTTCCTCGCGGATATCTGTAGAAGTAACAGGCACGATATCTTTAAGGTTTAAAGTGCCGTCGGTCAGAGAGTCAATGGGCAGAGGCGTAGGAATGGCAACCTGGAGCATTTTATCGGGACGTAAAATATTGCGGGAAACATAACTGGCTGTACCTACTGCAATGAGGCAAACACAAGCTGTACATATTGCCGCCAGTATGTACAGCTTTGCGAAACGTCCCATTTTTTTCTTTTCGGTATTTTTTTCATTTGGCTGCACTTTTTCCTTGTCTAAAACTTCATTTTTTTTCATCACATACAATCCTTTCCAATATTTAATGTACAGTGTTAGTGTGCGCTAAATCAGGAAAAATTATACATTTAATTAATAAATGTCTAAATACCGAGATATATTTATAATATAAAGAATAAAAGCGAGAGGTGTTTTTTTGAGGTATATTACAAGAGTGCGCAAGTATGATTATAAAGAAATGATGAAAGATTCGGGAAAAATTTTGATAAAATATCCGTTTTTACAGGAAGAAATTTTAGGTGCATCTGTGCTTGGACGAAAACTGCCGGCAATAAGATGGGGGGAGGGAGAAAATTCCGTGCTGATTGTGGGTGCACATCACGGAAACGAATGGATAACTTCACTTTTGTGTATGAGGTTTTTAGAGATTTTGTGCAGAGAACTAAAAGATGAAGAAAATGCAGAATATAAATCTCTTTATAAGATGGCATCATACTACATAGTCCCAATGCTTAATCCCGATGGGGTTGCCCTTTCTTTGCACGGCCTGTCTTCTGTTCCCGATAATATCAAGCCGCATCTTATCCGTGCGAATGGTGGCTCAGAGGATTTTAGCGGTAAGTGGCAGGCGAATGCAAGCGGAGTAGATTTAAATCATAATTACGATGCGGCGTTTGAAAGCGGACGTATCCTGGCGGCAAAAAAGGGAATACTTGGTCCAGGTCCTACTCGCTGGAGCGGAGCGACACCTGAGAGTGAGCCGGAAAGCGCGGCGCTTGCGTCGTTTACAAGGAGACTTATGCCACAAATAAGTGTAGCTTATCACTCACAGGGGGAGGTAATTTATGCAGATTTTGAGGGAAAAGCAACCAAAGAGGCTTTTAAGATTGCTGAAAAAATGAGCCGACTGTCAGGATATGCGCTCGACGAGACACAGGGGGTAGAGAGCTGCTCAGGATATAAGGACTGGATAATAGAAAAGCTCCATCTGCCTGCTTATACGGTCGAGGTAGGACTTGGAGTTAATCCGCTTCCACTTTCACAGTTTAATAAAATTTTAAAGGATAATGTCGAAATGTTACTTTTTTTGGGACGGGGAGAAAAAAATAACATATGTTCATAAATTATTTACAAAAAAACGGTTGTATTTTTGGCGTACTTGTTGTAAAATAAGTAGCGTTGTAACAACTTTGTAATAACTTTGACATAATTTGCATAGATTTTTATTAGAGAGTTCGAAGGGAGTGGTTTGGTGAGCGCCCAGAAAACAGAGGCGAAAGTGACTAAAATAGAAAGGTCACCTGCCGAGTACTATGTGCCGCATAAAGTTAATAATACAGGTCATAAAATAATTAACATTGAGAAAAAAACAAAGGTCACAGAGTGGGTAAAAGAGCCTGCGCAGAACTCGGCAAAACAGGTTTTCAGAACTGATAAGGATGCCATAAAAGTAAAAAGTGACAGAGAAATTTTTATAGAGCTCATAATGCCTTTTTTGGTAAAGGGTAAGAAACTGTTAAAGTGTATCACAAAAAAAGCGCTATTTGGCGCACTAAACCACACGAAAAAACTTGCGTTTTCCGGTGTGGCAGCGCTTGTGGTAGGAGCTATATTAATTTCTGTTATTTGCGGAACTTGCTCACTTGCCTGCAAAATAAAACTCGGCGATAAGGAGATTGGAACTCTTCCGAGTGAACAGATTTATTATGAAATTTTGTCCGATGTAAAAGAGGAAGTTTTAGATACCGCTTCGGTGGACTTTGAGCCATCAGGAGACCTTAGCGTAAGTAAGGTAATCGTTGGCAAGGGACAGTTTTCAGAAACAAAGGATGTAAAAGAAAGACTAAAATCAACCTCAAGTGATATGATTCCTGCGTGGGGCATAACCGTTGATGATAAAACGGTGGTAGCCCTTCCTTCGCAGGAAGATGCGCTGAATGTTCTGGATGAGTATAAAAAGCAGTTTGCAAATGGATCTGAATTTGTTTCTTATTATTCAAGAGTCGAGGTCGGCAATCTTTTTGTGCCGCTTCAAATTATAAAAACAAAAGATGATGCACTTGATTTTTTAAATAGTCAGGAAGAGCCTGTTTTGCTCGTGCAGTCAAGCATAGAGTGTGAGGGAGAAGAAGAGATTGCCTTTGAAACGGAGACTAAAAATGATGCTTCTTTATATGTTGGAACCAGCAAGATAATTCAAAAGGGAGCAGTTGGCTTAAAGTATGTCAAGTATTCTTCAGTTAAAATAAATGGCAGGGAGACTGAAAGAAACATTATTTCTGAGGAAATAATCCGCAAGCCGATAAAGCAGATTGAAAGTGTGGGAACTAAAGCGCTTCCGTCACCTGTCGGTACGGGCAATTTTGCACGCCCTACAAGCGGAACGCTTACTTCGAAATTTGGAACCCGATGGAACAGAGACCACTGTGGAATTGACGTTGGAGCGTCAAACGGAACGCTTATTTATGCTGCGGATAACGGCAGAGTTACTTATTCTGAGTATAATAGCGGAGGCTATGGTTATATGATTAAAATTGACCATGGTAACGGCTATGAAACATATTACGCACACTGCAGTGAACTTTTAGTAAAAGAAGGCGCGATTGTGGGAAAAGGCGACCCAATAGCAAAAGTAGGTAATACCGGCAGAAGCACGGGTCCGCATCTGCATTTTGAAATACGAAAGAACGATGAGCCGCTAAACCCGCTTAAATATGTTAAGTATTAAATAAAAAAAGTCTGTAAAAACATTGTTTTTACATACTTTTTTTATTTTCTATGCACATCTCTGTATTATTTAAACATAGGCGTTGACATATATCTTTCGCCTGTGTCCGGCATTAAAGCGACAATGTTCTTTCCTCTGTTTTCAGGGCGCATTGCGAGTTTAGTTGCGGCATAAAGTGCGGCTCCTGATGAAATGCCGACTAAAATACCCTCGCTTTGAGCTAAAGCCTTACCTGCGGCATAAGCCTCTGAGGTT
Organism: Clostridia bacterium; assembly: GCA_045578185.1. Lineage (GTDB taxonomy): Bacteria > Bacillota > Clostridia > UBA1381 > UBA9506 > RGIG1666. The sequence goes on from JAZNJS010000076.1 coordinate 9,361, forward strand.
TTTATGGTAATAATTTCATCATATACATCGGTGTTTAAGGCTTCAGGAATAAATCCCGCACCGATGCCCTGAAGACCGTGCGCTCCCGCTTTTCCGCCTGATAAAACGGGGGAGTCATACGGTTCAACAGCTACGACCTTTATTTTAGGATTTTTTGATTTTAAATATGCGCCCGTACCTGAAATTGTACCGCCTGTGCCTACGCCAGCAACGAAAATGTCGACGTTGCCGTCGGTGTCTTTCCATATTTCAGGACCGGTTGTATCGTAATGCGCAGCTGGGTTTGCAGGGTTGGTAAACTGGCTCGGAATAAAGCTGTTCGGAATTTCTTTTGCAAGTTCTTCAGCTTTTTCGATAGCACCGCTCATGCCTTTTTTGCCGTCAGTCAGCACAAGTTTAGCGCCGTACGCTGAAAGCAGATTTCTACGCTCGACGCTCATGGTTTCGGGCATTGTAAGAATTATTTTATAGCCTCTTGCGGCGCATACTGTAGCAAGACCTATACCTGTATTTCCGCTTGTGGGTTCAATGATTACTGCACCACGTGAGATAAGACCCTTTCTTTCAGCGTCTTCTATCATCGCTTTTGCGACACGGTCTTTTACGCTGCCTGCAGGATTGAAGTACTCAAGCTTTGCTAAAATTGTTGCTTCGAGAAGATTTTCATGGTTATAGCCTCTGAGCTCTAAAAGGGGTGTGTTTCCTATTAACTGTGCTACACTTTTATATATCATTTATATCTCTCCTTGAAAATGATATTTCATAAAATTCTTTATATGTCAATTACACCAGGAGCGAAAATCTTTGCTTGCAAGGAGATTTTCGCGACGCCGTCAATTGACAAATGCGGCCATTGGCCGCCAGAAGCCGTCTGGGCTTAAAGAATTTTATTTTATAAAATTCTTTATATGTCAATTATACCACTACAGACTTTTGCGGTCAACAAAATTTAAAAATACACTTGCGCTTCTACACGCTTTGTGTTATTATAAAATTGAAAAGATTTAAGGGGTTGGTTTTTGTGTTAGGAGATAAAATACGAGAGTTGCGTGGTAAAGAAATGACGCAGGGTGAGCTTGCAAAAAAACTAGGCATTTCAACTAGTGCAGTAGGAATGTATGAGCAAAACAGACGTGAACCTGACCTTGATACGCTTAAAAAAATAGCTGCACTTTTTGATGTTTCGCTTGACAGCCTGACGGGTTACAGACCCGATTTTCCTGCTGAAACTGCGCCTGTTGGAAGGATGTGTGTACTTCCTGTTGTGGGCAGAGTGTGTGCCGGAAACGGAGTTCTTGCCGCAGAGGATATAATAGGACATGAGCCGGCTGATGAAAAGTATGATACGGGAGAATACTTCTGGCTTAAAGTCAGCGGAGACAGTATGTCACCGAGAATTGACGACGGAGATTTTCTGCTTATAAGAAGACAGACGTCTGTTGACAGCGGTGATGTCGGCGTTTTTGTTGTAGACGGCCAGGAAGGCGTCGTTAAAAAAGTAATTTATGATGAGGGAAGTATTGAGCTTGTTTCGTTTAATCCATACTATCCGCCTATGAAGTTTAAGGGACTTGATGTGCTTCGTGTGCGTGTTTGCGGTAAGGTTATCGAAAGTAAACGCAAATGGTAATAAAATAAAGGAATAATTTTCATTTTTTTCTTCAAAATATAAGAGAAGGAGATGAGAATTATGGACGATAAGAAAAAACCTTTAACATCACCGGCAGATAATATTGATTTATTTGGGCTAAAAACCTCTGCGTCTTCCGAGACGGAGTGCACCGGCCTTATCCCTACGCCACCGTTAAATGCCGATGAGGAGGATGCATACAGGGATATTTTTGACTTCGGTCCGCAAAATCCCGATGAGTATGAACTGCCCGAGGATAAAAAGTAGATTAAAAGCCACTGCAAATTACCGCGCAGGTGTTATTTTGCGGTGGCTTTTTTGTCTTTTAAACATAACGGGAAAATATTTAAAAGAAAAAATAAAATATTTTTAAAAAGTGCTTTATTATTCTTGTGAACTTTGGTATAATAATAGTAGGTTTTAATGAGCATTTACAGAAGAAAAAGGCACATCTTACAGTCTTTTACTTTTTATATATTTAATTTTAACTTGTATGAAATAGGCAGCGCAGAGCTTGCCTTTTATATGAACGGACAAAATAATTACAACTTATGGAGGATGTATTGTGGCAAAAAATCAAAAATTAAAGATTATCCCGCTGGGTGGCCTTAATGAGATCGGAAAAAACATGACGGCCTTCGAGTTCGGCGGCGATATTATTGTGCTGGACTGCGGCCTTGCATTCCCGGACGACGATATGCCGGGAATTGATATGGTTATTCCGGATATTTCCTATTTAATTAAAAACAAATCAAAGGTAAAGGCCATTGTTTTAACTCATGGTCATGAGGACCATATCGGTGCGATTCCTTATTTTTTAAAGGAAATAAATGCGCCGATTTACGGCTCACGCCTTACGCTTGCGTTGGTGGAGCTTAAGCTTAAAGAACATAATTTGCTTTCTAAAACCAAGATGCACCGTGTACGCGCAGGCGATATGGTAAAAATCGGTGCGGGCTTTAGGGTTGAGTTTATAAGAACCAATCACTCAATTCCCGATGCTTTGGCGCTTGCGCTTCATACGCCTATCGGTACGGTTGTGCACACCGGCGACTTTAAGGTTGACTGTACCCCTATTGAGGGTCAGATGATTGACCTTGCAAAATTTGGCGAACTTGGTAAAAACGGCGTTTTGGCTTTAATGAGTGAGAGCACGAACGTTGAGCGACCGGGTTATACTATGAGTGAAAGTACCGTCGGCGATTCTTTTGACGATTTGTTTAGAAATCACGGCGACCAGAGAATTATTGTTGCAACTTTTGCATCTAACGTGCACAGAATACAACAGATTATAAACTCAGCATACAGATTTGGCAGAAAGGTTGCATTTTCCGGCAGAAGTATGGAAAATGTTGCTGAGGTTGCAATTTTACTTGGTTATATGAAGGTGCCGGAGGATGTTTTAATCAGCATTGATGAGATTAAGAAATACCGTCCGAACCAGCTCGTTATTATAACAACGGGAAGTCAGGGCGAGGCAATGAGTGCTCTTACAAGAATGGCATTTTCCGACCACAGAAAGGTTGAAATTAACAGAGGCGATTTGGTTATTATCTCTGCTACGCCAATTCCGGGTAACGAAAAGCCAATTTCAAATGTTATTAATGAGTTGTTTAAAAAAGGTGCAGAGGTAGTTTACCGCTCACTTGAAAATATACATGTTTCCGGTCACGCTTGTCAGGAGGAATTAAAACTTATACTTTCTCTTACCAAGCCGAAGTATTTTATACCTGTTCATGGCGAGTTCCGCCACCTGCGTCAGCATGCTCTGCTTGCAGAGAAAATGGGTATTCCGGCTAAAAATATTATGATTGGCGATGTCGGCAGGGTAATAGAATTAGGTCCTAACAGCTGCAAACAGACTGGTACTGTTCCTTCAGGCGTGGTATTGGTTGATGGTTTAGGTGTTGGCGACGTAGGAAATATCGTTCTCCGTGACAGAAAGCACCTAGCCGAAGACGGAATTATTGTTGTTGTAGTAACTATGAGCAAAGAAACGGGCGCAATTCTAAGCGGTCCGGATGTTATATCAAGAGGCTTCGTTTATGTCCGCGAGTCTGTGGACTTGATGGAAGAAGCAAAGGCCATTGCGCGAGAGTCGCTCGAGCGCTCAACCAATAAAAAGCAGTGCGACTGGGCGACGCTTAAAAATGGATTGAAAGCTAGCCTAAGTGATTATCTTTATACAAAAACAAAGCGTAAACCAATGGTGCTTCCGGTTATTATGGAAGTTTAGAATATAAATACTAACAAATGATTATTACAAGAAGGGTTGATAGAAGTGATAAAAAGATTATTTACATCGGAATCAGTAACAGAAGGACATCCGGACAAAATAGCGGATATGATTTCAGATTCCGTTCTTGACGCAATTATGGCGCAGGACCCAACGGGTCGTGTAGCTTGTGAAGTTGCGGTTACAACGGGACTTGTTATGGTAATGGGTGAGATTACAACATCTGCATCAATTAACATTCCGGAAATTGTAAGAGCGACCATTCGTGGCATTGGATATGACAGAGCGAAATACGGCTTTGACTGTGATACCTGCGCAGTTCTTACTTCAATTGACAAGCAGTCTGATGACATCGCACTTGGCGTTGATAAATCCTTAGAGGCAAAAGAGGGTGAGGATGAAATCGACTCAATCGGTGCAGGTGACCAGGGTATGATGTTCGGTTATGCGTGCAGCGAAACTCCTGAATATATGCCTCTTGCAATTTCACTTGCGCACAAGCTTACAAGACGTTTATCTGAAGCAAGAAAATCGGGTGACATCCCGTACATAAGACCTGACGGCAAATCTCAGGTTACTGTTGCATATGACGAAAACGGAAATCCGTTAATGGTTGATACAGTTGTAATTTCAACCCAGCACAGCGATGACGTTACACAGGAGCAGCTTCGTGAGGACATCAAAAATAAAGTTATCCTGCCGATGATTCCTGAAAGATATATAACAGACGAAACCAAGTTTTACATAAACCCGACCGGTCGTTTTGTTATCGGCGGACCGCAGGGAGACTCCGGACTTACCGGAAGAAAAATCATTGTTGACACTTACGGCGGATATGCACGTCATGGCGGCGGAGCATTTTCCGGTAAAGACCCGACAAAGGTTGACAGAAGTGCAGCTTACGCTGGACGCTATGTTGCGAAAAATATTGTCGCTGCAGGCTTAGCTGAGCGCTGTGAGGTACAGGTTGCATACGCAATCGGCGTTGCAAAACCGGTGTCTGTTCGTGTAGATACTTTTGGTACTGCAAAAATTCCCGAGTCTGACATCGAAAAGCTTATAGTAGAGCATTTTGATTTGCGTCCGCAGGGAATTATAAAAACGCTTGACCTTAGGAGACCTATTTATAAGCAGACTGCGGCATACGGTCACTTCGGAAGAACAGATGTTGACTTGCCGTGGGAGAGACTTGATAAAGTTGAAGAACTTAAAAAAGCCGCATTTTAATATTTATTTATGAGGAGCACTGGCTATGAAAATATTGATTGTCGATGATGAAAAACTATTAGTCAAAGGAATCAAATACAATTTTGAGCAGGAGGGCTTTACTGTCCTTACTGCATATGACGGCGAAGAAGCAATAAAAATGGCATATGATAAAAGCATAGACTTAATCATTCTTGATTTGATGCTCCCGAAGATTGACGGCCTGTCGGTGTGCCAGAAGGTAAGGGAGTTTTCGAACGTTCCCATCGTTATGCTGACCGCAAAAAATGAGGATATGGACAAAATTCTTGGCCTTGAGTACGGTGCTGACGACTATCTGACAAAACCGTTTAACATCTTAGAGCTTAAGGCTCGCGTAAAAGCGGTTTTACGCCGTATGACACCGGCGTCCACGCAGTCTAAAGAAACGGTTATCTCTGTCGGTAATATCAAGCTTGATTATAATCTGCGCCGAGTTACCATTGGAGAAAGAACCATTGATTTAACAGCGAAGGAATTTGACCTTATTGATTTGTTTGTATGCAACAGCGGCAAGGTATATTCAAGGGAAAATCTTTTGGATATTGTCTGGGGCTATGATTATCCTGGTGACGTTCGTACGGTTGACGTTCACGTTCGCCGCCTTCGTGAAAAGATTGAGCCTAATCCTGCCGAGCCGACATACATTCATACAAAATGGGGGGTAGGTTACTATTTTAAAGAGGCGTGAGTGGGGTCCTTTTATAAACATTCGCTGGAAAATAGTTTCTACCTATATAATCATTATATTAGTAGTGCTTATAGTTCTCAGCTCGTTTTTGGTTAATACATTATATACTTATTTGTTTGACCAGAAAAAAGTGGAGGTGCTGACCAGCGCAAATATCATTGCAAGTACACTTTCGGAGTCATTTTCAGAAGAATACATAACAAAAAAAATACCACAAATGCCGCTTGAGCAAAACTCGAGGGTAATCGTTGTAGATACAAAGAGCACAGTAATTTATGACTCTTATGCCGAGACAAGCCTTAAAGGTAAAACCTTTATTAATTCTGCTCTCGTATCTGCTCTTACGAAAAACGGTAAAGACTCCGGTAATTACTATAAAGAAGACGGAAGCTGGTATATTGACGCAGGTGTTCCGGTTATTAAAAATTCAAAGCCTGTGGGAGCGGTATTTTTGCTTGTATCAGGCGAAAGCACCGAGCAGGTTATATTGCATATCAGAAACTCGATTTTAGTTCTTGGTCTTTTGATTATAATCTTTGTCGGTATCTTTTCTACCACTATGGCAAGTATCGTAACGCTTCCGGTGGAAAGACTTACAAAGTTTATTAACAATATGCCAAAGGACAGTCTGCAAAAGGTTGAGGTAACTACAAAGGACGAGATAGGGCAGCTTGCCTTGGCGTTTAACGCGCTTATTGACAGGCTTGCAGAGCTTGAGGATAAAAGAAGAGCGTTTGTATCTGATGCGTCCCACGAGCTTAAAACACCGCTTTCTATCATAAAACTTTTATCAGACTCCTTGATTCAGACGGAAAATCCTGACCCTGAGTTTATAAAAGAGTTTCTGTATGATATGAACAACGAGGTAGAGAGACTGACGAGAATTATTGAAAGACTGCTCGACCTTACGCAGATGGATTCAAATCAGCTTAATATGCAGTTTGTACATACGGATATGAAAGAGGTACTGACGGAAATTTATAAAAAACTTTCACCTCTTGCCGCTAAAAAATCCATTAACTTTACGCTAAGAATGATGGAAGACGATGTAATTCTTCCGATTGAGCGTGATTCGCTTACTGAGGCTATTTATAACATCGCAGACAACAGTATAAAATATACCGAAGACGGCGGAGAAGTAACCATAGATTTAAATCGTGATTTAGGTAATGTCTTTGTTATTATCTCTGACAGCGGAATAGGTATACCGAAAGAGTCTGTGCAGAAGATTTTTGACCGTTTTTACAGAGTTGATAAAGCAAGAGCAAGAGATACCGGCGGAACGGGTCTTGGACTTGCTATTGCACTTGATGCGGTAAAACTTCACGGCGGATTTATAGAGGTAAACAGTGAAGAGGGAGCAGGTAGTAAATTTACCATCGTTTTACCATATGATGAGATGAATAATAATACCAGTAAATAAAAAACTGTCGCAAAAAGCGACAGTTTTTTATTTACTTAAGGTTAATTTCTTGTCTTTCATAATCGTGTGCAACTGCTTATCACCAAAAGCATATACGTCGTGCGGGATTAAGTTAAAACCAGATACAACGGTCATATTTTGTGATTTTTGAACGCCTTTCTGATTATAGGCTCAAGACCGGAAACCTTACTGAATTTTTAATCCTCTGCCTCGTAGTCCTTTCTCCGTAACGGAGTAATTAATCTCGGCATCTAAATACTTTGCAAGCTGCGCAGCATAAGTTTTCGACGGGAGTTGAGCATCCAAGTTCTGAGTGATTTTTCAAAATTATTTATATCTAGTATTATCTTATGTTTCCTACGAGGTTTTTATTTTTTTAGTTCTTCCATACAACTTGGACAAACATTTTTGCCTTTGAACGTAAGCACGTCTTTTGCGTTTCCGCAGAAGATACATGATGGCTCATATTTTTTCAAAATGATGGAGCTTCCATCAACATAAATCTCCAAAGCGTCTTTTTCTTCGATGTCAAAAGTACGTCTTAATTCGATTGGCAAAACTATACGACCTAACTCGTCAACTTTTCTTACAATACCTGTTGATTTCATTTCACAAACCTCCTGATTAATATACAAATTTTTCCTTTTCTAAATATTACCATAAAAAAAACCGGCAGTCAACATTTTTTTACTAAAACAGTAAAAAATATCAAAAATTGTACAAATTTTTACAATTAGGCAAGGCAAGCGACAAAAAGTGACAAATAATAAGACAAAATACGACTTATTTTATGCGCTGCGTGCAAAATTTGTGCAAAAAAAGGCTGTGACAATTTTGTCACAGCCCAAGAAGCCTAAATATTAGTTACACTCAGCGGTGAGCGGACCAGCCAAGTCTTTCAAGAAGAAGAGTTTACCCGGAAGAGTCGGCATATAGCTTGACGGAATCCAACGGGTCGGTCCATAGCGGAGAGTCATCCAAAGGCTCATGCCCTGCCACTGCATACCACGGTTCATAGCACCGTCGCATCCACCAATGATAACGTCAGCCTGCATAAAGAGACCTGCGCAGATTGTGTTAGCACGGCACGGAACGAGAGTGGTACGGGATTTGAAGCTTGTGATAGCGTTCTGCTCGATTGTAAGCGGATGGAGCTTCGCACCGATACGGTGTGTCATCTTCAGCCACTCTTCATCAGAGTCAAACTCAGCACCGAAAGTCGGCTCGCAGAATGCGATATGGCACATACGGCCAACGCCGAAGATTAATGCGAGTTTAGCGCCTTCGTCTTTTAATTTCTTGATTTTCTCTGCGTATGTAGGAAGATTATCTTTTGTAGCGAAGTTTCTCTGAGAAACCGGAACGGTTAATTCGCCGAGCGGTTTGTAGAAAGCTTCCTGCATTGCATTCTGGAATGCAGCCGGGTCATCAGACGGAAGTGTGTTACCTTCAGCGTCTGACCATTCGTCCATGTTAAAGCAGGTAACGTGCTCACATGATACATTCCACTCTTTTAAGAAGAATACAGCCCATTTGTACATTCCCATCGGGCCAACAGGAAGAATCATAGCGAGTTTCTCGCCTCTGTCTTTAGCTTTCTTAATCTGAAGAGCGATTTCGTGACCCATATATGTGTCAAACTCCTCAACAGAGTTACACATAATCGGCTGGAAGTCTTTGTTCCAGTGCGGCTGACGCTCGAAAATTGCGTTCGGATCATCAGCGATGCAGTCATCAATTTTCTGCATGTCCCAGCCCGCAGGGTAGAAGCCCTCAAGCAGAGAATCCTTAACGGTATCCATAAAATTCATATATATCTCTCCTTTTAATAAAATGCAAATTAATTATTTACCGGTATTACGGTAAAAGACGTTTGGGAACAACTTTGCCGTAGTGGTGGCAAACTCTGAACGCCTCAGCATACTGAGTTCCGCACTGAAGTCCGCGGAAGTGTGCCTGAGTTCTTACGAAATCAGCAAAGTCAATGTTGTCGTGCTCTCTCATCCACTTCATCTGGCTGACATGGCATTCAAGCATTTCGAGCTTTAATTCAATTTCGTCGGTAATATCAACATATTCTTCCGGAGTAAAGCCTACACCTACTAAAGTGTCAAGATAGTAAATCGGCACATTGTTAGAAGCAGGAGCATCACAGTCAGGTACGATATAGTGCGGTACACTTGCAGCAAAAGCAGCGTCAAAAACGAGCTTTGATACAGCTGTGTGGTCAGGCATATAGTCGTCAGGGCTGTGTGTCATAATAAGGTCAGGCTGTGCCTCGCGGATAATTTTTACCATCTTATCACGCTGCGCACGGTCATCAGAATAAACAACCAAATCACCGATATCGCACGTAACAACCTTAATACCCGCTAAAGAACCTGCCTTTTTAGCCTCTTCGATACGCATCTCGCGAAGCTCGGGCGGCATAATTTCAACGTGACCCATATTTCCGTTTGCAACGTGGCAAACAGTTACATTATGACCTTGTTTTACATACTTTGCCAAGGTTCCGGCACAAGCAATTTCTATATCGTCCGGATGGCAGCCAACTGCTAAAACGTTCATAGTGCAATCCTCCATTTACAAATTGTTATTTTTATGATATATTATAAATAAGAAATTGAAAATGCATTATTTCACAAAAAAAATATACTTTTGTTCACAGAACATAATTGGGGGTGGCATATTTGGCAAAAGACATTTACTTAAGACATTCAATAAGCAGTCTTATAAACGTACATAAAATTGTTACCATCCATTATTCTGACTTTGATAAGGATTTTAATTACGAGGGCGAAAGCCACGATTTCTGGGAACTTGTCTACGTTGAGCGTGGCGAGATTAATCTTGAGACGAAGAGCAAAAAAATTCTGCTTTGTGAGGGAGAAATTTTTTTCCACAAGCCAAATGAATTTCACCGCCACTACTGCACGGGAAAAAGCTCACCCAGAATTTTTATTGTCAGTTTTGTATGCCGCTCGAGTGCAATGGCGGTTTTTAAAGGTATGCACAAGCGTCTTCCTGCTGCGGCAATGCCCATTTTAAACCATTTTATTGCTGAAGCAAAAGAGACCTTTGTGCTTCCCGATTATGACCCGCATATGAAAGGACTTACGTTGTCTTCACACACGCCGGCAGGAGGTCCGCAGATGGTCAAACTCAACTTAGAAATGCTCTTAATTACTCTTTTAAGAGAATCGGAGAGGTCTGTTTATACTTCTAAAGATGCGTGGGAGAGAAAGCTTACAAACGAGATAACGGAGTATCTTTCGGGTAAATTGTGCCAGTCTGTTTCACTTGAAGAAATATGCTCGCTGACGCATTACAGCAAGACCCTTTTATGCAGTACGTTCAAGCGTATGATGGGAATGGGCATAATTGAATATCACAGCCGTATGCGTATTGAAAGGTCAAAGGAGCTTATGCTCAGCCGAGGTATGTCCGTATTTGAAGCATCGGAAAAACTTGGCTTTGAAAATCAGTATTATTTTTCAAGAGTGTTTAAACGCTGTGAGGGGAAATCACCACGCGAATTTTTAAAAGAAAATCGCAGAGAATAGGGTAATACAGGCAAAATAGAATTAATAGTATAAGAATAGTAAAAAAGTTCTTGGGGTGTTTTATATGATTAAGCTTTTAATTCGGCGTTTTGTGCCGGACTTTGAGCAGGTGACAAATAAAAAAGTCCGTGAAAGCTATGGAATATTAGGTGGAATACTTGGTATAATTTGCAATACAGTTTTATTTTTAATAAAACTTTGTATCGGTCTTTTTATGAATTCGATGGCAATTATCTCCGATGCATTTAATAATCTGTCAGATATGGGCTCGTCCTTTGTTTCGATTGTTGGGGCAAAGATGAGCAACCGCCACGCTGATGAGGAGCATCCTTTCGGGCACGGGCGAATAGAGTATATTTCTGCGCTTATTGTTTCCTTTATCATAATGCTTGTGGGTGTAGAGCTTTTAAAGGGTTCGATTGAAAAAATTATAAACCCACAAAAACCGGTACTTAATATGACACTTTTGGTCATCTTGTCGCTTTCGATGCTGGTTAAGGTATGGATGTTTTACTATAACAGATATATCGGCAACAAAATAAATTCGAGCGTTATAAAAGCAACGGCTCGTGACAGCCTAAACGATGTTTTGGCAACGGGTGCAGTTGTAATATCTGCTTTGGCAGGAAACGTAAGCACGATTCCTGTTGACGGAATTGTCGGAGCTGCAGTTTCTGTTTTGGTTTTATATTCGGGTTTTCAGATAGCAAAAGATACGATAGGTTTGCTTTTAGGTTCGCCGCCTGACCCTGAGCTTGTCAGGGAGATAAACGAGATGATTCTTGCGCAAGATGGTATAGTTGGTACGCACGATTTATTGGTGCACGACTACGGTCCGGGCAGAATGATGGCATCAGTTCACGCAGAAGTACCGGATAATATTGATATTGTAAAAATACACGAAATCATAGATAAAACGGAAAAAGAGATTTTTAAGAAGCTTGATGTTCACACGGTAATTCATATGGACCCAATTGCCGTGAACAATGAAAGACGTGAGGCTTTAAGACGGACGGTGCTTTGTGTAGTAAAGAATATAAACGAGAGCTTTGACATTCACGATTTTCGTATGACGGACGGAGAGCAGGTTATAAATCTTATATTCGATTTAGAAGTGCCTATGGGATACGGTGTGGATGAAAAAGAGCGTTTTGTCAGGATCATCAAAGAAGAGCTTAAAAAGCAGGATGCTCGTTTTAATGCAGTTATTGAGGTTGATGACGTTATAATGATGAGGGGTAATTAAGTTGAAACAGGAGAAAAAAAGAAAAAACAGCGGTCTTATAAAAAGATTTTTGCCGTATTTTACGAAATATAAATGGATTTTGGTGCTGGATTTATTCTGTGCAGCGCTTACTACACTGTGTGAGCTTTATCTGCCGCTTATAGTGCGCTATATTACAGACCTCGGTATGAATGATATAGCAAGCCTTACCGTTCAGGTTATATTAAAGCTCGGCGTGTTTTATCTTGTGCTGAGGATTATTGATACGGCAGCAAACTATTATATGCAGTCAATAGGCCATATTATGGGCGCGCGCATAGAGACAGATATGCGAAGAGAGCTGTTTTCGCACCTTGAAGAGCTTGGCTTTTCCTATTATGACAATACAAAAATAGGTCAAATAATGTCCCGCATTACAAACGACCTTTTTGATGTTACGGAGTTTGCGCATCATTGTCCGGAAGAGTTTTTTATTGCCGGAATAAAAATCAGCGTGGCGTTTGTGATACTCGGTAATACCAACATCTGGCTTACGTTAATTGTTTTCTCGATTCTGCCGTTTATGCTTGTTTGTACACGCTTTTTCAATAAAAGAATGAGACGTGCATTTAAAAAGACACGAGAGCAGACCGGTGAAATAAATGCGCAGGTTGAGGATAGCCTATTAGGCGTCAGGGTCGTTAAATCATTCGCCAATGAGCAGATTGAAAAAGAAAAATTTAATAAGGGCAACACCAAGTTTTTGGAAATCAAAAAGATGACCTATCACTATATGGCGGGCTTTAGCAGCACGACCCGTATGTTTGACGGTATTATGTATATAACGGTTGTGGTTTGCGGTTCGTTATTTATGATTAATGGTAAAATTACTGCCCCCGACCTTATGGCATATCTTCTTTATGTGTCAACACTTCTGACGTCAATCCGCAGAATAGTGGAGTTTACGGAGCAGTTCCAGCGTGGAATGACCGGCATAGAAAGATTTACTGAAGTTATCGATGCGCCGGTTGATATAGTTGATAGGCCGGATGCTGTGCCGCTTTCTGAAGTGGCGGGAGAAATAAGTTTTGAAGACGTATCTTTTAGCTACAATGATGACGCAAACGAAGTTCTGCACCGCATCAATCTTCACGTTGCGCCCGGTGAAAATATTGCACTGGTAGGACCGTCAGGCGGCGGCAAGACGACACTGTGCAGCCTGATCCCGAGATTTTATGATGTTACAGACGGTAAAATTTTAATTGACGGAAACGATATAAGAGATTTGACATTAGAATCTTTAAGAAATAATATCGGTGTTGTACAGCAGGATGTATACCTGTTCTCGGGAAGCGTATTTGAAAATATTGAGTACGGAAAACCCGGAGCTACAAAAGAAGAAGTTATAGAAGCTGCTAAAAAAGCCGGTGCACACGAGTTTATAATGTCTCTTGCAAATGGGTATGACACCTATGTGGGAGAGCGTGGTTTGAAACTTTCCGGTGGCCAGAAACAGAGAATAAGCATTGCACGTGTATTCTTGAAAAATCCGCCGATACTTATTTTAGATGAAGCAACATCTGCGCTTGACAATGAAAGTGAGCGCATCGTTCAGCAGTCGCTTGAAAAGCTCGCAAAGGGCAGAACAACATTTACTATCGCGCATCGCCTGACGACTATTCGTAATGCATCAGTTATTCTGGTGCTGACAGAAGACGGAATAGTTGAACAGGGCACGCACGACGAGCTTATGGACAGGCAGGGTATATACTACGGTCTTTACAGCATGTACAAAGAAGTGATGGGCAAATAAGGGATGCTAAAAAAGTCCAGACAGAGTGATAAAAAAAGAGAGGCTATGCCTCTCTTTTTTTATTCGCCGTCAACAATATGATGGTAAAACTTACAATAGTCCGTTCTTCCATCAGCGGTAAACTGGATTGCCTCACGCGGATGAAGATTGAACTGACCTGTAATCATATACTGAATATCAAAGCCCCATACAACACCTTCTTCTTTGAGTCTAAGCATATATTTTTCAATAAATGTCAATAGAGCATAGATGTTGTATTTAGGGTTTTTCAAAAAGCCGATAAGCTGCTCCATCGCACAGTTTCCTGCACCGCGACCCATACCGCAGGCGGGAGCGTCTAAGTAGCTGATACCGTAAGACAAGGTCTCAATGGTGTTTGCAAATGCGAGGTTTTGATTGTTATGAGCGTGAAAGCCTATGGCTTTATTGTTTTTCTCGCCGTACTCTGCATACTTTTTAGCAAGCTCTGCTGCAGTTTCGGGGTAGAAATGACCGTATGAATCAACAAGATAGATAACATCAACGTTGCTTTTTGCAAGCATTTCTAGTGCTGCGTCTATCTGCGATTCAGTTGCCTGCGTTACAGCCATGATGTTGCAACAAGTTTCATAACCCAGCGCGTGAAAATGCTCAATCATTTCAATAGCGGCGGGAATCTGATGTATATAGCAAGCGACACGAACCATATCTATTACGCTTTCGGCTTTGGGCAGGAAGTCTGTTTTATAGTCGCAGCGACCTACGTCTGCCATTACCGAAATTTTCATGGGGCTGTCGTTATTACCCACAATGGCACGCAGATCAGCCTCGTCGCAGAATTTCCATTTTCCAAAGTCTTCAGTATTAAACATCTTTTTAGACGCCTTATATCCGAATTCCATATAGTCAACGCCACAAGCGATGTTTGTTTTATAAAGCTCTGTTACAAATTCATCGCTAAAGCGAAAGTTATTACAAAGCCCTCCGTCTCGTATGGTTGCATCAAAAACCTTGATGTCCGTACGGACGCTCATCAAATTACCTTTTCTGCTGCCCATATTCATACTCCTTAGTGACCTGTATATTAATTACAGGGGCGATTATAAAAATCGCCCCTGCACAAGTCAGTTATTTAACTTATTTATTCTTTAAGTTGAACCAAGCGTCAAGGCCGAGATATTCAGCGGTGTCGCCGAGCTCTTCCTCGATTCTGAGTAACTGGTTGTATTTAGCAACACGGTCTGTTCTGGACGGTGCACCAGTCTTAATCTGACCGGAGTTTGTAGCAACTGCGATGTCAGCGATTGTGGTGTCTTCTGTCTCGCCGCTTCTGTGTGATGTAACAGCTGTGTAACCTGCACGGTTAGCCATCTGAATAGCTTCTAATGTTTCTGTCAAGGAACCGATCTGGTTAACTTTGATGAGGATGGAGTTGGATACGCCAAGCTCGATACCTTTCTTAAGTCTTTCGGTATTAGTTACGAATAAGTCGTCACCAACGAGCTGCATCTTGTCACCGAGTTTATCGGTAAGGATTTTCCAGCCTTCCCAGTCTTCCTCAGCTACACCGTCCTCAAGGGAGATAATCGGGTATTTGTTTGCGAGGTCTTCCCAGTAAGCAACCATCTCTTCACGAGTTTTAAAGATGTCTGATTTCCAGAAGTAGTAACCGTCTTTGCCGATTTTCTTAGCTTCTTCGTACATCTCTGTAGAAGCAGCATCGATAGCAATACGGAAATCATCGCCCGGTTTGTAGCCAGCTTTTTCAATAGCCTCTACGATAACCTGGATAGCTTCTTCATCGCTCTTTAAGTTAGGAGCAAAACCGCCCTCGTCACCAACAGCGGTGCTGTAGCCTTTGGATTTTAATACGCTCTTTAAGTTGTGGAATACTTCAGCGCAGTTCTTAAGAGCCTCTTTGAATGATTTAGCGCCAACCGGCATAATCATGAACTCCTGAATGTTAACGCTGTTATCAGCGTGCTTACCACCGTTTAAGATGTTCATCATCGGAACCGGAAGAGTTCTTGCGTTGCATCCGCCGATGTAGTTGTATAAGGATACGCCAAGAGCCTCTGCAGCAGCTTTAGCACAAGCTAAAGATACGCCCAAGATTGCGTTTGCACCAAGACGACCTTTGTTCGGGGTACCGTCAAGAGCAATCATAGTGCGGTCGATTTCAATCTGGTCTAAAACGTTCATACCGATAACTGCTTCTGCAATTTCGCCGTTAACGTTTGCAACTGCGGTCTCAACACCCTTACCGAGGTAACGGCTATCGTCACCGTCACGAAGTTCAACTGCTTCGAATGCGCCTGTTGATGCACCGGAAGGAACAGAAGCGCGGCCAACATAGCCGCCGTCTGTGTAAACCTCTACCTCAACGGTAGGATTTCCACGGGAATCCATAACTTCTCTTGCAACAACGTCAATGATTTCAATAAACTGTTTCATTTTTTTGTTTCTCCTCTCAAGTTGTTATTATATTATGTGTTTTTTAAATAGCGTATTATAAAATGATACTTTTGCCTGTCATCTCTTCCGGCTGCTCAAGACCTAAAAGCTTAAGCATTGTCGGAGCAATATCAGCCAGGCATCCGCCTTCGCGAAGGTTTACCTCGCCTGCACCCATTACGATAAACGGAACAGGGAAGGTGGTGTGTGCGGTAAACGGCTCACCGTCAGCGGGGTCAACCATCTGGTCAGCGTTACCGTGGTCTGCAGTAATGAGCATTGTTCCGCCCATTGAAAGAACCTTATCAGCAACCTTGCCAACGCAGGCATCAACTGTCTCTACAGCTTTTACAGCGGCAGGAATTATACCTGTGTGACCAACCATATCGCAGTTAGCGAAGTTTAATATGATAACATCATATTTTCCAGAGTCAAGTCTTTCCATAAGCTCATCTGTAACGAGATAAGCACTCATCTCAGGCTGCAGGTCATAAGTTGCGACCTTTGGCGAATTGATAAGAGCACGGTCTTCGCCTTCTGAGACAGCCTCAACGCCGCCGTTAAAGAAGAAGGTAACGTGTGCATACTTTTCAGTCTCTGCAATTCTCAACTGAGAAAGACCTTTTTTACTGATATACTCACCGAAAGTATTGTTAAGGGTCTGCGGTTTAAATGCAACGTGTACATTTGGCATACTCTTATCATACTGTGTCATACAAACAAAGTGAACGGGGAAGTATTCTCTTGCAAAACCGTCGAACTCTGAGTCAACAAATGTTCTTGTTATTTCTCTTGCACGGTCTGGGCGGAAGTTTGCAAATATAACACTGTCATTTTCCGTTATCATTCCAACTGGGTTGCCATTCTCTGTAACAACAGCGGGAACAACAAACTCGTCGGTGATTTCATTTTCGTATGATTTTGCGACAGCGTTGCTGGCAGAGTCTGTATGCTCACCGATACCACGGGTCATAGCGGCATATGCCTTTTCAACGCGGTCCCAACGGTTATCGCGGTCCATTGCATAATAACGGCCCATAACTGTTGCGATTTTTCCAACGCCAATTTCGGAAAGCTTTTCTTCAAGCGCTATAACGAAATCCTTACCTGATGACGGGGGAACATCACGACCGTCTAAAAAGCAATGCAGAAATACTTTGGTAAGGCCTGCACGTTTTGCCATCTCAACGAGGCCGTAGATATGACCATTGTGGCTGTGAACACCACCGTCTGATAATAGGCCCATAATATGAAGCGCGCCGCCGGTTTTCTTGCAGTTTCCGACTGCGGCTAAGAGTTCTTCATTAGTGAAAAAATCACCGTCATTAATTGCTTTGGTTATACGGGTAAGCTCCTGATAAACAATACGACCTGCGCCAATGTTGGTGTGACCAACCTCAGAGTTTCCCATCTGACCATCAGGCAGACCTACCGCAAGCCCGCTTGCATCTAAGCTTACGTTAGGATACTTGGCAAAATAACTGTCGAGGTTCGGTGTATTTGCCATATAAACGGCATTGCCGTCTTTGGCGGAGTTAAGCCCGAAACCATCCATTATACATAAAACTAAAGGTTTTTTCATTCTACTTTCTCCAATTATTTGTAAATTACGATGCCCTTAAATTCTTCAGCTTTAAGACTTGCACCGCCAACAAGACCACCGTCGATATCAGCCTCTGCAAAGAGTTCTGCTGCATTGGAAGCCTTTACGCTGCCACCATACTGAACGGTGATAGCGTCAGCAACATCTGCGCCGTAAACTTCTCTGATGCAGTCACGGATAGCTTTGCAAACCTCTTCAGCCTGAGCTGTTGTAGCGGTTTTGCCTGTTCCGATTGCCCAGATAGGCTCATATGCGATGATGGCTTTTTTAGCCTGCTCGCTGGTAACGTCTTTAAGAGCAATCTTAGTCTGCATACGAACAAGATCATTTGTGATGCCCTGTTCTCTCTGCTCCAAGCTTTCGCCTACGCAGATAATCGGGATAAGACCTTTTTCATAAGCCTTGATTACTTTTTTATTAACGGTCTCATCGGTCTCGGCAAAATACTGACGACGCTCAGAGTGACCTAAGATAACATATTCAACACCTAAATCAAGGAGCATATCAGCGCTGATTTCGCCTGTGAAAGCACCGCTGTCTTCAAAGTACATATTCTGTGCACCAACGTGAATGTTTGTGCCTTTTGCAGCCTCAACTGCAGCGGAAAGGCAAGCAGCAGTCGGGCAAACGATAACTGTATCTTCAGAATCTTTTACCAACGGAGCGAGCTCGGCGATTAAAGCCCTGGTTTCGCTCGGGGTTTTGTTCATTTTCCAGTTACCTGCGATTACCTTTTTGCGTGCATTTGTCATAAGGCAAGCAATACCCGGAAGTTCGATACCCTCTAAGAACTCAAGTGATGCACCGCCACCTGTTGAGATGTGGGTCATCTTATCAGCGAAGCCTAATATTTCAACTGCAGCAGCACTGTCGCCACCACCGATGATGGTAACAGCGTCAGCATCAGCTACTGCCTTTGCTACTTCGATAGTACCATTAGCAAAGCTACTCATTTCGAAAACACCCATAGGTCCGTTCCAAATAACAGTTTTAGCATTTCTGATTTCATCGGTGAAAGCCTTAACAGTTTCAGGTCCAATATCTAAGCCCTGCCAGCCGTCTGGAATCTCACCTGTAGCGCAAACTTTAGCGTTTGCATCGTTTGAGAAAGCATCGGCAATGATATTGTCAGTAGGAAGAAGGATTTTAACGCCTTTTTCCTTTGCTAACGCCATAACCTCTTTTGTATATTCGAGTCTCTCATCATCGCAAAGAGAATCACCGATTTTTCCGCCCTCTGCTTTGGAGAAGGTATAAGCCATACCGCCTCCGATGATGATAGTATCAACCTTATTTAAAAGATTGTTGATTACGCCGATTTTATCCTTAACTTTAGCACCGCCTAAGATAGCAACGAACGGACGCTGTGCATTCTCGAGCGCTCCGCCCATAACTTCGATTTCCTTTTTAATAAGGTAACCGGCAACAGCGGGCAGATAATCAGCAACACCTGCTGTTGAAGAGTGTGCACGGTGGGCTGTGCCAAATGCATCATTTACAAAAATCTCAGCAAGAGAAGCGAGCTTTTTGGAGAATTCAGCATCATTTTTGGTTTCTTCAGCGTGGAAACGAACGTTTTCAAGCATAACAACGTCGCCGTCAGCCATAGCGCCTGTCAAAGCGGTTGCGCTTTCGCCTATAACGTCAGCAGCCATTTTAACTTCCTTGCCTAAGAGCTCAGAAAGGCGTTTAGCAACTGGAGCTAAGCTGTATTTCATATTGAACTCGCCCTTGGGACGACCCATGTGTGAGCAGAGGATAACCTTTGCGCCCTGCTCGATTAAGTATTTGATTGTGGGGAGAGCACCGTTAATTCTGTTTTCGTTTGTGATATTTCCGGCGTCATCCATCGGAACGTTGAAGTCACATCTTACTAAGACTTTCTTTCCTTTTACTGCGATGTCTTCTACAGTTTTTTGTCTCATCAATTTCACCTCATATTTATTATTTTCATTA
>JAZNJS010000077.1:0-7588 GCA_045578185.1 Clostridia bacterium
CTGCCGCTGTCCACAATATAAATGTTCTCATAATCCTGTGCGGCAATCATTGCACTTTGATATGTGCCGGAGAGTTTTGAAGACAGTGTAATGACAACAGCCTCGTCTCCCGCCTCGCAAGCCTTCTCATATTCTTTTTTAAACGCGGCAGGTGTTGCTTGGCTGGTTGAAGGGTGAACATCTGTTTCGACTAATTTTTCATAAAACGCCTTGTGGTCAATGGTTACACCGTCAATATATTCTTCCTGTCCAAAATGAACGGTAAGCGGAACGGTGTGTACGCGTTCTTTAATTTCAGGCATTAAATCTGCCGTGGAATCCACAATGATTCTTGTTTTCATGATATCAATCCTTTGTTAAAAATTTGCTATCGCTTATTCCGGTATTCCTTCCTGACAAAGATCACGCAAATTAGCGGTTATAGAGTCAAGGGAGCTATAAAACATTGCTCTTGCTTCATCGGTAAGATCTCTCCCTGCCGCCTCTACCGCACGGCTCGCCCGTTTGGAAACATGCTCTGCCGCAAGCCTGCCTTGGGCTGTGAGCCGCAATTTTCCTCTGTAAAGACTGCCTCCGACCACCTGCTTTGTTACGAGTCCTTTTTCTTCCAGTATGGATATCATACGGGAGGCATCAGACTTGTCTTTCCCGCATATCTCGCAAAGCTGCGGAACGGTGATTCCCTCGGGATATTTATACATGGCGGTCAGATAGGTTGCGTGAGGACCTTTTAGTCCGTACTTCGTAAGTTCCTCGGCAGCCAGCTTGTGCCAATAGCGGGAGATTTCGGAAATAGCAAGTGAAAATCGTTCAAATCTATCTATCATTATTTTCCTCCATCAAGTTATCAATATATTGGAGTAACTCATCGAAACCGCCGTTATGGTAATTTGAAATGTCTTTATCTGTTTTGTTGATAAGACAATCTGTCAGCAAAAAGACCTTAATTCCAAGTTCTTCTGCCACCATATCGTCGCCGACGTCGTTGCCCACCATCAAACATTCCTGCGGCTCAATTCCCAACTGTTTTAACAGTTCTTTATAATAACACAGGTTTGGCTTACAGTAATTTGAATTTTCATAGGTTGTAAAAATCTCAAAATCTTTCGGCGTTAGTCCTGCCCACCGAATTCGCTTCTCGGTTGCAATAGAAGGGAAGATGGGGTTGGTAGCAAGTGCTACACGAATGCCGTCTTTTTTGAGCTTCTCTACCGTTTCTGCGGCTTTGGGATTATAGCCGCAAACCTCTTTAACAGCATCGAAGTTTTCCTCATAAAACTTTTCAAACAAAGATATATCCGCTAATGCTTTTTCACCGTAAACACAAGCAAAGTATTTCCAAAACGCTTCTTCGTTTGTTGTACGCCCGTCATTTTTAATCATCTTGACGGTACCCGCCCAAATCGCATCAATCAGTGCTTTAGGCTCATAACCGAAAGGGGCAAGCTTTGCCGCAATACCCTTGAAATATGTCTTTACAAAAACATCTTGATCCATAGGAAGCAAAGTCCCGTCTAAATCAAACAGAACAGCTTTAATACTCATTTTTATTCCCCGTTCTCATTATAATAATACAAAAGTTGAAATCTCAACTTTTGTATTATACCTCAAACAAGTTGAAATGTCAACAAGTATCAAATAACGGCAGAGAATTTCTCTGCCGTTATTCTTTATATATTAACTTGCTTTAAATTCTCCCGACTCAAAGCCAACTGTAACAGTATAGGCTTCGCCTTTTTTGATTTCGGGACTTGAGAGAATCACAACTGCAAAATTCAGCTCGGGCGAATGTTCAAGTATGGTATTTCCGCTTTTATCTTTTAACACAATCTTTGTGCCTGCACTTTGATTACCAACACTTATAGCTATAACACCTTGCTCGGAATCACTAAAGGATTGAGCCATACCATGAGCACCTGTACCTATAAAAGTGCCGCCTGTAATAATACCACTTCTGTCATAGTCAAGCGTTGCGGTATCTCCTTGCGTAGGACCGACAACCGTTGTGTGTCCGCCTGAAATTTCCAAGGTGCCGTTGGCATCCAAGCCGTCACCTGAAGCGTTGATATAGAGCGTGCCGCCTGATATTTTAATGCTGCCGTTGGAGTTAGAGGACATTCCGCCGGGACCGCCCATACCACCGCGACCGCCGCCCGGTCCGCCGCCGAACATTCCGTCACGTCCGCCTTCGGTACCGCTTTGGTCGGTGCCGCCTGCGGCATTAAGTCCGTCATCGCTCGCCTTGAGCTTAATATCTCCGCCTTGCACATCTATGTGCAGAGCTTCAAGACCCTCATAACTTTTAGAAATATCAATCTTGCCTGCAGTAACGGTCAAGGTATCTTCAGCGTGAATAGCATCGTGACCCGATGCTATGGTAAATGTTCCGGCGTGTATTGTAACCGATGTATCAGAATGAATAGAATCGTCTGCAGAATCTATGGTAATATTACCACCCGAAATCAGCAAACTGCTTGTGGCTTTGAGTCCCTTCATGCTGACTGTATCTTCGCCTGCCGCGGTGAAATTTTGGTTTCCTCCGGGACGCATTCCGCCATGGCCGCCGCCCATAAATCCACCGTAATTTCCGGATGATGCTTTGGCTCCGTTCTCTGCACCGCCGCCAACAAGCAAATCTATCGTACCGTCGGCTATCTGCAGATACGCACTTGCAGCAATACCGTCGCCTTCCGCTTCGCCGTTTATGGTTCCGCTTGAAATATAAATGAAGCCCTTAGAGGTGTCATCGGTGTTTTCACAATGAATAACATCCTTGCCGGCATCAATATTAAGTGTTGCATTTGCGATTCTTACGCTGTCGTTGGCGTCCAATCCGTGAGATGCGGAATTGACAGTGTACGTTCCGCCCGTAATCACCAAATCATCTTTGCCGACAATACCGTGACCTGCAGGAGAAGTGACCGTTAAAGACCCCGTGCCGTTGAGTGTCAAATCTTGCTTTGAAAACAAAGCACCGTCAATGTTATTGTCGTCAATAGCGGTAAAAGTTCCGCCGTTGGCAAGTGCGTTGGCAGTTGTGTCGGCAAGAGTTAAGAACACCTTGTCTGCCTTAAGGATATAGAGTGCCGCCGAGGTTTTGCTTGTAATATTAGCACCGTTTAAAACAATCTGCAATTTCGCAGTATCGGGTGCATCGACAATCAGCATACCGTCAGTTAATTCTCCTGAAACAACGTAGGTTGCCTCTTCGGTAATCGTAATTTTTGAACCGGATATTTTAACGCTGTTTGAACTTGATGTTGCCGAAGTTCCGTTCAGCTTAATTGTAACCGCCTTGCTCTCATCAAAATCGGTTTTATTATCTCGCTCGGTGAACATATCCGCATCGGTTTTTGAAAAGTCAACCTCTGCGGTAGATACAGTGGAGGATGTTTTATCTTGATTTTCGCTCGGCGTATTATTCTTATCGTTTTCGCAACCTGTAAAAAGCGAAAACAATAATGTCAAAATCAGTAGAATAGATAATATCTTTTTCATTTTAGCCACCATTATAATTCTGCGCCGACAGTTTCCTGCTTGGACACCGCAATTTCAAGATTTCCGTTACGGCAGCGAATTTCATCTATCATCTCTTTTTCGCGGGTAGTGTCACGGAGCATTACGTTGTATGTAAGCTTAAACATACTGCCCATATTGGTGCTTTTAACACGCACAAGATCATACGAGGTTGTAAATTCCGAGAAAATGTCATCAAAGATACCCGAGTAATTCAAATCTTCAGGAATGGTGATGGTAAAGGTTTTAAAAATTTCAGAATTCTTCTTGGTGCCAAAATCCAAACGGTTATAAAGTATAAACATTACACACATAACCGCCGTAAACAACAAAGCAAATCCAAGATACCCCATGCCTGCTATAAGACCTGCGCCCATTGCTAAAAACAAGGTGCAGATTTCTTTCGCCGTGCCGGGAACCGAGCGGAAACGCACAAGACTGAAAGCACCTGCCACCGCAACACCTGTTCCTACGTTACCGTTTACCATCATAATAACAACACAAACTACCGCAGGAAGCAGAGCCAATGTCACAACAAAGCTTTTTGTATAGCGTGTACGGTACATATAGGCAAATGCTATTAAAATGCCGATAACAAGAGATGCACCAAGGCATAGTAAAAAGTCGGTCACGCTGATGACCGCCGTTAAATCTGTGTCAAATAATCCTTTAAATAAATTTTCAAACATTTGCAGTTACCTCCAACATATTGTGTTTGTTAATTGTATGGTTTTGAGGAAAAATAAGCGTCCTGTACGCCGTTGCGTATTTTGAAAAGGACGTTTTATATATCTTTTCTCTTGATAGCACCTTTGTCATCCAAAGCGGTATACCGCCCGAGCATTTTATCTCCATCAATACTTTTCCTTCGGGAAGAATTGGCGTTCCGTATACTTCGGATTTTAAAGATAACTGCTCTTGCCTGCAAAGTATATTATCATCAAAAGTTACACGGAAGTCGCTGCCGTCATTTGAGTAATATGCTTCTCGCTCATAGGAAAGAAATACCGTAGGATGAAGCGTGCCGTAAAGCTTTATAAAATAATCTATTTCGTTTGATATTTGCGTGTGCTTGTCGGTATGCTTTTCTCCTGACAGCCATTTCATTGCTTCGTTTTCCGACAAGGATATTCTTCGCTTATATACCACATGCTTATATTTCTTTTTAAGTACCACAAAAACCGTGCTGTCGGCATCCGCTTTACCGTAACTTCTGATACGCAGTTTTTCTTTATAAATCGGCTTGTCAATAGAACGGCGAATTAAAAGAAAAGTGTCTGTGTCGAAATAAAGGTTTCGGATAGTTGTTCTGCCGTATTTGTCCGGCTGCATAAAAGGCTCCATCGCTTTGAGGACTCGCTCTCTTTGCTGAGGAGTAAGCATATATTTCAGTTCGTATCGTTTGAATACGGTTTGAAAGGCCATAAAAAACCTCCTGTACCAAGATGATGTCATTGTACAGGAGGAAGATTGAAGTTTTATTGAATTTCTTTGATTTTCAGATTGTGGGGATTCGCACTCTGAATTCTACGAATCCGTCAAAACACCGTGCCTCAATATGACCTTTGTGTGAGGCGGTGATTGCTTTGGCGATGGCAAGTCCGAGACCGTAATGCTTGTCCTCGCCGTTACGGGCGGTATCCACACGGTAAAAACGCTCAAAAATATGCTCGCGATGTTCCTCAGGGATTTCATCTCCCTTGTTGATAACAGACAGTTTTGCAAATCCGTGTTCCTTGGTCAGGGTTAGCCAAACTTCACCCCCGCCTTTACTATGGCGGATAGCGTTATCAAGCAATATTGACACAATTTGTTTAAGCTGTGTGCTATTGCCAACCACGGTAATATCGTTTGCAATATTCGTATTTAAGTTAAGTCCTTTTTCAAAGGCGACGCTCTCAAACGGGAGCGCTTCACCGGCTGCAAGTCGGCTGAAATCAATGTGCTGAGTTTGAGGTGTTACATTCTCTGTTCGCGCAAGGTCTAAAAGCTGACCGACCAGCATTCCCATACGCTCGTTCTCGTACTGAATGTTTTGTAACCATTGATTGTCACCGATTTCACGGGACAGTAGTTCTGCATTGGCACTAACCACCGATATCGGCGTTTTTAATTCGTGACCTGCATCGGAGATAAACTGCTTTTGCTTATGGTAACTTTCTTCCAACGGGTTCACAATCTTTCTCGCAAGGAATACCGACAGGAAGAAAAACACAATAAGTGCAACGCCGCCGAAAATCAGCGTATATCGGAACAAAGTCATAGCACTTTCGTTGATAACGGTATTGTCCATAAATGTGACGAGTGTGTATCCGCCTTTGTCTGTTTTATAGAAAGTAAGGTTATTATCTGTACCGTACTGATTATTGTCTTTAATAATGCTCTGCGCCAGTTGCGTTAACTCATCGTCAGAATGTAGCGTTGGCGGTTCGTTCTTTATTTCAAGAATGTCACCGTCATAGGAAACCGCAACCGTGTAGAAGGTGGATAACTGAAACATTGGCGACTGCGGATCAAATTCGGGATTGAAACCGTGATTGCCGCCGGGTCTTGGCTTGTTGGGCGGCATCATTTCTCCAAACGAATTTGGCAGCGAATACATTTCGGCGTGTGCCTGAAGCATCTGCTCATTTTGTTTTGTCATTTCAAAATAACTTGATGCATAAATAACGCCAAGCGTTCCAACCCACAAAAGCACCAATATAGACATAATAGCGGCAACGATTTTTCTGCGGGACCTTTTAAACATCGTCACACCTCAATTCATATCCGATACCGCGCACCGCCTTAATTTCGGTTTTCGCCTCAACAAAACTGAGCTTTTTGCGGGTGAAGGACATATATACTTCCACGTTGTTATACTCGGCTTCGCTCTCAAATCCCCAAATCTTCATCGCCAACTGCTCACGGGTAAGTATCTGCCCGCCGTTTGCAATTAGGTATTCAAGAATTCGGTATTCCTTTTCGCTGAGCCGCACACTCTGACCGTTGGCGGTACAGGATAAGATAAGCGTACTTGTATCCAAGGTGATATCTCCAAAGGAAAGAATACCGTCTGTCGTTCCGAGCATTCGCCTGCCGAGCGCACGAAGTCGTGCAAGGAGTTCTTTGGTCATAAACGGCTTTGTTAAGTAATCGTCCGCACCGCTGTCAAGACCTGTCACCTTATCGTCAAGCTCTGCCTTTGCGGTAAGCATCAATATTGGTGTTGCAATTCCTTGGCTTCTAACCTTCTTCGCAATCTCATATCCGTTCATACCGGGGAGCATAACGTCCAAAATAACAATATCATAAATATTGCTCTCGATTGCGGCTAAACCGTCAATGCCGTTAGCGTAATGGTCAACCTCATATTTTTCAAGACGCAGTATTTCGCAAAGCGCCTCGGCCATTCTTTTTTCATCTTCAACGAGTAAAATCCTCATAAGGACACCTCCGCATATATCATTATACCATAAAAGATTGAAGAAACATTAAAGAAATTATATTTATAAAAAAAGCCGAATGAGTTTTGATACCCATTCAGCTTCGTGTCGGTTTGAATATTTAGGTTTAATTGCTGCAAAGTATGTAAATTACAGGCATGTATACTTTTAGATTTACTTTTATAAAGATGTGTGCTATACTCATAATATTAGAAACGGAGGTATAATATGAAAAATTCTAGTTTATGTAAACCTGAATCTACACCTACCCTTCGAAATTCCAATATAGAACTTTTTAGAATACTATCTATGCTTTTAATTATAGCACATCATTACGTAGTAAACTCGGGATTGACATCTGCAGATGGCCCTATTTTTTCTAATATATGGTCTTTGCCATCTCAATTTTTGTTACAATTTGGCGCCTTTGGAAAAATCGGCATAAACTGTTTTGTTTTAATAACAGGATATTTCATGTGTAAATCGCGGATTACAGTAAAAAAATTCGTTAAATTATTGTTTGAAGTTATGTTTTATAAGCTAATAATTTGTTCTGTTTTTTGGGTATCCGGTTATGCACCGATTACATTAAAATCCGTTTTAAATGCAATTATTCCTTTTAAATCTATAGCCCAAAACTTTACAGG
>JAZNJS010000078.1:0-12504 GCA_045578185.1 Clostridia bacterium
TTATATCTTAATTACAGATAAGAAAATCTCAAATATTCAGGATATTCTTCCTATCTTAGAGCAGATTATCAATCAGGGCAAAAAGCTTGTAATTATAGCAGAAGATGTTGAAGGCGAAGCATTAGCCACATTATTGGTTAATAAACTCCGTGGCACATTTACATGTGTTGCAGTAAAAGCTCCCGGCTTTGGTGACAGAAGAAAAGAAATGTTAAAAGACATCGCTATTTTAACAGGCGGTGAAGTTATAGCTGATGAATTAGGACTTGATTTAAAAGAAACACAGATTTCACAGTTAGGTCGCGCGCGTCAGGTTAAAATCCAGAAAGAAAATACAATCATTGTTGACGGCGCAGGCAACGCAGACGAAATCAAATCCCGCGTTGCACAGATTAAGGCTCAGATTGAAGAGACCACATCTGATTTTGACCGCGAGAAACTTCAGGAGCGTTTGGCAAAACTGTCCGGCGGTGTAGCAGTAATCAAGGTTGGTGCTGCAACCGAGACAGAGATGAAAGAAATGAAACTCCGTATCGAAGATGCTTTAGCTGCCACAAAGGCTGCAGTTGAAGAGGGTATCGTTGCAGGCGGCGGTACTTTATATATTAAAGCAATCAGCGCAGTTGAAAAACTTCTGGCAGAGACCAGCGGCGATGAGAAAACCGGCGTACAGATTGTTTTAAAAGCACTTGAAGAACCGGTTAAGCAAATTGCTGCAAACGCTGGTCTTGAAGGCTCTGTAATCGTTGAAAAAGTAAAGAATTCAGACTCTGCTTCCTTTGGTTTTGACGCTCTTAACGAGAAATATGTTGATATGTTAGAAGCTGGTATCGTTGACCCGGCTAAGGTTACAAGAAGCGCTCTTGAAAACGCTGCAAGCGTTGCTGCTATGGTGCTCACAACCGAGAGCTTAGTTGCTGACAAACCGGCACCGGAAGCTGCTGCTGCTCCGGCAATGCCCGCAGGAATGGGATATTAATAAAAATATAAAGAGGATGTAAAGAAATTTACATCCTCTTTTTTTGTGGAAAAATAAAATATCCACTAACTCTTAAAATAACTTTTTGGGGATAGATAAAAAAGATTCAGAATGAACAAACTGAGCAAAAACAAGGGAAACCTTGTTTTTGGTTACCCGAAGCTGTACTTGTGTACAGCGAGAGGCGAAGTTTGTTTATAGCAAAAAGAATTTAATTAAAATGAAAAATCGAAGTTATGAGATTTTTCTACATCTGACATTTAAACTAATTTCATATACAATACCTGATTTATGCTTTGGGGTTTCTTTTTGCGGTCTGGGGTTTTTTAGCATCCCCCTAAATAAAACTCTTGTCATATCATCTTTTATTGTGTATAATAATAAACTGTACGAATAATTTTTTTGGGGGAACAAATGGGTCTTTTAGAATTAATATTAATCGCAATCGGTCTTTCGATGGACGCTTTTGCGGTTTCAATCTCAAGCGCAATGACAATAAATAAGCTGCGTTTTCGTGATGCCGCAAAATTCGGTATATTCTTCGGCGTATTTCAGGCGCTGATGCCACTCATCGGCTATCTGGCCGGCAAGACGTTTAGTCAGTACATAGTCGCTTTAGACCATTGGGTCGCATTTGTTTTGTTAGGCTTTATCGGCGGCAAAATGCTCTACGAGGCGATAAAGGGCGAGGAAGGGGAGGCAGCCGAAAACCCTCTCGGCTTCAAAGTTCTTTTGGTGCTTGCTGTCGCAACCAGTATTGACGCACTCGCTGTCGGTGTAACCTTTGCATTTATGCAGATTAATGTTTTGTCAAGCGTTTTATTAATCGGTTTAATAACCTTTGCAATTTCCACTATAGGCGCGCTAATCGGCAAAAAAGCAGGAAATCTCCTCGGCCACCGCGCAGAAATTGCAGGCGGCATAATACTTATCTTAATCGGCACAAAAATCTTAATCGAGCATTTATTCTTTAGTTAAATAATAAACCCTGACGGCTTATAGCCGTCGGGGTTGTTGTTTTTGCATAAAAAATCGAAGCAAAGCGAACTTTGAACAAATATTATTTCACTTAACTGATAAATCTAAAAAACACACAAAAAGTTGGTAGCGACAGCGTGACGTCGTGAAGGCGCTTGCAACTGAACAGACGCGCCGAGCGTGACTTTTTGTGTAAAGGAGGAGCAAGGTAGCGGGCGGATGATTTTTTGCATAAAAAAATCGAAGCAAAGCGAACTTTGCTCCGACGTGGTCTGAGTGGGGAGACTTGAACTCCCGGCCTCTTGAACCCCATTCAAGCACGCTACCAAACTGCGCCACACCCAGATACCCTATTATTATATACGATACTTTCTCTTTTGTCAAACATTTTATGAAAAAATTCGGCTGCTATATCGCCTCCGGCTCCGCATCCTCTGCCAATTCTATGGCCGGTGCGATGGAGGAAACATTTTTCGCTCTCTTCAGGAGAGTCGCTGAAGATATGGGCGAAATAAATATTTTACTTTTTTGGTCAATTTCCGTTAAAATATAGGATTTTGGCAAATCTTCGGACACGTTAACAACAAACCCCTCTTCCTCTGCCACCGCCAGAAATTCACGGGTAATTTTTGAGGTAGAAGTAACGTCTAAGTCCATAATTGCAATTATATCCTTCATATTAACGACGGTATCGCCGCCCAAATGCAAAAACATCTTTTGCCTCCTATGATAAAATTGAGCCTTTTGATATATTTATGGTTTTTGTTCTTTCTCCAACCAGATTTTTTTCTACATCTGTGCAGGTGATAATCGCCTGCTTATCTACAATTTTTCCCGCAAGATATGCTCTGCGCCCTGCGTCAAGCTCACTCATTATATCGTCAAGCAGCAGCACGGGATATTCACCCGTTTCCTCATATAAAAGGTCTGCCTGCGCAAGCTTAAGCGAGAGCACAACTGTCCTCTGTTGCCCCTGGGACGCAAAGTTTTTGGCATCCTTATCGTTAATCGCAAGATAAATATCGTCACGGTGCGGGCCGTAGAGAGTATAACCCTGCTCGATTTCTTTGTCTATGTTGCTTGAGAGTTTATCTAAAAATTCCTCTTTTGTGCCTACCTTAGTACGATATTCCATAAAAAGCGCCTCGCCCGATATTTCCGAGTGCACTTTTTTTGCATAGCCGTCTAACATCGAAACAAACTCTTTCCTGTAGCGGACAATCTCGACTCCGTATGTGGCAAGCTTTTCGTTCCAGACAAACATAGTATCAAGTAGCGACTTTGCATTATGAAACTTTACTTTCTTAATCAGATTATTTCTCTGCTCTAAAACCTTGTTATAAAGACCTAAAAGGTGATAATAATTAGGCCTCAGCTGGCTGAGAGCAATATCTATAAAGCGGCGGCGCACATTCGGCCCGTCTTTTATCAGCGAAAGCTCCTCGGGGCAAAATAAAACAACATTCAGCCTGCCCACAAGCTCACTCAGCTTATGGATAACAACGCCGTTTATCTTTATCTGTTTTTTGCGGTCACGCCTTAGGATTATCTCAATTTTCTGACTGCGCTTATTATCAGCAAACGTCAGCTCCGCACGCGCCAAGTCCTCGCCGAAGCGGATAAGCTCCCTGTCCTGCGGCGTTCGAAAGGATTTACCTATCGAAAAAAGGTACAAAGCCTCAAGCGCATTGGTCTTACCCTGCGCATTCTCTCCAAAAAGAATATTCGTATCGGGAATGAATGAAAACTCCTCTTTTTCATAATTCCTGAAATTTCTGAGGCTTAAATGTTCAATATGCATAACTATTCCACCGTAAGTGTAATAATTTCATCATCAAGTTCTATTGTAACTTCATCACCGGGGCGGATTTTTTTGCCGCGCATGGTGCATTCCTCGCCATTTACGCTGACAACACCGCTTAATATAAGCTCTTTGGCATCAGCGCCGGAAAAGGAAATGCCGGAAAATTTTAAAAGCTGGTCAAGCTTTATGTATTCCGTAGAAATCTGTATGTTCATTGTTTTCACTCCGTATCAGTCACGGTTTTCAAGATTTTTCACGAGCTCGTCAATGATTTTTTTAGTATCGCTGTCCGTCTGCATACTCGTCTCAATCTTTTCAATTCCGTGCATAATGGTTGCATGGTTTCTGCCGCCGAGCTCTTTACCAATCTTCGGCAGAGAAAGGTTTGTAAACTCACGGATTAAATACATCGCAATATGCCTTGCATACGCAATTTCCTGAGTTCTTTTCGAGGATAAAATCTCGTCAGATGTCACATTAAAATAGTTTGCCACAATAGACAAAATATACTCGGTATTAATGTGCGGGTCTTCGTCTTTATTTAAAAATTCTTTTATCGCTTCGTCCGCAAGCTCCATAGTGATAGGTCTTCCCATCAGCACATTATAAGCGGTGAGTCTTTTTAAAACGCCCTCAAGATTTCTGATGTTTGATTTTAAATTCTCTGCGATATAAAACAAAATACTGTCAGGAACCTCAAAGTTTTCTTCGCTTGCTTTTTTCTTCAAAATTGCCACACGGGTTTCTAAATCAGGCGGTTTGATGTCAACAATAAGTCCCCACTCGAAGCGTGTTCTCATACGCTCCTCAAGCTCTTTAATCTCTTTCGGCGGTCTGTCAGATGTTATAATAATCTGCTTGTTTGCCTCGTGAAGAGCATTAAAGGTGTTAAAGAACTCAACCTGTGTCTGGTCTTTATCTGACAAAAACTGAATGTCGTCTATAATCAAAACATCACAGCTTCTGTATTTATTGCGAAAGTCGATGGTATTCTGTTTCGTCACCATAAGATTGATAAACTCGTTCATAAACTTTTCGCTGGTAACATATAAGATGTTGGCGGTGGGCTTGTCCTCTATAATTTTATTACCGATAGCCTGAACCAAGTGCGTTTTTCCAAGTCCAGAGCCGCCGTATAAGAACAGGGGATTAAATGCAACTGCGGGGCGCTCAGATACCGCCTTTGATGCGGCATGTGCCAAACGGTTTGATTCACCTACAACGAAAGAATCAAAGGTGTAGCGCGGATTAAGAGTTGTCGCACCGTCACCCGTGCGGTCAAACGCAACGGTATATTCAAGCTCCGGCGGAGTTTCTTCGTCATAGTCTAATAAAACCACTCTGAGCGGTTTTTCCGATACGAAGTTTATTGCCTCGGCGATAGACTCTAAATGAATTCCTTTGACAATCTCCAAATGTACCTCTGTCGGCATTTTTAAATAAATAGCATCGGCACTCATTCCTACGGGAATAAGCGGCTCAATCCAGTGCTCATAAGCAGGCTGGCTGACCTCTTTTTTGTCCCTTAAGACTCGAAGTGCCTGATACCAAATCGATGATAATTTTGCTTTCATCCATAAATCCCCTTTTTGTTGCTTTTTATATCTTGTAATTGACCTGTTTTTTAAATTATGCTTTGCAAAAAGCCATATATGTATCAATTCTACCAGGAGCGAAAATACTTGCTCGCAAGGGTATTTTCGCGACGCCGTTAATTGGCGTACGCAACCTAAAAGGTTGCAAGCGAGTTGCAAACTCGCAGGCTTTTTGTTTTTCAAAAAGCCATATATGCCAATTATACCATAGTAGTTCTTTATAATCAAGGCGCAAGAAAGAAAATTCTTTGTGCTAAAACCTATTTCAATATTGATTTTTAGGCTATTATATAATATTTTTGTTTTCGGTTTTTATTTTAAATATTAAAAAAGATTCCAGGTGGTCAGGTGGACTAAATTGTCCCCCTAAAATTATTCATAAAAAAGAAACACCTACAAAAGAGATGTTTCTTTATAAATATAATTATTTTTTATTTCAAGTTAAGCGTTCCAAGACTCGCTGACTTTAAGTAGGCATTAACAAATCCGTCCAGCTCTCCGTCCATAACCGCGCCGATATTACCAACCTCATAGTTTGTGCGATGGTCTTTTACCATATTGTACGGGTGGAAAACATATGAGCGAATCTGGCTTCCCCAGGCAATATCTTTCATATCACCCTTTAAGTCTTCGATTCTTTCTTTCTGCTCACGTTCTGCCAGCTCAAAAAGCTTAGCTTTGAGCATCTTCATCGCATTATCGCGGTTCTGATGCTGTGAACGCTCAGTCTGACATGCCACAACAACACCAGTCGGTATATGTGTGATACGGATTGCCGAATCGGTTTTATTGACGTGCTGACCGCCTGCACCGCTTGCTCGATAGGTGTCAACCTTTAAGTCCTCGGGATTAATGTTGACCTCTATATCCTCATCAATTTCAGGCATAACTTCAACAGATGCAAATGATGTGTGACGTCTTCCCGATGAGTCAAACGGCGAAATTCTGACAAGTCGGTGCACACCTTTTTCACTTTTTGCATAGCCATAAGCATTTTCGCCCTTTATCAGAATTGAAACACTCTTTATTCCTGCTTCGTCACCGGCTAAATAGTCGAGCATCTCAACGCTATAGCCACGGCGCTCCGCCCACATCTGATACATTCTAAATAGCATCTGCGCCCAGTCCTGCGCCTCTGTTCCGCCGGCACCGGGGTGAAGCGAAATAATCGCATTGTTTTTATCATATTTGCCTGATAAAAGCGTCTCCAGCTTGATGTTTTCAAGCTCGGCGGTAAGCAGAGAAAACCCTTGGGTCACTTCATCAAGCATAGAGTCGTCTTCCGCCTCAATCGCAAGCTCAACTAATGTAACCATATCCTCCCACTGTGAGTACAGGCTGTTATATCTTTCTACCTTGCCCTTTAACTGTTTAAGCTCGACGAGCACTTTTTGGGAGTTTTCCATATCGTCCCAAAAACCTGCCTGGGCTGATTGTGCCTCAAGCTCCTCTATTTTAGATTCTGTCTTGGGGAGCTCAAAGTGAATCCCTCAATTCAATAATATCCTTTTTCATTGCATCCAGATCCAAACGGTACTGGTCAAATTCAATCATTTTTTCACATCCTTATATTATTTTATGACAGAGCAAAAATAAAGATTAAAGTTCGTAAACATCCTTTGCGGGAATTACGTTCACTCCGCCTGCACTTAATGCTGCTACTGCTTTGTCAGCATCGTCAGTCTTTAATATAACATATGCTTTATCAGCATTTTTGCTTACAAATGCATACATATACTCAACTGCAACATTTGCGTCTCTCATAAGAACAAGCGCCTTATTAAGACCTGACGGCTTATCTTCTATTTCCACAACGATTACATCTGTGGATTTTACTGTTATATCATTTGCTTTTAAAACGGTAACTGCTTTTTCAGGGTCCTGAACGATAAGACGCAGGATGCCGAAATCAGTTGTGTCAGCAATTGAAAGAGCACGGATATTAATGCCGTTCTCAGCGAGTACCTCTGTAACACGGGACAGCTTTCCTCTTGCATTTTCTACGAATACTGAAATCTGTTTTACCAACATAAAAGCTCAACTCCTTTTTATTTTTTACGTTTGTCTATTACACGGACGGCTTTTCCCTCACTTCTTGTGATGCCCTTAGGCTCAACAAGCTTAACCTTGGTAGCAAGTCCGAGTGCGCTCTTTAATTTTTCGTATATCTCTTTTTCGAGTTTCTCAAGCTGTTTAACCTCGTCAGAGAAGAACTCGGGGCTCATCTCAACCTGAACCTCTAATGTGTCACGTGTTCCCTCACGGTCAACCACGAGCATATAATAAGGAGCAACATCTGTAATATCTAAAAGTGCGCTCTCAACCTGTGACGGGAATACGTTAACACCGCGGATAATCATCATATCATCGCTTCTTCCCTGAATTTTACCCATGCGCACGAGACTGCGTCCGCACTCACACGGCTCGTGAGTGATGCTTGTAATATCACGCGTGCGGTAGCGCATCATTGGCATACCCTCTTTTGTTATGCAGGTAAATACCAGCTCGCCAAGCTCACCGTCAGGCAGGTTTTTGCCTGTTTCGGGGTCAATAATCTCGGGGATAAAGTGGTCTTCGCTGATGTGCATTCCGCATTCTTTTTCACAGGAGAATGCAACGCCCGGTCCGATAACTTCTGTAAGGCCGTAAACGTCAAACGCCTTGATATTTAAAAGCTTTTCAATCTCACGCTTCATTTCAGGTGTCCATGGCTCTGCACCGAGCACGCCTGCTTTTAGGTTGAATTCGCCTATATCAAGACCCATATCACGGATACTTTCACCGATATATGTAGCATATGACGGAGTACAGCATAGGATTGTTGTGCCCAAGTCTTTCATCATACGAATCTGACGCTCTGTATTGCCTGATGATGTCGGGATTGCCATAGCGCCAAGTGCCTGTGCGCCATAGTGTGCGCCGAGACCACCGGTGAAAAGTCCGTAGCCGTACGAAGACTGAACAACAGATGTCTCATCTCCGCCTGCAGCCGCTAAAACACGCGCCATAACTTCTCCCCAGAGGGCAAGGTCTTTTTTAGTATATCCTGCAACAATCTGCTTACCAGTTGTTCCGCTTGTTGCGTGGATTTCAACAATATCTTTATTCGGGCGAGCAAAAAGTCCGTACGGATAAGTGTCTCTAAGGTCCTGCTTACTTGTAAACGGCAGAAGATGCAGGTCATCTACCGAGCGGATGTCTTCGGGTTTTACACCTGCTTCATCCATTTTTGCACGGTAGTAAGGTACGTTTTCATAAACTTCTTTAATCTTTTTGCACAGACGCTCACTCTGAAGCGCATGCATTTTTTCCCTGCTCATACACTCAGCTTCAGGATTGAATATTTTTGCCACTTAAAACACCTCTTTATGTGTGATTATTCTTATTTTTTATGCGTCATAACCAAGTCTGAACGCTTTTAAGTTAATTTCCAAGAATTTTGCGGGAACAGTCTCTTCAATTGCCTTTTCCCACTCTTCTTTTTCGATATTTGTGTGTTTTGCCATAACGCCAATTAATACTACGTTAACAGCTTTTATATTTCCTGCCTCTTTTGCAAGTTTGAGCGCATCGCAGCTGGTAACGGAAATGCCCATATTTTCCATTTTATCCAATATATTTTCAGGATATTCCACCGCACCTGTTATAACAGGCATCGGGTCGGTTTGTTGTGTATTTACAATATATTTTCCGCCTTTTTTAAGGTACGAAAGATAGCGGTATGCTTCAAGCTTTTCAAAAGCCAGGATAACATCAGCCTCGCCCTCACCGATAATAGGAGAAGCTACCTCGTCGCCGTAGCGCACATATGTTACAACGCTTCCGCCTCTCTGGCTCATACCGTGGACCTCGGAAAGCTTAACGTCTCCGCCCAAATTTATTGCCGCGGCGCCGATGATACGGCTGGCAAGCAGTGTTCCCTGACCGCCAACTCCAACAATCATTATATTCATTATATTATCTTCCTTTCTTACTCTTTGCGCTCGATTGCACCGAATTTACATACATTCGGGCACAGTCCGCAGCCAACACAAAGAGTTTCGTCAATTTTCGGTCCGTTTTTAGTAAGAGATATAGCGGGACAGCCCAGTTTCATACACATCTTACAGTTCTTACATTTATCATTAATTACATAAAGTCCGGTATATCCGGCCTTTTTGATTAATGCGCAAGGACGTTGAGCGATGATAACTGACGGTTCTTCTGCCGCAATTTCCTCTTTTACAACCTTTTCAAAATTCTCAACATCAAACGGGTCAGCAACTACAACTCGGCTAACGCCTACCGCCTCGCAAAGTTTAACCAAATCAACGTTCTTGGTCGGCTCACCCTTGATTGTAAAGCCTGTTGACGGGTTCTGCTGATGGCCTGTCATACCTGTAATTGAGTTATCTAAAATAATGGTAGTTGTTGTGCCTTTATTATAAACTACATCGATTAAACCTGTTATACCTGAATGGATAAAGGTTGAATCACCCAAAACAGCAACTGTCTTTCTTGCAAAATCTTTGCCGCGCGCTTTTTCCATGCCGTGTGCTGCTGTGATACTTCCGCCCATACATACGATGGTGTCAATACTCTCAAGCGGTTTAGCGCAACCGAGTGAATAGCATCCGATATCGCCTGCTACGGTGAGCTTTAATTTTGAAAGCACATAAAATACGCCTCTGTGTGAGCATCCGGGGCACATTACCGGAGGACGTACCGGAATATCTTCCTCTGCTTTTATGGTCTCAGTTGGTTTTTCACCTAAAATTTTCTCTTTTAAGAGTGCGGTTGAATACTCGCCAATCAAAGTAAAGACTTCTTTACCGATTACATCTATACCGAGCGAGCGGCAGTATGTCTCAATGACCGGGTCGAGCTGCTCAACAACATAAACCTTATCAACTTTTTCTGCAAATTCGCGGATTAATTTCTCTGGCATCGGGTTAATCATACCGAGCTTTAAGATTGATGCATCAGGG
The DNA here is from genome assembly GCA_045578185.1 of Clostridia bacterium. Classification (GTDB taxonomy): domain Bacteria; phylum Bacillota; class Clostridia; order UBA1381; family UBA9506; genus RGIG1666. The sequence goes on from JAZNJS010000078.1 coordinate 10,324, forward strand.
CAAGCCTCACGAGCATACTGATAGCTGATACCTGCGGCAATAATACCGATTTTGGTATCTTTGATTTCCATTTTATTTAAATCTGATGTCTCCCCGTATAGTGCGAGCTTTTTGGTGCGCTCTTCTACCATAACGTGCTTAGGTTTAGCATTCGCCGGAACCATTACGTTTTTGGCAATATCTTTTTTATACTCACGAAGCGCTACTTCCTCACGCTCAGAAAGCTCAACCAGGCTCTGTGAATGAGCAACACGTGTTGTAAGGCGCAAAATTACTGGAGTATCAAACTGTTCACTGATTTCAAATGCTTTTTTGGTAAACTCCTTGCACTCGCCGGAGTCTGCAGGCTCAAGCATCGGCACTTTAGCACCTATTGCATAGTGGCGGGAATCCTGCTCGTTCTGTGAACTGTGCATTCCCGGGTCGTCCGCTACAACAATTACGAGTCCGCCATTTACGCCTATGTAAGAAACGGTAAATAACGGGTCTGCCGCAACGTTTAAACCAACGTGCTTCATTGCAGAAAGCGCACGTCCGCCGGCTGTTGCCGCACCGATTGCAGTCTCAACCGCAACCTTTTCATTTGGAGCCCATTCTGAATATATTTCATCGTATTTTGAAATAAACTCTGTTATTTCTGTACTTGGTGTTCCCGGGTATGAAGATGCAACATGAACGCCTGCTTCATATGCTCCGCGGGCAACTGCTTCATTACCGAGCATTAATTTTTTCATATCTTTCATTCCTTTTTTTAAATTTATCTGTTATCAATAACGTGTTTTGCCTTGCCTGTTGTCCTCTCGATTGTCTTCGGCTCGACGAGCTTAATTTTAGCAACAAGACCGAGTACAACGTGGAGTTTGTGTTGAATTTCTTTCTCTAATGCCTCAAGTTTAGTGTATGAATCTAAAAGACTGTCGTCAATAAGCTCAACTCTGATTTCTAATTTGTCATTATAACCTTCCTTGCTGACGATTAGCTGATAGTGCGGGCTGATGTGGTCAATTCCCAAAAGCACGCTCTCAACCTGTGACGGAAATACATTAACGCCCTTGATAATTAACATATCATCAGAGCGTCCCTGCATTTTTGCAAGACGTCTTGATGTTCTTCCGCATTCGCACTGCTCTGAAATTATATAAGAAATATCGTGTGTGCGGTATCTCAAAATCGGGATACCCTCTTTTTTGATTGTGGTAATTACAACCTCACCAAGCTCGCCGTCAGGAACCGGCTCACCTGTTTTAGGATTTATAATTTCAATTATGAAGCAGTCTTCAGCAATATGCAGACCTTTTTTGTAAATACATTCTCCGGCAACACCGGGACCCATAACCTCCGAAAGACCGTAGTTCTCTGTAGAAATAATACCGAGCTTTTCTTCTAAAACCTTACGCATCTCCTCGGTATGACCCTCACCGCCGAACATACCGATTCTGAGTTTAATCTCATCTTTAGGTACATTCATCTCCTCAAGCACTTCAGCAATATGAAGCGCATAAGTCGGAGTTGCAACCAAAATTGTAGAACCAAAGTCGCGCATAAGCATAATCTGTTTTTCAGTATTACCTGATGACATCGGAACAACAGTTGCGCCAACTTTCTCGAGGCCCTGATGAAGACCAAAACCGCCAGTAAAAAGACCGTAACCAAATGCAACCTGCGCTATATCTTCATTACTTCCGCCCGCCATTACAACCAAACGTGCAATAAGGTCAGACCAGGTATTCATATCTTCCTTGGTGTAACCTACTACCTTCGGCTTTCCGGTGGTACCGCTTGATGCGTGAATACGCACGATATCCTTCATCGGTCTTGCAAAAAGACCAAACGGATAATTATCGGTAAAATCCTGCTTGGTAGTAAACGGAATTTTATGTAAATCATCAAGTGATTTAATATCCGACGGTTTTATTCCTTTTTCATCAAAACGCTTTTTATAAAAAGGTGAATTGTTATAAGTATATTCTACTGTACTTATAAATCTTTCTGCCTGAAGTTTTCGCATTTCTTCACGAGGCATACATTCAATTTCTTTCTGAAAGTAATTCATCTTTTCTCTCCACTTCATTTCTTTTTTATATTTTGTTTTTTAAGTAAAAAACATAAAAAATTATATTATCCCTATTCTAATATATTTTATAGTTTTTGTTTTGTAATTTAAGGTTTCCAATCTTCCAC
>JAZNJS010000079.1:0-16131 GCA_045578185.1 Clostridia bacterium
ATGTAATTAAGGACGAGGATTATTCTGATTTTGATGCGATAGAAAAAATCGTATGCATATTCGAGGAATACAAGATTGATGCAGGTTTTCGCCATGATTTTTGAAGGAGCAGATAAACTGATTTTTAAAACATACTGCATCTATGAAAATTAAAGTATATAAAACCTGCATTATAAAAGAATAATGGGGCACAATTATATTAACAAAAATGAAAGGATATGGTTAATATGATTGAACAAGATACCATAAAATTACTGAGAGAATGCGATGCAGGTGTTAAGATGGGTGTATCATCCATAGATGATGTTTTGGCATACGTCGGTGATGAAGAGTTTAAAAATCGTCTTGCAAGGTGCAAGGATGAGCATGACAAGTTAGACAGTGAGATACAAAAAGAGCTTGATAAATATGGCGACGAGGGCAAAGATCCTGCTCCTGTTGCAAAAGGTATGTCGTGGATGAAAACAAATGTTATGCTTATGATGAACGAATCTGACGCGACTGTAGCTGACCTTATGACAGATGGTTGCAATATGGGAGTAAAGTCATTAAACAAATATTTAAACAAATATGAGGCGGCAGATGAGGTGTCTAAAGATATCGCAAAACGTCTTATAAATTTAGAGGAAGAATTAGCTGTAGACATAAGAAAATACCTATAATAAGAATAGGCTGTCACAATCGTGACAGCCTATTGTTATATTTAATTTTTATTCACATACAATTTTATCTACAAACATCTTTGTCGGGTCCATTGTGATTGAAGTGGGCTTTTTGCCGCTAGCAATATCTGCATAGAAGGTTTTTCCTTCTGCAAGCTGGTAGGAAGCGAGAGAATCATTTGCACACTTAAAGTAGCTTCCTAAAGTTGCGCCGCCACTTAATGAGTTAACGGTAATTTTAACACGCATTGTATATCCGTTTCCGTTATCAACAACCAAGGACGGATAATATACAATTGAACAGTCGATACCAGCGCTTGTAAGCATACTCCTGTAAGCAGACAGAGAGCTTGAGAAGACGCTTGTATAAGCCTGCGCAAAACGATATGCATCCTTAGGCTCTACAGCGCTTTCTTTAAACGATGTAAAAGGTGTTGTGTAAAGAGCTGTAGGCATATCTTTTAAAACAAGCTGATATCCTTCGTATGCTTTGGTAATGTCTAAGCTATGGTTATATGTGAGAGCACCAAACATACCAACATCGGTAGAGTAATCAGTCTGCAGACCAATAAAGCTATCTAATAAAACTGTAGTTGCGATAACATCTTTTAAAGTTGCCGGACGATTTAAGGTTTCGACTGAAATATCGGTATAAAGCTGAACGCCGTGTCTTTCAGCAAAAGTTAAAAGACGGTTTTTTGTGCTGTTGAATCCGTTGTATTTATCATTTGTTGCATTTACTGCGAAAGGTGTTGATGAACGGTGAAGAGCACCAAATGAAATACTTGCAACAACGTCTCCGACTGTCGGCTGCGTATCAATAACTGAAGCTTTAACAATATCCATTCCAAGAGCGTTTCTGCCTAAAACATCAAGGTCGCGTGCATATTTATGCTCAAACGGAACAACTGAAGACAAGCTGTAGTATGACGGCGTATATTCGCTGCCGGCAATTCTTACTGTTGCGCGTGCAAGTTCACCAAATGTGATTTTTCTGTCTGGAACGTAAACTGCATCGTCAAACAAGTCTAAAGAAGCAAATGCATTTTTCAAGATGTCTTCGCTTACTGTGTTTACAAAAGCAGCGGTTGCACCTTGTGCGGATTTTTCTCTTGAACGGATGATTAAAGCAGCGCCCTCTGCTCTTGACATTGTGTCATCAAGCCTTAAATGCACACCATCATCACCTGCTGCTATTCCGCAGCTGTATGCCCAGGCAATTGCATATTTATTATTGCCCTGGGCGGTTATTATTTTTGGAGCGGAATATGCGGTGCTTGCACCGGCGCGTTTCCATAAAAGCTCAATAACCTCGCCGCGCGTGATGGGCTGCTCAGGGAGGAACATATCTGTTCCCTCGCTTACGAGACCTGATGTCATTATGTATTCATATGCCCAATGGTTAGATGCAACATCTTTAAATGTAGTAGCGTAGGTCATATTTCCTTTGCCAATCATTTTAACAAACTGAGCACGAGTGACGGTGTCAGAAGGACGGAAGGAACCATCTTCAAAACCCTTGATTGTACCTTCTGCAACCAGTGTCTGAATGTTCTGATATGCCCAGTGACCACTTTGTAGGTCCCAGAACTCCACATCAGCATACGCTGAGAAAGGAACAAGAGCCAAAGTCATAATAAGTGCCAGAAAAATTGCTGTAATCTTCTTCATACTTATCTCCCTTTTTTATAGTAATATTTTTTAAAAAACTCATTTTAATTTTATCATAATTTATATTCTTTTGCAACTATTAAAATTGACAAAAGGTCTTAATTGTTGTAAAATGATATAAAAGGGTTTTTAGTATATGGAGGTAGGGACAATGAAAATAAAAGAGGGTTTTTTATTAAAAGAAATTGCAGGCAGCTATGTAGTTGTGCCGGTTGGCGAACAGCTTGTTGATTTTCAGATGATGGTTACATTGAATGAAACAGGTGCATTTTTGTGGGAAAAGCTCGCAAATGATATAACAGAAGAAGAGCTTGTAACAGCGCTTTTGGGCGAGTATGATGTTGACGAGCAGACCGCTAAAGCAGACGTTTCAGAATTTATAAAAACATTAAATGAAAAGGAAATTTTAGCAAACTGATGAGTAATACTGATAAAACTATAAATACTGGGATGCAGGAGCTTTCTCCGATGCTCTGTGAGCTTGTCGATGCAGGTATGCGTGTTAAGCTTACGGTTACGGGTGCGAGCATGTATCCTATGCTTCATGACCGTGCTGACAGCGTTGTGCTGGCGCGGGCGGATAAGGTAAAAAAATGGGATTTACCTTTGTATAAGCGTGATGATGGACAATATGTGCTCCATCGCATTATGCGAGTTAAAAACGACTGCTATGATATGTGTGGAGATAATCAGTGTGTGCTTGAAAAAGGTATCAGGCGTGAGCAGATTGTAGCAGTTGCGGTGGAATTTTACCGTAATGGTAAATGCATATCCTGCGATAATTTGCTGTATCGTTTCTTGGCGGCGGTGTGGGCTATTATGCGCCCGATAAGACCGCCTGTGCTTAGAACATACGTATTTTTAAGAAGAAATCTTAGTAAGAGGAAGTAAGCCTTATGGACAAAAAAAGAACCGCTCTTTCATGGGACTTGGCGTTGGCTAAAAAGGTAAAATACTCAATTTTAGCGCTGTCGATTTTGGGTCTTTTGTATTCTGCGCTCGGCGCTTTTTTTGCGTTGGTTTCAAAGGCAGTAGTAGATTCAGCAGTCGGCGCTGCGGCGGGCAAAGGTCTTGCCCACTTTGGAAGGCTCTGCATTTTTTTGGCGGTACTTTTAGTGGTTCAGCTTGCTATGCAGGTAGCGATATCTGAGCTTTCTGTCAGAATGTCGGGCAAACTTGTTATTATATGTAAGAAAAAACTGTTTTCATCACTTATACATAAAGAGGCAGGACAGGTTTTAAAATATCACACAGGCGAGCTTTTAAACCGCCTGACGAGCGATGTATCTGTTGTTGCGGGTACAATCAGTTCGCTGATTCCTGACCTGGTTCATTATTTAACCCGTGTTCTTGCAAGTTTCTTTGTGCTTTTTATGCTTGATTCGGGGATTGCGATTTTGAGTCTTGTTGCGCTTCCTGTAGTATTTTTTGCAAGCAGAATCTATCGTAAAAAAATTAAATATCTTCATAAAAGAGTGCAGGAAAGTGACGGAAAAACACGCTCATTTATGCAGGAGTCGCTGGCAAATCTTTTGGTTGTTAAGTCGTTTCGAAACGAAAGCCGTGTTACGAGTGATGCAACCGAGCTTCAGACAGAAAATTACCGATTGAACCTTAAGAAAAACCATATAAGTATTTTATCAAATTTGATGTTTTTTGTTGCAATGACGGCAGGATATTATTTTGCTATGGCGTGGGGAGCGTATAAAATAGCTGTCGGTCTTATGTCATTTGGTACATTAACAGCTATTTTGCAGCTCGTTGAGCAGTTACAGGCACCTTTTAGAAATTTGTCATCTGTAATGCCGCAGTACTATGCAATGATAGCATCAACAGAAAGAATAATGGAGCTTTTGGATTTGCCGGAAGAAAAAATACCGGACTTAGATTTTGACAGAGATGAGATTTTTAAAAATGCTCGTGAGCTCTGTGTAGATAATGTTACTTTTTCTTATGGTGAAAAGGTTATACTCAAAAATGTCAGCTTCAGGTTGAAAAAGGGCGAGTTTGCCGCGGTAACTGGTCTTTCAGGTGCCGGAAAATCTACGCTGCTCAAGTTGTTTTTGGGTATATTTGAACCTGAAAATGGTGAAATTTATCTTTTGAAAGAATCGGGCGAAAAGTTAAAACTTGATGCAAAAACCCGTTCATTATTTGCATATGTGCCGCAGGGGAATCTTATACTTTCCGGCACAATCCGTGAAAATGTATGTTTTGGGAAAGAAAATGCTACCGAAGAAGATATTGTTCGCGCGGTAAAGGCAGCAGGAATCTGGGAAGAAATAAAGAAACTGCCTGACGGCCTTGATACAATGCTTGGTGAAGGCGGACTGGGTCTGTCAGAAGGTCAGGTGCAGCGCCTTGCAATTGCGCGTGCGGTTATGTATGATGCGCCGATACTTTTGCTTGACGAATGTACGTCAGCGCTTGACGAGCAAACAGAAAAAGAGGTTTTAAATAACTTAATTGCGCTTGATAAAACCTGCCTTACGGTGTCGCATAAGACGGCAGCGAAAGAATGCTGCGGCGTGAATTTCTATGTCGAAAACGGTTCGGTTTATCGTATAGAAAAAAAATAAAAAAGATGTAAAAAAATATAGACAAATAAGTTATTTTGTGCTAAAATATTTTTTAGATGCAAAAGCTTCAAACCTTTAAATCGGTACAGAGATGCTGATAAGGTGTGACCAATTTCATACTCCTTGCAGACAAGGTGTACCTTTCGGGGTGCATTGCCTTGCATGTTGTTGTGTAAATATCACTCTTATCACGCCTGTGGTAAGAGTTTTTTTATAACCGTTTGAGAGGTTACTTTTAAAGGAAAGAGAGGCGGATGAAGTGGAGACAGGACGTGCAGAAATTTTGGATTCAGCGGCTATGAAAAGAGCTATTTCGCGCATAGCCTATGAAATCCTAGAAAAAAACAAGGGAACAGAAGACCTTGTACTTGTCGGAATTCTGCGGCGCGGTATTGTTTTGGCTGACCGACTCAAAAAAAGATTTCATGAAATTGAAGGAGTAGATGTGCCGACGGGAGTTTTGGATATAACCCGTTTTCGTGATGACTTGCCGAAAGACAAGGTTCTACCGAAAGAGAGCGGCACAAAAATAGATTTTCCGGTTGAAAATAAAAAAGTTGTGTTGGTAGACGACGTTTTATATACTGGCAGAACCGTGCGGGCAGCGATTGAGGCAATTATGGAGCTTGGAAGACCTGCTAAAATCGAACTTGCGGTTATGATAGACAGAGGGCACAGAGAACTGCCGATAAGAGCTGATTATGTTGGAAAGAACGTGCCAACAGCTAAAAGCGAAAGTATTAGGGTTGAATTTTACGAAACAGGCGCAAGAGAATGCGTTGAACTGAACAAGACAGAAGATTAAAGGAGGATACGTCGATGCAATTTAACCACAAGGATTTGCTTGGACTTAAAGAACTCACGGCAGAGGAAATTCTGGGAATTTTAAAGCATGCCGAGAGTATGAAAAAAATCGTGATGCAGGATGTAAAAAAGATATCCAACCTTGCCGGCAAGTCCGTAATCACTTTGTTTTATGAAAATAGCACCAGAACGCGTATGTCCTTTGAACTTGCTTCGAAATATATGAGTGCAAATGCGGCAAACATTACTGCAAGCGGCTCCTCTGTTGCCAAGGGAGAGACGCTTATAGACACGGCGAGAACTCTTGATATGATGGGTACGGATGTTATAATCGTTCGCCATTCATCATCTGGTGCACCGCACCTTATTGCTAAAAACATAAAGGCATCTGTAATAAATGCCGGTGACGGAATGAACGAGCATCCTACGCAGGCACTACTCGATATGTTCACGATGATGGAGAAAAAAGGCAGAATAGAAGGTCTTAAAGTTGCAATTGTCGGAGACATTTTACATAGCCGAGTGGTTCGCTCAAATATTTACGGACTTAAAAAACTTGGAGCAGAGGTTGCAGTCGGCGGACCGACAACTCTGATGCCGAAAGATATTGAAAAACTAGGCGTTACGGCATATAGCAGCATCCAGGAAGCAATCATTGATGCCGATGTTGTTATGGGACTTAGAATTCAGCAGGAAAGACAGCAAAGCGGTTTTATACCGAGCCTCAGAGAATATCACCGTTTTTTTGGAATTGACGATAAGCGCTTAAAGTTTGCAAAACCCGACGCACTCTTGATGCACCCTGGACCGGTAAACCGTGGCGTTGAGCTTACGAGCGGAGTTATGGAACTTGAACAGAATGTAATAGACGAACAGGTAACAAATGGTGTTGCAATTCGAATGGCTATACTTGATATTCTTGCGGGAGGAGGAAAAAGCAATGAGAATATTGATTAAGGGCGGAAGAGTTATAGACCCTAAAACAAGCACAGATAAAGTGCAGGATGTTTATATAGAAAACGGCATTATTGAAGAAATCGGAGAAAATATTGCAAAGGATTTTACGGACTTTAAGGATTTGACAGTAATTGATGCTGCCGGTAAAGTTGTTACCCCCGGTCTTGTTGATATGCACTGTCATCTGCGTGACCCCGGACAGGAATATAAAGAGGATATAGAAAGCGGAACGAAAGCTGCGGCAATGGGCGGATTTACATCACTTGCCTGTATGCCAAACACAGTTCCCCCAATTGATAATGCACCGCTTGTTGAGTATGTTATAAATCGTGCGGCGCAGGTAGGAAAGGTAAATGTTTATCCTATCGGCGCAGTTACAAAGGGTTTAAAGGGCGAAGTGCTCTCTGATATCGGCGAGCTTAAGTTTGCAGGTGCTGTAGCTATTTCTGATGACGGTAAACCAGTTAAGAATGCACAGATAATGAGACGTGCTCTGGAATATTCAGATATGTTTGACACCTTGGTTTTATCACATTGTGAGGAACTCGAGCTTTTAGATGGCGGAGTTATGAATGAGGGATATATGTCCACATATCTTGGTCTTAAGGGAATATCAAACGCTGTTGAGGATGTACAGATTGCTCGCGATATTATTTTGGCGGAGCAGACAGATACACGAGTTCACATTTGCCACGTCAGCACAAAAGGCGGCATAGAACTTATCCGTCAGGCAAAAAAACGTGGAGTCAGGGTAACCTGCGAAACCTGTCCACATTATTTTACACTGACGGAAGATGCGGTTGACGGATTTAACACAAACGCTAAAATGAACCCTCCGCTTCGCAGTCAGGAGGATGTGGATGCGGTTATAGAAGGTCTTATTGACGGAACAATTGATGTAATTGCTACAGACCACGCACCGCATCACATCGATGAGAAAAACCTTGAGTTTGATAAGGCATTAAACGGTATAGTAGGTTTTGAAACTGCTCTCGGTCTCGGAATAACCTATTTGGTTAAAACCGATAAGCTTTCGCTTAGTGAGCTGATTTCTAAAATGACGTGCAATCCTGCTGATTTGCTCTCTATTAATAAAGGCAGCATAACGCAGGGTAAGCCGGCAGATATAATCATATTTAATCCTGATGAACAATACACGGTAGATGTAAGCAAGTTCTTATCTAAATCTAAAAACTCTCCGTATGATGGTTATCGCCTCTTTGGCAAACCGGAATACACTATCGTAGGCGGAAAAATAGTTGTCAATCAGGGAGTATTACTCTAATATAGGGAGGAAAACAAAATGTCAATGGAACTTTTAATTGAAAAAATAAAAGCAACAGGCAATCCGACGGTTGCGGGTTTAGACCCGAAGCTTGACTATGTTCCGGAATATATTAAAGAGGAAGCATATGCTGAGTTTGGAAAAAATGCAAAGGGTGCAGGTGCTGCACTTTTAAGATTTAACAAGGGTCTTATTGATGAGCTTTGTGACATCGTTCCTGCAGTAAAGCCGCAGATGGCATATTACGAAATGTACGGCTTAGCAGGTCTTCACGCTTTAGCTGAGACTGTAAGCTATGCTAAAGAAAAAGGAATGTACGTTATCTTAGACGGAAAGCGTAATGATATTGGCTCAACTGCAGAGGCATATGCAGCTGCATATTTAGGAGAATCTGCAATTGATGCTGATGCAGCGTGGACAGATTTCCCTGCTGATGCACTTACTGTTAATCCCTATCTTGGCACAGACGGCATTTTGCCTTTCGTTAAGCAGTGTGAAGAAAAGGATAAGGGAATTTTTGTTTTGGTAAAAACATCAAATCCATCATCGGGTGAACTTCAGGACCTTAAGATTGATGAGAACACTTTGTATGAGAGAGTGGCGCATTTGGTTAACCGCTGGGGAATGAGCACAATGGGCAAAAGCGGATACTCAGGAGTTGGCGCAGTTGTTGGTGCAACATATCCGCAGCAGATTAGCGAGCTTAGAAAAATAATGCCGACTACCTATTTCTTAGTACCCGGCTATGGTGCACAGGGTGGAAAAGCAGAAGATGTTGCAAGAGCGTTTAACCCTGACGGTCTGGGCGCAATTATAAATGCTTCTCGTTCAATAATGTGTGCATACAAAAAAGCAGGTGCTCCTGAGGCAGACTTTGCAAAGGCTGCAAGAGAAGAAGCATTGCGTATGAAAAATGATATTATCAGATTTCTGTAAACAATACAGCTTTAGATAAATACAAAGGGAGGAATCAGATTGAAGACCGCATATTTAGTACTTGAAGACGGCACCGTGTTCGAGGGTGAGAGCTTTGGCGCAGAAGGCGAAGCAATTGGTGAAGTAGTGTTTTCCACCGGAATGGTAGGATATCAAGAGGTACTTACCGACCCGTCCTATGCCGGACTTATGGTTATGATGACTTATCCGCTTATAGGTAATTACGGAATAAACTCTGTTGACAATGAGTCAGAAAAGCCTGCGCTCTCAGGATTTATAATCAAAGAGGCAGCTCTTATGCCAAACAATTTCCGTATGGAAGGAAATTTAGCGGATTATCTTAAAAAGAATAACATAATCACCATTACCGGTATTGATACTCGTGCGCTTGCTCGCAAAATTCGTTCGGAGGGCGCAATGAATGCGATGATTACCACTGACCCAGACTATGCAAAGCGCATAGACGAAATCAAGGCATATAAGGCGCAAACGGAAATTAGCGAGATTTCCTGCAAAGGAAAATATACCGTAGGAGACGGTGAATATAAAGTGGCGCTTTTAGACCTTGGCGTAAAGCGCAGCCTTATTAACAGCTACTGCGAGATGGGCTGCACAGTTACTGTGTACCCTGCAACAACTACTGCAGAGGAAATCTTAGCAGACAAGCCTGACGGCATAGTTCTTTCAAGCGGTCCTAACGACCCGGCAAAGTGCGAGGCGCAGATTGAAACTGCAAAAAAGCTGCTTGATTCAGGAATTCCTATGATGGGTGTTTGTCTGGGACATTTAATTATTGCTTTGGCAGCAGGCGCTAAAACATATCAAATGAAATTCGGTCACCGCGGCGAAAATCAGCCTGTAAAAGATTTGGTAAGCGGAAGAACATATATTACAAGCCAGAATCACGGCTATGCGGTTTGTGCAGACAGTATTAAAGACGGCGATATGAAAGTATCACACATTAACATAAATGATGGCGCAGTAGAGGGACTTTGCTTTAACGATAAGCCAGTGTTTACAGTTCAGTTTATTCCGGGTGCAGTTAAGGGAAATCACAGCACAAGATATCTGTTTGAGCGCTTTATCGCTATGATGGGAGGGGACAAATAATGCCGAAGAGAGAAGACGTTAAAAAAGTATTGGTTATCGGCTCCGGTCCGATAGTTATCGGTCAGGCGGCGGAGTTTGACTATGCGGGTACCCAGGCGTGCCGTTCTCTTCAGGAGGAGGGCATTGAGGTTGTATTAATCAACTCAAACCCCGCAACCATCATGACAGATAAAATGATGGCAGATAAAATATACATTGAACCGCTCGTAGCTGATGTTGTTAAAAAGGTCATCGAGATTGAAAAACCTGACAGCATTCTGCCGACGCTCGGTGGACAGACGGGATTAAACCTTGCTATGGAGCTTGCAGAAGAAGGCTATCTTGACAGGATGGGAGTAAAGCTTTTGGGAACAGCTACATCTGCAATTAAAATGGCAGAGGACCGTCAGGAGTTTAAGGACACAATGGAGTCCATCGGCGAGCCGTGTATTGCGTCTAAGGTTGTTGACACATATGAGGATGCGCTAGATTTTGCAAAAGAAATAGGCTTTCCGGTTATCGTTCGTCCGGCTTATACACTTGGTGGTACCGGCGGCGGTATAGCATACAGTGAGGCTGACCTTGAGGAGATTGCACCGAATGGTCTGAGACTTTCACGTGTGCATCAGGTACTTATTGAAAAATGTATTTCCGGATGGAAAGAAATTGAGTTTGAGGTTATCCGTGACGCAAAGGGTAATGCAATTACAGTTTGTTCTATGGAAAATCTTGACCCTGTAGGAATTCATACCGGTGACTCTATCGTTGTTGCACCGGCACAAACATTGTCAACAAAAGAGTATAAGATGCTAAGCAATGCATCATTAAATATTATTAACGCTTTGGGCATTGAGGGCGGATGTAACTGTCAGTTTGCGCTTCATCCGGATAGCTTAGAGTATGCGGTAATCGAGGTTAACCCCCGAGTATCACGTTCATCTGCGCTGGCATCTAAAGCAACCGGATACCCGATTGCAAAGGTTGCATCAAAGATTGCTATCGGCTACGGTCTTGATGAGATTAAAAATGCAGTTACCGGAAGCACATTTGCTTGCTTTGAGCCGACAATTGACTATGTTGTTATCAAGTTCCCAAAATGGCCGTTTGATAAGTTCGTAAAAGCAAAACGTACACTGGGAACACAGATGAAAGCAACCGGTGAAATCATGGCAATTTCAGACTCTATCGAGGGCGGTCTTATGAAATCCGTTCGCTCGCTTGAGCTCGGTCTTCAGACCTTTGAAATGCCGAAACTTAAGAACCTTTCAAAGAAAGAGATTGAAAAGCGTCTTTACAGTGTTGATGATGAGAGATTTTTCGTTATCTGTGAGGCAATCCGCCGTGGTGTAACATTAGATGTGATACACGACATTACAAAGATTGATCTTTTCTTCTTGGATAAACTCAAAAATATCGTAGATATGGAGAACCTCTTAAAGTCAGGTAATTTGTCCCGTAACATCTTGCGCAAGGCAAAACGTATGGGCTTTACTGACAAGACTATTGCAGAGTATAACGGAATGAAAGAGGAAGAAATCAAGGCGCTTCGCAAGCGTTATGAGATTCTTCCGACTTATAAAATAGTTGATACCTGTGCGGCTGAGTTTGAAGCAGCAACTCCGTATTACTATTCAACTTATAACCAGTATTCAGAGGCTGCGTCGTCTGATAAAAAGAAGGTTTTGGTTATCGGTTCCGGTCCAATTCGTATCGGTCAGGGTATAGAGTTTGACTATTGCTCTGTTCACTCTGTATGGGCATTAAAAGAAGCAGGTTATGAAACGATAATTGTAAACAACAATCCCGAGACTGTAAGTACAGACTTTGATACAGCAGATAAGCTCTATTTTGAACCGCTTACGGCAGAGGATGTTGCAAATATCGTTGAGGTAGAACAGCCTTACGGCGCACTTGTTCAGTTCGGTGGTCAGACTGCTATCAAGCTGACTCAGGCACTTAAGGATATGGGCGTAAATATCTTAGGTACAAAAGCAGAAGACGTTGATGCAGCTGAAGACAGAGAACTCTTTGACGAAATTTTAGAAGAGTGCGGCATTCCACGTCCGGCGGGCAGAACAGTATTTACTCATTCTGAGGCATTAGAGGCAGCGAATGAGCTCGGCTATCCGGTGTTGGTTCGTCCGTCATACGTTCTTGGCGGTCAGGGTATGGAAATTGCATTTAACGATAACGACGTTAAAGAGTTTATGGACATAATCACCATGATTAAGCAGGAGCATCCTATCTTAGTTGATAAATATATGATGGGTAAGGAACTTGAGGTTGACGCTATCTGCGATGGCGAAGATATCTTGATTCCGGGTATTATGGAGCACTTAGAGCGTGCGGGCGTTCACTCCGGCGACTCAATCTCTGTTTATCCGACACAGACAATATCTCAGAAGCATAAAGACACTCTGGTTGACTACACCAAAAAGCTCGCTCGTGCACTTCACGTTGTGGGTCTTGTAAATATACAGTTCGTGCTTTATGAAGACGAGGTGTATGTAATCGAGGTTAACCCGCGTTCATCGCGTACGGTTCCGTATATTTCCAAGGTTACAAATGTACCTATGGTTGACCTTGCTACACGTTGCGTACTTGGAGAGAAACTCAAGGATATGGGTTGCGGAACAGGACTTCATCCGGAGGGTGAGTATGTTGCAGTTAAAGTTCCTGTGTTCTCATTTGAAAAGCTCCACGATGTTGATGCGTCCTTAGGACCGGAAATGAAATCGACAGGTGAAGTTTTGGGAATTTCTAAAAACTTCGGTGAGGCTTTATATAAAGGCCTTTTGGCAGCAGGTTTTAAAATGAGCGATAAGGGTAATGTTTTGATTACCGTTCGTGACAACGATAAGCGTGAAATGCTTGATATCGCAAAAGATTTTGAGGAGATGGGCTACAACATTTATGCTACTGCAAATACTGCTCACTACTTAAACAGTAACTGTGTTGCAACTAATGTTGTCAAAAAAATCGGTGAGGGCACACCAGATATTATGGATCTTATGCAAGAGGGTAAATTTGATATGGTTATCAATACTCCGACAAAGGGACGTCAGCCGGGTCGTGACGGATTTAAGATCCGCCGTAAGACAGTTGAACATTCAATCCCATGTCTTACATCACTTGATACTGCAAAAGCGTATATCCGCAGTATGAAATCGGGCGTATCGAGGGATGAACTTAAAATGGTTGATTTAATCGATGTATAAAGAGGGATGTTAAAAAGCCTGATCGCAAAAAGAAGATAAAATAATAAAAGAGGATGTTTAAAATTAGTTTTTAAACATCCTCTTTTTGTACAAAAAAACATAGACTTTATGAAAAATATTTAGTATAATAAAAATAGAATTTTACACTTGGAGGAAAAAGTTATGAAATATGTAGTATTTTTAGGAGATGGAATGGCGGATTATCCGTGCGACTGTTTCAGCGGAAAAACACCGCTTGATATAGCGAAAAAACCGAATATAGATAAAATTGCAGAGGGTGGAGTAGTCGGTCTTGTAAAGACTGTAGATGATGCGCTCTCCCCAGGCAGCGATGTTGCGAACTTAAGTGTTTTAGGATATGATCCGCTCACATACTATACAGGTCGTTCACCGCTTGAAGCATTAAGTATCGGCGTTGAGTTATCCGACAGAGACGTTACTTTCCGTGCAAATTTAGTAACATTATCAGACGAAGAAAATTATAACGAAAAAACGATGGTGGATTACAGCTCCGGTGAGATTACAACCGAGGAGTCCGGCGCACTGATTCAGTATCTTAATGAGAATATGAGCTTTGAAAACATCAGTCTCTACAAGGGAATCAGTTACCGTCATCTGCTCGTGTGGGATGGCGGCTCAACGAATGTTAAGCTCACCCCGCCTCACGATATTTCTGATCAAAAGGTTACAGAGTATATGCCCGCAGGCGATGGCGCAGATATTTTACTTGAGATTATGAAAAAGAGTCACGAACTTTTAAAAGAGCATCCGATTAACAAGGACCGAATAGCCCGTGGTTTAAATCCTGCAAACTCTTTGTGGGTTTGGGGAGAGGGAAGAAGACCGAGGCTCGATTCTTTCATGGAGAAATACGGCGTAAAAGGCAGTATGATTTCAGCAGTTGACTTGCTTAAGGGTATAGGCAAGGGAACGGGAATGAACGTTCTGGAAATAGAAGGTGCAACGGGAAATATAGATACCAACTTTGACGGAAAAGCAGAGGCTGCAATTTCTGAGCTTAAAAACGGTCAGGAATTTGTATATATCCACGTTGAGGCTCCTGACGAATGTGGTCATCACGGAGACGCAGAGGGAAAAGTTAAGTCAATTGAACTAATTGATGAAAAAATTGTCGGACCGGTTATGGAGTATCTTAAAAACTGCGGCGAAGATTACCGTGTGCTTGTAGCACCTGACCACCCGACACCGATTGCTAAAAAGACACACGTTAAAGACCCGATTCCGTTTGCGATTTATGATAGCCGTCATAATGAGGGAATGGAGCTTTCATATAACGAGAAAAATGCAAAAGAAAGCGGTATATTCATTGACAAAGGGTATAAATTAATGCAGTATTTATTAAGCGGCAATATTGAATAATAAAAATGACTGTGACAATCGTCACAGTCATTTTTATTTTATTTACATTTCAGTTGTATTGTTTGTGATATCCGTCAAATCTTTTGTTACGGAATGAGTTATCGGTTCCCACTTAACTCTTTTAAACAGAGCAATAATTGAGATAGGAACGTATGTAAGCATAAACAGGGGGAAAGTAAATACATATATAAACTTTTTGAAACTGCCGCAATGAATTTGCTTTCTTTCCGTTATTGTTGTTATTGTACCAAGCATAAAGAACAACAGGTAAAATCCAAGCAAGGTTTCAAGCAGAGCTTTCAGGAGCATAAATAGCTCCGATGAACGGGTAAATAGACCTATTACGAGAGCAACCACGTTTACGCTTACGCTGATTAGAGTCAGAAGCATAGCAGGCATTAAGGTCATCAGTATATCATAGCAGGAGAAGCTGCCATCTTTAAATATGCCCTTAATAAGTTTTTTGCCGTATTTTACAAATACCTGATAAAAACCTTTGGACCAGCGAAGTCTCTGAAGATATGACTGGTAAAAACTTTGTGGCTGTTCATCGTATAAAATAGCTTTTTCGCAGTAACCAATTCTCTCGCCGTTTACAATACAGTCGGTTGTGAATTCAATATCTTCAGTAAGAAGATGATGTATCCAGCCACCGTTGTCTGCGATGACCTGGCTACTCACCAAAAATCCTGTCCCTGATATTGCGCAGCTTGAGCCAACCTGCATTCTTGCGTTATTTAAGAACTTGGCTTCGCGCAGGAACCAGAGAGAATATCCTGCAGTTATCCAGTTTTCGTCATAGTTTTTTGAGTTTCTGTAACTGGTAAGTATGCGGTAACCATTATCAAAGAGGTTGTTCATTTCCTCAATGAAATGCGGGTCGACCACATTGTCGGCATCAAAAACGATATAAGCCTCATAGTCTTTGTCAGAGTGCTCATTTCGGATTTTTTCAAGTAGCCAGTCAAGAGCGTATCCCTTGCCGACAAGTTCGGTATTAGAACGCTCATACACATACGCACCACAATCTCTTGCGGTCGCTGCGGTGTTGTCGGTGCAGTTATCTGCAACAACAAAAACATCAACAAGCTCAGACGGGTACGTCTGATTATTAATGCCGTCAATAAGTGTTCCGATTACATTAGCCTCGTTTCTTGCAGAAATTAAGACTGCATACCGATGGTTTTTCGCAGCCTTAAATTTCTTACCCTTGCCCAAAAGACCGATAACAACATAAACAAACTGATATAAATAGCAAAGAGTAAATATAATCGAAATGATAAAATTCAGCCAAACAATTATTTTCATACACATTCCTCATACTGATTTTTCAATCATTTTTGTTGGCCCGTGACTAAATGTACGGGTATAAAGGACTTTGTTTATAATAGTTGATAATTTTTTATTTTATATCGCAGAAAAAATTAGGGACACGCCTATGCCCCTAATAATATGGTGCGGATAAGAGGACTTGAACCAACATGAAATTGCTTTCACATGGACCTGAACCATGCGCGTCTGCCAATTCCGCCATATCCGCATATTAACTT
>JAZNJS010000080.1:0-10965 GCA_045578185.1 Clostridia bacterium
GTGATATATTATTTAGGCAAAATACGCACACGCAGGGATTTTATTGGGCGGTGCCGCAAAAGCGGTTCCCTTTAAAATGCGAACTGTGTGGAGGAATTGCAAATAAAACCGGAGGTGACTTAAATGTCAGTAATTTCAATGAAACAGTTGTTGGAGGCCGGCGTACACTTCGGCCACCAGACCAGAAGATGGAACCCCAAAATGGCTGAGTACATCTTCACAGAAAGAAACGGTATCTACATTATCGATTTGCAGAAAACCGTTAAGAAAATCGAAGAGGCTTATGCTTTCATCCGCGATATCGCTGCTGAAGGTAAAGATGTTCTTTTCGTAGGTACTAAGAAACAGGCTCAGGATTCCATTAAGGAAGAGGCTGAGAGAGTTGGTATGTACTGGGTTAACGCAAGATGGCTCGGTGGTATGATGACCAACTTCAAAACAATCAAACAGAGAATCGACCGTTTAGAGCAGTTGGTTCGTATGGAAGAAGACGGAACATTTGACCTTCTCCCGAAAAAAGAAGTTATCAACTTAAAAGGCGAAAGAGAAAAACTCGAGAAATTCCTTGGCGGTATCAAAGATATGAAGAAACTGCCTGGCGCTCTCTTCGTAGTTGACCCGAGAAAAGAAAAAATTGCTATTGCTGAAGCTAAAAAGCTCGGTATCCCTGTTGTAGCTATCGTTGATACTAACTGCGACCCTGAGGAAGTTGATTATGTAATTCCGGGTAACGACGATGCTATCCGTGCCGTAAAACTTATCGCAGGCACAATCGCTAACGCTGTTATTGAGGGCCGTCAAGGCGAAGATGCTCTTGCTGCTGCTAAAGAAACTGCAGACGAGGAAGCTGTTGACGCTGAATAATTCGAAAGATTTGGAGGAATAAATCATGGCTTTTACTGCTAGTGATGTAAAAACATTAAGAGAACGCACCGGTTGCGGTATGATGGACTGTAAAAAAGCCCTCACTGAAACAAACGGTGATATGGATAAAGCTATCGAGTTCTTACGAGAAAAAGGTCTCGCTACTGCTGCTAAAAAAGCAGGCAGAATTGCTTCTGAAGGTATCGTTAAAGTTTACATGAGCGACGACAAAAAAGTAAGCGTACTGCTCGAAGTAAACTCTGAGACAGACTTCGTTGCTAAAAACAACGAGTTCCAGGATTTCGTAACAGAGGTTGCTAAAGTTGTTGCAGAGAAAAACCCTGCTGACGTTGATGCTTTAAAGGCTGAAAAATATGGCGACGTTACTGTTGACGAAGCTCTTACCGCTTTGATTGCTAAAATCGGTGAAAATATGAATATTAGAAGATTTGCACGTTATGAAGGCAACGTATGTTCCTACTCACATGGTGCAGGCAGAATCGGTGTTATCGTTAAAGCTGAAGGCGAAATGAATGATGAAGCTTACGAAGCTGCAAGAGATGTTGCAATGCAGATTGCTGCTATCAATCCGCTTTATCTGTCAAAGGACGTTGTTCCTGAGGCTGATATCGAGAAAGAAAAGCACATCATCATCGCTCAGATTAAAGAAGACCCGAAAAATGCAAACAAACCTGACAACATCATCGAAAAGATGGTTGGCGGAAAGATTAACAAGTTCTTCGAGCAGAACTGTCTGCTCCAGCAGGAATTCGTTAAAAACGGCGACTTCAAAGTTGAGCAGTACCTTTCATCTAAGGGTGTTAAACTTGTTGATTTTGTTCGTTTTGAAAAGGGCGAAGGCTTAGAAAAGAAAGAAGAAAACTTCGCTGACGAAATCGCTAAGATGGTTCAGTAATCAATTAAATATCAAATTTAGCCGAGGACGAAAGTCCTTCGGCTAAATTTTTAATATGACATGGGGGATATAAATGAGAATCTATCCTGCAATAGATATAAAAGACGGAAACTGTGTGCGACTTACTCAGGGCAGTTTTTCGGATGTAACTGTATATGGTAATGACCCGGTTGCAGTTGCAAAGGAATGGGAAGCCCAAGGTGCTGATTTTATACATCTTGTTGATTTAGACGGAGCACTCGCGGGAACCGGTATTAATCGTAAGATTATTATAAAAATTGCTCAAACTGTCTCTGTCCCGGTTCAGACCGGCGGTGGCATACGAACTATAGATGATATAAGAGAGTTAATAAACGGTGGCGTCCGCCGAGTTATAATCGGTACTGCAGCTGTTAAAAATCCGGAACTTATTGACCTTGCTATCAAGGAATTCGGCGATAAAATCGCAGTTGGAATTGATGCAAAAGACGGTCTGGTTGCCATTTCAGGCTGGGAAGAGGTATCTTCTCTGCCAGCTCTTGATTTTGCCGCACAGATGGTAAAAAAAGGCGTGCAAACCATTATTTATACTGATATTGCAACCGACGGTATGCTCACAGGTCCTAACGTCTCTGCAATGAATGAAATGGTTAATCATGTTGATGCAGACATTATCGCATCAGGTGGTGTTGGTTCAAGTAGCGATATCACTTCTCTCCTTCCGACAGGTGTTGAAGGCGTTATAGTCGGAAAGGCTCTCTATACTGAAAAAGTGAAACTAAAAGATGCTATAAACCTTCTGAAACTGGCAGAGGGAGGCGCAAGATGCTGACAAAGAGAATTATCCCCTGTCTCGACGTACATAACGGTCGTGTTGTTAAAGGTGTTAATTTCGTAGATTTAAAAGATGCAGGCGACCCTGTAGAAATTGCAAAAGCATATGACAAAGCAGGCGCTGATGAGCTTGTATTCTTAGATATTACTGCATCTTCGGATGCCCGCAATATAATTTTAAATCTCGTACACAAAACCGCTGAGCAAGTTTTTATTCCTTTTACAGTTGGTGGCGGAATACGAACTGTTGACGATTTTCGTGAGATTTTAAAAGCAGGTGCCGATAAGATTTCCGTCAACTCAGCCGCTATAAAAAGGCCTGAATTGATTTCCGAAGCTGCATACAAATTCGGCTCTCAATGTGTTGTTGTCGCAATCGACGCCAAAAGAAGAGATGACGGAAACTTCTCCGTATATCTAAACGGCGGTAGAGTTGATACAGGACTTGACGCTATCGAATGGGCAATTCGTGCCGAAGAGCTTGGCGCAGGTGAAATTCTTCTTACCAGTATGGATGCTGACGGGACAAAAGCAGGATATGACCTCAAACTTACAAGTCAAGTCGCAAAGGCTGT
This sequence comes from Clostridia bacterium, assembly GCA_045578185.1. GTDB lineage: Bacteria > Bacillota > Clostridia > UBA1381 > UBA9506 > RGIG1666. The sequence continues at coordinate 3,169 of JAZNJS010000080.1, forward strand.
AAATATCCCGGTAATCGCTTCAGGTGGTGCCGGTGCTCTTCCCCACTTTTATGATGCACTTTGCGAAGGTGGTGCTGATGCAGTTTTGGCAGCATCATTATTCCATTATAAAGAACTTACAATCCGCGAATTAAAAGAATATTTAAAAAGTCGAGACATTCCTGTTCGCTTATAATTCCTATCTGAAAGGATGATTATGATGAATTTTAATATTAAATATGATGCTAACGGACTCGTTCCGGTAGTCGCTCAGGACTATATTTCCGGCAAGGTTTTAATGGTTGCATATATGAATGAGGAAGCTCTTTCTAAAACTATTGAAACAGGCAAAGCAACTTATTTCAGCCGTTCACGCCAGGAGCTTTGGATTAAGGGTGAAACATCCGGCAACATCCAGCTTGTAAAGGAAATTTTAGTTGATTGTGATGAAGATACTTTAATTTTAAAGGTTGAGCCGCAGGGTCCTGCGTGTCACACAGGTCACAATACCTGCTTCTTCCGCAAAATCATTGACAATAAATTAGTTGAAGACGAAATTGATGCATCTTCACTTGCCGTATTAAAAGATGTTTATGATGTTATAAAAGGCCGTAAGGAAAATCCTGTTGAGGGTTCTTATACAAACTATCTTTTTGAAAAAGGTATTGATAAGCAGCTCAAGAAAATCGGCGAGGAGTCTGCCGAGGTTATAATCGCATCTAAAAATCCGGATGTCAGCGAACTTCAGTATGAAGCATCTGACCTTCTCTATCATCTTATGGTAGTTATGGTTGAGCGTGGTCTCACATGGGAAGACCTTTGCCACGAGCTTTCCGGACGCAGAAAATAAACGTATTTTTCAGAAAGGCCATGAGCGCTATGAAAACAATGGCAATCATTTGTGAATATAATCCGTTTCATAATGGTCACGCATATCAAATCAGTCAACACCGTAGCAAGTACGGTGTTGACTGCGTTATTGCAGTTATGAGTGGAAATTTTGTTCAACGCGGCACTCCGGCGTTATGCGATAAATGGACGCGCGCAAAAATGGCTGTAATGGGTGGTTGCGACCTTGTAGTTGAATTACCGACAGTTTTTGCGACACAGTCAGCTGAGCGCTTTGCTTTTGGTGCAGTTTCTCTTATTAATTATATTAATCAAGTTGATTATCTTTCTTTTGGAAGCGAATGTGGTGACATAGCTCTGCTTAAAACTCTTGCTGAGCATATATTAAAGCCTGAGTTTAACTATTGTGTATCCAATATTTTAAAAAGTGGCATATCCTACCCCGCTGCAAGACAAAAAGCAGTCAGTGATTCTTTGGGCACGGTGTACAGTGATTTACTTGCCGAGCCAAATAACCTGCTAGCCGTAGAATATTTAAAAACTCTTCTCACACTAGGCAGCAATATTAAACCAATTACGCTTAAACGTACTATCGGGCATCACGATACCGAAAACAGTGGTGAGTTTTGCAGTGCAACACACCTGCGTAATTTAATATTAGACGGCAACGATGCCTCTGCTTTTATACCCAAAAAAAGTTTTAACGTCTTTGTGGAGGCAATTGCAGAAGGTAAGGCGCCGGCAAACAATGCTCCGCTTGATATACTTTTCTCTTATCTTTTGCGCATGCTCACCCCGGACATGCTCAGGCGTTTGCCCGATATGACAGAAGGTCTTGAGTCGAGATTTATAGACGCATCACGTTCGTCATTAACCTTTGATGAAATTATAGATGCGGTAAAAACCAAACGATATACACGCACACGCATCAGCCGCACTCTAATTCATCTTTTGCTTGGTATTACTAAAGAGGATATTAAAGCTGCGCCAAACTATTTACGTGTACTCGCTGCAAATTCTACAGGAACGGAATTTTTAAAAAACATAAATAAAAAATGTAATGTTATTACAAAAACTGCTGATGCAAATTTTGACCGTACTGAAGGCAGGAATATGTTTGAAATAGACTGCCGTTCAACTGATGTTTACGCACAACTATACCCCATCAAAAAGCACAACATCAAAGGAATTGACTTTTTGCAAAGTCCTATTATTATAAAATAAAAAAGCTGTAGGTTTCTACAGCCTTTTTATTTTTAATGTTTTGTGTTTTTGAATTTGATTAACGCTCCTGCAACAGCGATTGTAAACATCGCAGCAACCAAAGCTTCCGGTAGTCCGTTTGTGCCAACAACACCTATTATAAACGGAAGAAATGCTTCAAGAGCGATATTCTTTGCTGCTGCATATGCACCGCCGAAGAACATATAAATAAATGACATTACCAAGATTGTATTTGTCAGCGAACCGACCACACCGGCGCAGGCCAGTGCAAATATATTTTTATCCTTTTCTTTCAAAAGTTTGTTTATGCTCTTATATACATAATACGGAAAAACACCTACTAAAATACGCGGCAGGAAACAAACGACCAAGCTGAGTAAGTTACCGCCTGACTCCCCGAAGGAATATAGCGGCGTAAATACAAAAGAGATAACCGACGGACTTATAAAAGAGTTATTGATAAAGCTCGTAAGTCCGAAAACAAATCCCAAAAATGCTCCCTTTTTAGGTCCTAAAACAACTGACGCTATAATAACAGGAATATGTAAGGTAGTCGCCTTAAGCGGACCAAGCGGAATATATCCCAGAAACGGTACGAATGCCATAATAATTATAATAGCAACAAACATCGAAAGTTGCGCAAGTCCAAGTGTTTTTTCATTATTTTTTTCCATTTGACGACCTCCGTCCTTTAATACTTATATAATAATACTACAATTTATATTAAAATTCAATATAATTATCAAATTTTTCCTCGCAAGACAAGAAACATTAAATTTAAAAATATGAAAAAGCCATATGTTTAATTTTTAAACATATGGCTTTAATTATTGTATTATCTTATGTTTCGTCACCTGCCAAAGCTCAACTAGCTTAAATGCTGGTTTAATTGTAATTTTATCCTCCTTATTATTTATAATATCGAAGCCTTCCTTGCTCATTCCATCGGCAAGCGCCGTTAGCTCTTCTTCCGAAAGATTTCCCATACTCCCATTTGTAAAGCAAAGGGGCGGATACATAACACACCACCAGTTCTCTCCTCCGCCCTCTCCTAAAACTATTCTTATAGCCTCATACTCGCCGGCAGGTAAAGATATATTCTGATAAGTTTTGGTGGGAAAATAATACTTCCCGTTCATAACACGCGCCTGGTAATTAAAGCCTTTTTCCTTAATTAACCTGTTGCAAATTCTTGTTATTTCATCTGCATTTTCATAAATATACTCTTTATCATATATATCATCACTACGAACCTTATTCAGCAGACAATCCCTAATATATAGCTTTAATTCCTGGTCCTTAGCACTGTTACTGTTTGCAATTATATGAAGTCGTACTATATTTTCAGAAATATCACATATAGCAGCCTCCGAACCAATAATCCAGCAGGAGATTAAAAATACGATTAAACATGTAAAAATAACTATCTTTTGTCGCAAAAGTATGCCTCCTAAATTATGATATTAACATTATAGACAAAAAAAATCTTCTTAAACCTTAAATATTTTATAATTTAACTATTGCATTTTTATACAGTTTTGTTGTATAATAATACACGTTGTATATTTGATGTAATGAAAGGACTTGTTATTATGATTCGTGTTGGAATTTTAGGTGCCACAGGATATGCAGGAATTGAGCTTGTGCGTATTCTTTCTTCTCACAAAGAAGTTAATATTACCATGCTTGTTTCACAGACATATAAGGGTATGAAAATATCAGAGGTTTATCCGTCTTTAAAAGGCATTATTGACCTCCCTTGCGAAGAGCTTGATGCAAAAAAGGCAGCCGAAAACTGTGATGTAGTCTTTACTGCTCTTCCTCACGGTGCTTCTAAAGAAGTAATCCCTGAGCTTTATGAAAAAGGTCTTACAGTAATAGATTTATCAGGCGATTTCCGCTATAATGATAAAGACGTTTATAGTGCCTGGTATGGTCAGGAACACAGCAGTCCGGAGCTTTTGTATGTTTCTGTTTACGGTCTGCCAGAGCTTCACAGAGAAGAAATTAAAAAGACTCGTCTTGTGGGCAATCCAGGCTGCTACACCACCTGTTCTATCATGGGACTTGCGCCGCTTTTGGCAACTGGTGCTGTAGAAACAAAAAATATAATTATTGATGCAAAATCTGGAGTCTCCGGTGCTGGCAGAGGTCTTGGCCTTGACTACCATTTCTGCGAATGCACCGAAAATATGAAAGCGTATAAAATAGGTACTCATCGCCACACATCTGAAATTGAGCAAGAGCTTTCAATCGTTGCCGGTGAAGAGATTACTCTTTCATTTACTCCTCACCTAATTCCTATGAAGCGTGGAATTTTGGCAACAATATATGCTAATCTCAAAAAACCGTATACAAAAGCCGAACTTTTAGATATGGTTAAGGATTTTTATAAAGACGAATATTTTGTTCGTATTTATGACAAAGGATTGCCAGAAACAAACCACGTTGCAGGTTCAAACTTTGTTGATATCGGACTTGAAGTTGACGAAAGATTAGGTCGTGTTGTCATTGTATCTGCGATTGATAACTTAATTAAAGGTGCTGCAGGACAAGCAGTTCAGAATATGAATCTTATCTTTGGTTTCGAAGAAACCGAAGGTCTGAAAAACGCAGGACAATATTTATAGGAGGAATTTTTATGCATACTATGGAGCATTTAATTGAGCGTGCAGGAATCTTAATCGAGGCGCTGCCGTACATACAAAAGCTATATAATAAAACCGTCGTAGTAAAATACGGCGGTAACGCAATGATTAATGAAGATTTAAAGAACTCTGTTATTGAAGATGTCACTCTGCTTAAATATGTAGGTATGCATCCGATTATTGTACACGGAGGCGGACCTGACATTACCGCAGCTCTTAAGACTTATAACATCGAAAGTCACTTCCAGAACGGTCTTCGCGTTACCGATGAGGAAACTATGCGCATCGCACAGATGGTGCTTGTCGGTAAGACAAATAAGGAAATTGTATCATTAGTCAACAAAAAAGGCGGTAAAGCACTTGGCCTCTGCGGAATTGACGGCGGACTTATTAAGTGTGAACCGCTCCGCGAGGACGAGGACGGAAATCCAATCGATGTCGGCTTTGTAGGAAAAATTGTCAGTGTTAACAAAAAGATGTTACAGACAATAGCTAATGATGAATACATTCCCGTTATCGCACCAATAGGTACAGACGATTTAGGGCAAAGCTATAATATAAACGCCGATACCGTTGCAAGCGCAGTCGCTACTGCTATCCAGGCTGAAAAGCTTATTTACCTTACAGATGTTGAGGGTGTAAAGGATAATGATGGAAACATAATATACGAAATTGCAACCGATGCCGCAAGTGAACTTATTTCAAACGGCACAATCAGCGGTGGTATGATTCCGAAGGTCCTTGCTTGTACCGATGCAGTAAAGAAAGGTGTAAACCGTGTACATATAATTGATGGAAGAATTCTCCACTCAATTCTGCTTGAAATATTTACCGATACCGGTATTGGAACAATGTTCAAACTTCCCGAAAAACAATTTTAAAATCAATCAGGTGACCGCAATAAATTTTGCGGTCACTTTTTTATATGAAACGTCGTTATTTGATTTAAAATTCTTGTCTATTTACTTGACAAAGAGGTTAAAATATAATAACATAGTAATTGGAAAATTTTCAGTAATCAGGCTTGTTTAAGCCATTATAGGAAGGATATTTTATGCTCGAATTAAAGAATATCACCTGGGAGCTTCCGGGTGGCGAAGAAATTATAAAAGGAATAGATTTATCTTTAGCTGACGGCAAACTTATCGTTGTTACAGGTCCTAATGGCGGCGGTAAAACTTCGCTGGCTAAGCTTATTGCGGGCATCGAGTCAATTTCGTCAGGCAATATTATCTTTGACGGACAAGACATTACAGACCTTAATATTACTGAGCGTGCTAAAAATGGAATTGCATTTGCATTTCAACACCCTGTTCGCTTTAAAGGACTTACTGTTCGTGATATGCTTGAGCTTGCAGCAGGTAAAGAATTGCCTGATTCTGCCGCTTGTGCCCTGCTCGGCAAGGTTGGTCTTTGTGCAAATGATTATTTAAACCGTGAACTAAATGCAAGTCTTTCCGGTGGTGAGATTAAACGTATCGAAATTGCTACAGTTCTTGCAAGAAATGCTAAGCTCTCTATTTTTGATGAGCCCGAAGCCGGCATAGACCTCTGGAGTTTTTCAAGACTAGTTGAAACATTTGAAGATCTGCGAAGTCAGGGCACAGGTACACTGCTTGTAATTTCGCACCAGGAAAGAATTTTAAGCATTGCAGATGAAATTGTTGTAATCGCCGACGGTCGTGTACGTTCTTCCGGTCCTCGCGAAGAAATTCTTCCGTCACTTTTAAATAACGAAATAACACCATTTTGCCCATTAGGAAAGGAGGAGCTTAAATGAACAAAATAACCGAAGAGCTTCTCTCTATGATATCTGATTTTGACAGAAAGTTTACCGGCGCTTTTAACATCCGCGAAGATTCAAAATGCGCAGCAAGACAGTCCAGCGCAAATATTATCATTCAGGATAAAAAAGACCTGCCCGGCATTGAAATTCATATTAAACCTGGAACAAAGGGTGAAAAAGTATATATTCCCGCTTGCGTAACGCACAGCGACATTGACGACTTAGTGTATAATGACTTTTTTGTAGGTGAAGGTTCCGATGTTGTTATTGTTGCTGGTTGCGGCGTGCATTCAGATGCAGATGCCGAAGCACGACACAACGGTATTCACCGCTTTTTCCTCGAAAAAAACTCTCACGTAGTATATGAAGAAAAACATATCGGCGTAGGTACAGGCAGTGGTTCAAAAAAGATTGATCCAGTAACTGATATAGTACTCGGTGAAGATTCTACACTTGAAATGGATACTGTTCAGCTTGGCGGTGTTGACAGCACAATGAGAAAAACAACCGCTACTTTAGCTGCTCGTGCAAAACTTATAGTTCGTGAGAGAATTATGACCGATGGCAAAGAAATTGCAAAAACCGACTTTGATGTTACATTAGACGGTGAAGACTGCGCTGCTGATATTATTTCCCGCTCTGTTGCAAAAGGAAACTCATATCAGGAATTTCTTTCTTCCTTAAACGGTAAAAACCGTTGCAGCGGTCACTCTGAATGTGATGCAATCTTGGTAGATGGAGGAACAGTAAATGCTGCTCCTGCTTTAGTTGCATCTCACGTTGATGCGGCGTTAATTCACGAAGCGGCAATCGGAAAAATCGCAGGCGAGCAGATATTAAAACTCCGCACTTTAGGTCTTACTGAGGAAGAAGCGGAACAGCGTATTATCCAAGGATTTTTAAAGTAATTTATTAATTTAAAAACCAATTTTGGCCGGTCTGCATTTTTATTTGCAGTCCGGTCAAAAAAATTAAAAAAAATTACAAAATTTACTTGACAAAAAATACAGGCTGTAGTATAATTACTTATCGAGCGAGTGTGCTGGAACTGGCAGACAGGCACGTTTGAGGGGCGTGTGTCTACGACGTACGGGTTCAAGTCCCGTCACTCGCACCAAAAAACAGAGTTACCTTTTAGGTGGCTCTGTTTTTTTATTAAAAGGGACTTGAACCCTAAGAGGGTTTTTGCGTGATGAAAACAGTCCGGTGGACTGTTTTTAGCAAAAAGGTGCGAGACCGGTACCAAAACGCATAGCGTTTGGGTGGGCGAGCAGGTAGGGTGCGTAGCACCTGTGTCCCCTACGGGTCACC
>JAZNJS010000081.1:0-23048 GCA_045578185.1 Clostridia bacterium
TCCCACAAAAGCAAGCTTTTGCGGGAGCCCTTGTTTAGAAAAAATACAAAGACGACTGTTTTTGTTTTATGCGGTAGGATTTGAACCCTAAGAGGGTCTTGCGCGTTAAAAAATAGTCTGGTGGACTGTTTTTCACGACGAACTCTGTGTTACTCCAAAGTTAAAAGTTTGATTTGGTTTCCTGCTTTTGTCCATGCGTTTAAAACAAAAATTTCGCATGCGCACGGTATGTCACAGGAATGAAAACAATATCAACGAACAAAAATGAAACGTTACTCACCATTTATATGGTTAGTAACGTTTCTAATATTTTATGCTTTATTTTTCTGCACACACAGTGCCATTTTTCATTTTAGCTTTAGCACTAAAATGCTTAACCGGTGCATTATCTGTATTTTCGATACCGTCCGGCGTAATACCTGCTATATAGCGCATATATAAATATGCAGGGATTGTCGACCAACCGTGACACAAGCTTCCTGCGCCCTCAAAATCTGCCTGACCTATTGCAGTCTCCCAGAAACTTGTTGCGCCGCAGTAGAGCATATTGCCCCACTTGCTTGCAATATCGTCAAATACGGATTTGGCGCTTTCTCTGTTATACTTAAGCAGCGCTTCATATTTAAAGATTGAATAACTCAGCGAAATCTGTACCCAGTCATTTCCGTTTAACAGTTTGTCATAGAGAATTTTACTCTGCTCTTCGTCACACATACCGCCATAAAGAGCGATAGACTGCGTAAACTCTGCATAGTGGTCTTTTCTTCCGTCTATCCAGTAAGTAGCAAACGCCTGTTTTTCTGCATCCCAGAAGAGCTCCTGATATGCCTTTCTCATCTCGTCAACCACTTGAGCATATTTACTAATAAACTCGCTGCGCCCGATTTTTTCTGCCATCCAAAAAACGTTTTTAAGCATTACCCAGAAAATCAGGTGATATGGTCCGGCAGCAAAGTCGTCACGACCATATAAATGAGCATATCTTTGGGTGTCACCCTCTATGTTGCCGCCGGCGCCCTCATAGCCACCGTGTCCGGTTGTCCACTCATAGAACTGCCAGTAGCTATCACCAACCGGTGGGCATACAATGCCATTTTTACGGGTGCTTATATGATACTCAACCATATTTTCAATGGTTGTCCAGTGCTCTTTGGCAAGACTGAAGTCACCACTATGTTGCGCATACTCTTTCATCTCCAAAAGCCACCATAAGCTAAATGATGGAATTACAAGCTCAATATCCGACGGAGAGCACATCCCAATCTGTCCGTTCTCGCGCGGTCTCTGACCTAAAAGGTCAAGGCTTGCACGCGGGAAACTATAATCATCAAAAAGATAGTAATAAGAAAGCGCCTGATTTCTTGAGTCAAAGGCATAAAGCCCCTGCTCTCTCCAGGGTGTATCCTCAAAATGCTCGTGCATAACCAGACGAAGAGTGTTTGCGCAAACATCAAAAATTTTATTATAAAGTGAGTCTTCACAACGGAATAAACCAGTCTGCTCCACCGGATATAGCGCCTCACGGACCCCGATTTTGTGAAGAGTCATATTCTCTGGCTCGTGAATGTGGAACTGCAGATAGCGTCCCGCTATTCTCTTAAAATAATATGTAAATGTCTGCTGACCCGCTTTTGCGTTATAAATCATACCATAGTCCATATTCTTCGTTTTAGAACGCACACGCAGGTCCTGCAGATGCTCACCGCAGGTAATATCTATTCTTGATTCTGCCTCTGCCGTAAGCTCCATTGAAAAATATCCAGCTATTTCTCTTCCCATATCAACAATGATATATGCTCCGTCTTCCTCTTTACGAGTTATGGTCAGAGGGAAACTCATTTCTCCCTGTATCATTTCTTCAAAACGGCGGTGTGAAAGATAATCGTGATACATAAGCTCACCGATTTCTCCCTCATTGTTTATGCGTTTGAAGAAACCCTGAGCTGATACAGTTCCGCAAACCACATCGGAGAGCACCATCTGTTTAATCGGTCTGGGTGAAAGCGTTGTTTTAATATCCTTTACGATGGCATTTTCCCACTCATTATCTCCTGCGGTTTCATCGTATTCAAAAGAAAATCCCATCTGCCAGGTATTTTTATGCATATCACCGTTTTTGAATTTTTCACAAATGCGGCATTTAACAGTTTCGTCACTTACAACTGTCTCATTACCATTTGTAAGCTTAAACCAAAGACCTTTCTCTCCCACAGCATACTGAAGGCTGGCAACACCCTGATAATAGCCGTTTATTTCGATACTATTTTCTCCCTCTTTTAAATAGCTTGCTATTTTATATGTATCGTAGACTTTTGCTTCCGGATAATCATCATACTGCGCATAGCCTACAAGCTCGCCGTTAATCCATAGCACATACTCTGAGTCTGCACTTATTTTAATCTCTGCATCAGGATTCACAGAAGAAAAAACTACATCTTTTTTAAAATCTACATATTCGTTGCAGTCATATTTTCCTTTATGCCAAATCCACTTTGCGTCTGTCATAACAAACTCTCCTTAAGTAAAATAAATAATCCGACTATTATGCTCTTTTAACGATAATAAAACGGTCAACGCAGATAGCATCTTCCATATCCTTACCGCCGCCGAAAGAATGTCCCTCTCCTTTTATGCGCACGTAAATATCGCACGCAGAAAACGGCAGAATTTCGGTAATAGGATTAAGGCGAAGAGCTACACCTTTAGTATCATAAATATACATATATGAATTAGAACCGGGTTTAACCTCTGTTATGTTTTCCATACAGAACCATTTATACTCACCATCACATAAGTCTTGGTGGGAAATCAAAAGCTCACGGCTCTTTTTCGCATTTTGTGTAAGTACAACCGGAAGTCTCCACTCTGCCGGGTCTGCCAGCTCATCACTAAAGCCAACCGATACCGCAGTATGTCTTACCGTTTTACCTGAGTCTGCCTTGTCGTCAACAACCGTACTCATATAACCAAGGTCAAAGTAGCTTGCAATTTGATAAGCCGGGATATTATATGTATCTTCTTCTTTCACGCCCTTTAAAAACTCAGGCATACCATATTCTCTCGGCTCTCTACTTTTAATCTCAGTGAATACCTTTTTCTCCATATCAAGACGCTGCTCTAGGAGATAGTCGTGATGAACGGCGATAGTACCAATATGATATTCGTATTTCTTTCTGATTTCTTCAATTTCAAAAAGTACTTTATCACACGCCTCTTTAGCTGTCGGCAGTTCAAATTCTATGCCTTTTCTCTTCATAATGCGTACTAAATCATCGTGCATAACTGCAACGCAGCGCTGCAGGGATAACTCTATCTCACGCAGTCTCTGTTCCATAACGCCATCGCCTTTAACTGCAGCAAACGCTTCTTCAAACAAACTAAGACCGTCTCTGATAAATTCAGGTGTGATATAACTCCAGTTTGCACAGTTATTGTCAAGCACAACATAAAGGTCTGACTTTTCCATTAAATCATACAACAATTCAAGATAGCGTTTAACTGCGTCTGCAGCCTTGCCATAATACTTAGTCAAGAAATCATTAAGCGTAGCATCAAAATCTACATACGGATTTTCTAAGTATTTACACAAAAGCCACTGTGTGCAGCACCAGAAGTCCGGCATATAGCCGAGCTCGTTTTCTACAAAGCATCCGGTTACACCCATCTCGTGAAGTGTGCGATAATTCGCCGGCAACTGATACATCATTGCCTGCGGAATACTTGTAAAGTTGTGAATCAGATATTCCCAGGCATACATTTTAGCGCCTGTTTTTTTACATAATTCTGCCCACTTTTTGAGCATACCCATTTTTCTTTTGTTTGTATCATGCAAAAGGTCGTGCGCTATATCAACAAGCAAATCCGCAAAACGTATAATCACGTTTTCTTCCGGACAGGTATCATCAAGCGGCGGCTGGATGTAGTCCCAGTAAATCAGAGTCTCAAGATTTACCTCTGGATATACCTTTTTAACATCACGCGCCAAGCGATTAACAAATTTTAAGAAGTGACCCGAACGACCTGATTTTTCAACAGAAGCAACACAATCAGGACACTGACAATGCATCTGGTCATCTGCCGCAGAAACAGAAAAGAAGTGAGGTCTGTCTATTCCGGCATTATCTGCATCACGAAAATCGGATTTAATATAGAACAAAAGTTTTTCAAGCATTGCCTGATAATATTCTTCATTACACAGACAGTTCTGTCTGTCGCTTCTTCTTCTTTCTTCAGCCGCATCCCAGCCATACCAGTCAGGATGACCGTCAAAATACTCCTTTGCAGGGAAATATAAAGGAATTGAGTGTGCCGCAGAAGGCATTCCTGAATAAAGAGCTCCACCGGTTTTACGAACAGAGCTGTTAAACGGGCCGTCTATTACGTTGTCACCGCCTTTGATAGCATTCAGACGGTTTCTGGCATACCAGTAAAAATCAGTATCTGCGTAAGTCGCTACACCCTTTCTGTAACCAAACAAAGGTGTGCCTTCGTTTGCATAATCTGCAGCAATCTTAAGCTCTGAAAGCGCAGGAACATATTCTTCAACGTGGTTCCACCAACGAACGCCGACTACATCTTCTATGAAGTGATATGCTGAATAAATAACACCTCTCTGTTTGTTGCTAACACCACCGGTTAAAACGATATTTTCATCTATTGCTTTAATGCACCAGTTTTCCTCAGCATTTGCTGCTACGCCATTTTTTCTTGCGTAAGATGTATGTCCTACATATATACAAGGTGCGCTTTCTTCTCCTTCATCAACAATCGCCAGCTCTGCGCCCGTAGCTTTGAAAATATACTCTCTTACTTCCTGGGCAGCACGTTCTTCCACCTCTGATGATTCTTTCGGTATAACAATCGTATAAGAGCTCTTAGCGTCTTTAACGATAATCAATTCATTGTTTTTTGCCATCGTGTAATCTCCCTCTCTTGCGTCATCTAAATCAATTAAAATCTTCCATCAAAAGCAATTCATCAATTGCAGCTAAAACCACGCTTGTTCCGTGGTCATCGTCAACCTGTGTCGGAATATTTACGTAATATTTTTCTTCCATTGAGCAGGACGAGCCCATGCAAATGTTATAAATTGCACCATCTTTTGCTATGCAAAGGGATTTTAAACCTTCCCATGCTTTCTTTAAGGGTTCTTTGTAAGACTCATCAAGCCATCCGTTTTCTATACCCCTGATAAGACCAATCATAAACATAGCCGTACATGAGGTCTCAAGATATGTAGAGGGGTTGTTTAAGACCTGATGCCACAGTCCGCTTTCGTCCTGATACGCACGCACGCCCTCCATGAACTCTTTGAATAGGCTAAGGAGCGCTTCTCTGTCTTTATACTCCTCGGGAAGCGCCATAAGAACTTCTGTCATTGCATAAGCAATCCAGCCGTTTCCCCTTCCCCACGGAATACGGTTAGGTGTTTCTTTATCAACAAAGAAAATATGTGAGAATATCTTCTCTTCCGGCATATATAATTTTTCTGCAAAGCCCATAAGCTGTCTTATTGCTTCATCATAATACTTATGATCTCCGGTGTATTTTGCAAGTCGCATCAAGAACGGACAGCTCATATATAAATCGTCTGCCCACATTGTGCTCGTTCTCTGACGGTAAAATACGCCGTTTGGGAAACGCATAACATCATGCTCGATACCTTTTCGCAGGCGCTCAATAATGGGTTCAAAAACAGTATCCGTGCTCTTTAAGTATGCATCAACAAAATTAACACCCATCGTGCCGATATAATCTAAGTAATGTGTCTCCGTACTGTACGGCATAAATGACGGGCAGGTGTAGACCATCTCATCATACTGCATAAGCTTAAAGTACTGCGCCATCTGCAACATTGCTTCATAAAAATATTTATCATAACCCTCATCATCTGTGGACAGCGCAGTTATATACAAAGCGTGCAGAGAAAGCATAGTCGCATAGAACCACTGACCGTAGAAGCAAGAGTCAAGGTATGCTCTTAAATATGTTTCCTCGGTATAAAATCTCCAGTAAACCCATTCGCCCTTTTCATTACGGTATGGCTCGTTCATTTTTATCTCATATTCGGGTGCGGTTTTAGTAGCAAGTCCATTATGATAAAATGTACCGCAGAATAAGAATGTAAGCTTTCTTTCTTCTGTCATCTTGACAAAAGGTAAGCCAAAGCATTTTTTAGTATCAACGCTAAATCCCCATTTATCATTCTTGCGCAAGCATTTTATTAAAAGCTTGTCTCCGCTTTTAACACGGATTGCTTTCGCACCTTTATTTATCTCCGCCTCTTTGACACCGTTTTTCATAATGCAAACAGGCGCATGTGCGCTGATGACCACCTTGCCGCTACGAACCGCCTCAGTATAAGCAAAGGCTATGCTGCCATTTTTATATATCTTGCTGAGGTCAAAATCTGTTCCCTCGTCATCAAGTTTCGGGAACGCAAATTCACACTTGTCAATAAAGTTTTCTTCCGCTATTTTTTCGTTATCGTAGAGTTTTGAAATTGCAATGTTTTCTTCACCCGCGAGCTCGGGAAGCGGACTTTCTGCGCGTGCCCAAATCAGATAGTCCTTTGGCCATACAGTCAGGTTTTTAGGATGTGACAGGTTAAGGTCAAAGCAAAAACCGTCACCATCGCAAACTGTTTCTATAATAAGCTCGTTATCTGTACCTTCTTTCGCATCCACAGTTGTCTGCCATGCATCTTTAATATTAGTTATTCTTTCTGCTGCATCAATAAGTTTAACTTCATATCCTTCTGCCGCAGTAGCTTCATCGCCCATGGAGGAGAACACGAAAGATTTATTAAACCACACCTTTACCTTTCCGTGAACTAAGATAGCAATGCCCGAGTCACGAGGAATGTGTATGTTACAAACAGCAAAAGCAGTATTACCCTTTTTTGCATCAGGATAAAACTTTTTCATATCAACACGAACAAATCCCTGTGTTGAAGTAAAGTAAACTCCCTCCTGCTTGATATAGGGTCTAAAGTGTGGTTTTACTGCAGGACTTAGTCCTGAGATTCTCTTTGCAATTTTTGTAGCAATTTCTTCGGCAGACATATCATATGCCGATTCTTCCCTTGAAAGATATGTAGTATTTAGATCCATTATTTGTCTTCCTTTCTGAGTCTTAAAACAGTTGTCTTATAGTCACTTGGTGAAGCACCAGTATATTTTATAAACATACGGCGGAATGTTCTGATATTGGTAAATCCGCATCTCTGATACAGGTCCTCGATGCGCATTTTCGGTTCATCCTTTAACATTTCCTTAGCCTTGTTTATTCTTTCTGCGTTGATATAGTCCACCAGTGAATGACCAGTTGCCTGACTATATGCACGTGAAAGATATTTTGTATTCATCTTGAGCTCATACGCAATATAATTAAGGTTTAGCTGCGCATTTAGAAGATTTGCTGAAACGATCGCTTCTACCGATTTTATAAGCTCAATCTGAGTTTGATTCTTCATTTTTGCGCTGGAGCAAATTTCTTTAATAAGCGAGGTGCAGAAATCTTTCAGTTGCTCCTTGACTTTCTGTTCCTGCATTTTCGCCAGAAGTTCCTCTTTGTTAGCGGTTTGTTCTGACTTAATCGCACTCAGCACTAAGAATAGCTGATATACACTGTAGTCACTCAAAATTCTGTCTTTTGAAACAGCTAATTCGATCAGCTGATACATGTTTTTCACAGCATTTTCTGCATCGCCTAAAGCACAATCATTTATCAGCATATTAGCTACGCTGAAGAATGAACTTGAGTCTATATCTCCTAAGTCAGAGTCCTTACACATAACAATCCCATACTCATCACTGATTTGATACTGAGAGTGTTTAATAGTCTCGTGATAAGACTCAGATATTTGCTCAATACCCTCTCTTACACGACTGACAACAATAAGCGGGTTCACTCCCAAAACGTCATTTATTACTTTGCCTATAGTTTCTGCACTTTGTCTTAATCGTTCATCTGCGTTTGTATCATCATTTAAATTAACAAGCAGATATATAATGCCGCCGCTTTCTGTTGCGTAGCCACGAGCGATCTGATTTAAGAGCTCTTCAGAAACATTTTTGATTGCATAATAAAGCAGATTTACATCGCCTTCAAAGGCATCATCGTGCTTTTTAACTTCAATACGAAAGACTGCAAATAAATCAGTTAAAAATGTTATGTCGTGATATTGTAAGTCTTCCTGAAGGTTCTGGTTGAGCAGGCGACCCAGAAGGATATTTTCCAATAAATTTTCTCTTATTAAATACTGGTTTGTATTAATTTTCTTCATCATTGAGACAAGCTCGCCGACTTTTTCGCCTATATATTGATACTCCGAATGGAGCGACTGATTTTCTTCTTTAGGAATTTCTTTGCGCTCTAACATATTCATGAGGCTTTTGATTGGCTTATAGTTATTCTTTGCTAACAAAAATGCCATGATTGTACTCACTGAAAAGAGCAGAAACAGAGCGACAAAGGTTGTAAAATTCGCACTCTTTATATTTTTTGCAAATGCTTCTTCCGTAGAAATCAAAACATATTTCCACGGCAAAATAGATGATGAAGTATATTGAATAACGTACTGATTATTCGATGTGCTAAAGCGCACTACGCCACCAACATCATCCATATCATCATAACTTAAATTTTCAGGTAACTGAACACACTGAGAAAGTCCGAGTGACTGATTTTCTTCATTCAAAATAAAGACCTTTTCATCATTATCAGTAGCCTCTAAGAGTCTGCTGATATTTAAAACAATAAAAAGATTTGCTTGCTCACCATCTATTACCGCAGTTTTGGCATAGACAGGATAGTTCACCTTATCATTTTGATTCTTAAACGGAATCGCAAGATATACACCGTTATATTCCTTCTGCATCGTAGAGTGTACTTGCCAATAATCTTCTTTTTTAAAGCGGGCATTTACATAATAGATAAAATCTGTTGCGTCTGTTGTACTGATAATAAATTCTTTTTGTGGCAAATAAATTATAATATCCTTTATGTAATCGTTATAGACACAGTACTTTTGTAATTCTGATATAAGTTTTTGATAAAGAGCAATGTCGGCATTTTTGCCGACAGCGTCTTTAACATTTGAATTATTTCGGATAGAATACTCAAATGCGTCAATCTGTGTTACAAGCGTATCTGCATTAGACTGTATTCTGCCCAGTTTTTCTTCATTAAACTGTTCAACCGTTTGGCGAACAATATAAATCAGTCTGAAATTAGAAACTAAGAAAAGTATAATTGATATTGTCACTATTGCGAAATACGATATAAGCATTTTCCACCGCACGCTCCGTAAAAAACCCATAACCAAATTATCTCCTCCTGTGTTGGTTTTCCTCTTTACCTACATTAATAAGTATATCGCATATTTTGCCCGGTAATCAAGCAAAACCACATTTTTACAGAACCGCAGTCTAACAAATCAATAAAATGTTACATTGTATCCGCTTCCAAGACCATCCGCTGTAACTTTTCCTCGTTCGTTTAAATAAATATACATCAGCTGATTATTTCCTGATGATGTTCTGTTTACTATATCCTGACGTCCGTCACCATTTAAGTCAAGGTTATACGCCGTATTTCCTCTTGCCTGCGGATAAAGCATAACAGGTTCTGCACCACGGACCGGTGCCAGCGTTCTTGCACGGATTTTCATATTACCATCATACATTAATCCCTCAGGACCCATGTAGATATAATCTTGCTTTCCGTTCCAGTTTATAACGCACGGGAAGCGAATCTGCATGAAACTGTAACGAGCCTCAAGGAGATTTCCGTCCATATCGAAGATGTATATCGGCATCGTGCCGGTACATTTACCTTCTTGTGATGGGAACATCGGATTGGTTACAATTTGCTTTTCATCACTGCCCTCAAACATTTGCGCCATTACGATTGTTTCATAATGCATACCATCTTCCTGAGCCCAGACACGTTTACCATTTCCGTCAATCATAACGGCATCGTATCCTCCGCAGAAGCACAGACAGATGCGTACATCTTCCATAGGAAGTCCGCGGTTGGGGAATGCTTTGATTTCGTGACGAATCTTCTGACCTAAAAGGTTATAGTCGTTTTCGGTTAATATACCGTTACCGTCTGTGTCGCCGGCTCTTTGCTGTGCCAGTGTTACATCCTGCTCGCCGTCAATTATTTTTCTTAAAAGTGCAGCGTCTTTTTCGTTGATAACGCTGTTTCCATCAACATCACCCACAACAAAGTATTCTGCCATTTTGGTAGAGTCGCAGTGTGAATGCTTGTAGATAAGCGGACTTCTAAATTCATTCGGGTCAAGCATATAACGAATGCTTCCATTGGGGTTTATCATAGCGTAACCGATGGATACCTCATCGTAGCCATCGTTATCAATATCTACCGGAAGCACACGGTGTCCGATATGCATTCCGCCCGGCATATCAAATGACCAGATAAGCTCCCAGTCTTTTGTGAACGCCCACACGCCCTCATAACGTGTTTTCACAATAATATCACTCGGGTAATCGTTGCCGGAAATGTTTGCTATCGCAATCGCATCTGTAGCTGTAAGCGTCGGGTCAGATTGGTAAACCGGTAACGGATAGCGTTTTTCTTCCTGGCCGTTTTTAGCATTCAGGATAACCAGATAACCGTCTGTGGTCATAAGCACTTCCAAAACGCCGTCATTATCGATATCGTATATCTGGAATCCGGGGTCACCACCCGGGTCATCATCACCCGCACCGGCTTCGCCCCATGTCCAGATCATAGTTCCGTCCAGTTCAAAGGCACAAGCATTTACTACAGGATGGTTAGCTCCGTTATTCTGGTCGACATCACAACGGCATCCGAGCATTTCAACCTCGCCATCATCATCAATATCTGCCGATACGAACCATGTGCTTGTATAATCCTTGTTTAAAGTGATTACTTTCCACGGCTCAATATATTCTACCAGTTCAGGCTTTTCTCCAACTCCGAATACCTGAATTTCGGAAACCGCAGGAGAACCCTCAAATTCTTTAAGGGTAAATTTCACCCAGTTTACTCTTCTTGCAGGGAAATCAACAATTCGTGTTTTTCCTGATGCAGGAATATCTGTAACCTCAATACTGCTACCATCACTAAAGGATAGAACGCCTTTTATGATGTTGTCAGTTGTACTCGCACTATCGTGGATTACAATACGGTCAATTTCATGCTCCTCGCTCCAGTTATACTGTACCCATGGCTGAGTCTCGCGTCTGTTAGGTCTCCACTCACCGATTTTATCAAATTCAGCAATAATATTATCGTTTATACCTCGTTTGTCGTAAGCAGACGAACTGTCACTTGACGTGCTTACATCTGCCGTAAACGCCAGGTTCTCAATCGGGTTTCGTTTTTCCCAGGTTGCACTCACTTCAGACACCGAAGCAGGATATGCTTCTTTACTTTCCATAACGCTTATACGCAAATATCTTGCGCGCGTCGGAGAGAAGGCAAAGTCCACGGTGCCCGAATAGAATTTATTGGTCATATCACTGCACATAGACCAGGATGTTCCGTCACGTGATATGGATGCTATAAATTTATATGCACGGCCCTCGGGGAAAGTAACCTCAGCCTGCTCAAGTGAGCCCTCGCGCTTAAAGTCTAAAATGATATGTTGCGGGAACTTGGGTTCGTTGGTAAACTGGTATTTTTCTACTGCGATCGTTCCGCCGCCCTGTGTAATTGCCATATTGCCCAGAGTTTTTGTGCCAACATTATAGCTTTCAAAATTATCATTAATAATCGGCGCGTTCGACGCACTGCCCACGGTGATTTTTACATTGTCTATAAAGAATGTTCCTGCTTGACCTATGTTCATATGATACTGTATTTTAGCAATGTCCTGTGCCTCTTCACGGAAATCAAACTCTCTTGCAAGGTTACCATCTACGTAGAATTTCCAGGTCTGTTTCTCAACATCAAGCTCCACTTTTATATGATACCATCTGTTGGCCTCCACCTCAGATATCATAGTGCGGTTAAATGCAGTGAGTGTGTTGTCTTCCAAAACAGTATGAAGCGCAATCTTTCCGGTTGAACTGTAAAAATACGGCATTGCCTTTTCGCCCGTAAGATCGGTTGTTAAAAAGTCATGCTCAAAAATTACGAGTTTCCTCTCCGGTGTGATATCATAGCTTGCCTTTGTTAAGACACTGCTCTGTGTTTCTTTACTAAACATCAGGCTCTTGCCTTTATCTTCGGGTGCTATTGGCGCAGCCGCTTCCCAATAGGTATCAGAGTCGCCGTCTGTTAAATTCTCTGCTCCCTTTCCTTCTGCTGCACCATCTGTTGAAACAGTAGAATTTGCATTCATCGCACTGACTTCAACGCCAGTAGCCTCCGGAGCATACGGAACAAAGCCACGCTCTTTTAAAACAGGTGAAAGACTGTCATCCTCGCTTTCATTACCGCTCTTCGTAAGGTACGGATATGTAATCTCTTTGGTGAGATTAGTCGTATATGCTGACAATTCAATATCTAAATCATCAATCGCCTGAGCCATTTTCTGCGCAAATTTTGATGCACCGTAAATGGTTAAGTGAGTTGTATCGCCTGCATGTATTGTAAGATTGGTGTTAGGACCGCTTGGATTGTTATAGCTTTCATATGCCGCCGGATGATTTTTATATACATCCCAGTTATCCAGGCAGTCAAGGATGAAGTATCTGCGTGTCGGGCCATTTTCTGTTGCATCGGGACCGATAAGTTCAGCAGTAAGAGCTGTCATATCAATACTTCTAAAGCCCGGCTCGCCTTCCATTTCTTCCATATAGTTATAAAGACCTGCCAGATAATCTTCACCAGCACTTCTAAATTTAGTAGTACTCACAAACTTTCCATTATTGTCAAACACTACATTATAGTCTCCATTGGTAAAGGTATGGTCTGTAACCATAGATGACAAGATAACATTGACTCCTTTTTCGCGGAGCTTAGTTACCATAGTATCAATATTATCAATGTATGTCGATAAGCCAATAGCATTGCGGCAATCGTTAGTACCCAACTGCAGAACCGCATAGTCACCGGTTTTAACATTGTTAACTGCATCTAACCACATATCATAGCCCCACTGATTGCCGCCGCCAAGCATAGACAGCGTTGTGGCACCGGAAAATGCATGATTGTAAATATCAATACCGCTGATAAATTCCGGCAGCGCCTGACCGGTTCCGTATCGGGGATAGAATATGTCGTCATATTCACACATCGTGCTATCGCCAATTAGGTATAAAGACGGGTCAGTACTTGCTTTATATAAAACTTCAGTCTCTTCTGCCAATGGCTTAAGGTCCTGAGTATTATTATATAAAAATACCTTCGTTTTGCCGTTTATTATATCCGCACCTGATGTGGGAAGTTCCATACCTACCGTTAATGTTGCCTTGTTGTTTTTAAAATCAGAAGCAGTAAAGTTAACCGTTTTTACTGATTTTATTACATTATTTTTATTATAGTACACAAAAACAGCCGTGCCGTTTCCATCCATAGAAGAAGACTTTCTGATAACCGCCTGTCCAACTGCTCCCCCCTCACGAGGCCCCTGAACAAACATACCGTCTTCATCTGTAAAATATACATTTTGTACTGCATAACTGTCTACTGACAAATCATCAACTTTAATATCGTCAAGATAATAGGTCGTCTTTGCATAGCCCACACCACGAAGCTGAACGAAATTCAGATGCGATATTTGTGTTGCTACATTAACAGGCTGACCGATTAACTGCTCATCAATATAAAAAGATGTCTGATTTGCATCGTAATCAATTACGAACTTATATGTATGCCATCCCGACGCATTCATCAGCGCACTCTGCGCTTCTCCTACAGGATAAATTTTTACATCCGTATTAGCTGTAATCTGGGCATACTCCGGACAAAGTTCACTCAAAAACGGTTCAATCGTAAGAGTATATCCGTTAGTATGTTTTAAGCGGAACGAAATTTCCACTGCTCCGGTACTGAATGTCTTCGGCATACCGATAATTGCTTCTAAGTTTACGACTCCGTTATAACCATCGTATTTTTGTGTTCTTTTCATCATAAGAACATTGTTTGCCGCATCGTCTGGGTCTTGCATGACTTTCATTTCTGTTCCCTGCCGTGTCGCAGTGTTGTATTCGTCAGTTCGAAGCTTCCAGCTGCCATAGACGCTTTCGGTTGTTGATGTTGCAAGCGGGCCCGTATAAGAGCCCGCCGCACCAAAAGTTTCGTTCAGGTAATTTGTAGCCTTTTGCTCAATAGCAAAGCTCATCGGTGTAAATACCGTAATAAGCATACAGGCCAAAATCAAAATTGAAATTATTTTCTTCATTTGCGTTACCTACAACTTTACTTTATTTTTTAATTATTTTGCTCGGTAATAAAGCAAAATAAGACTGTATCAATAGAATGTCACGTTGTAGCCACTACCGAGACCATCAGCTGTAACCTTACCTCTCTCATTTAAGTAAATGAGCATGTACTGTTTGGTTCCGCTTCCGTCGTTGTATGATGTTCTGTTTACAATATCCTGACGTCCGTCACCGTTAAGGTCTAAGTTATACGCCGTATCTCCTCTTGATTGCGGATAAAGCATAATAGGCTCTAATCCTCTAAACGGTGTCAACGTTCTTGCACGGATTCTCATATTACCATCGTACATTAATCCCTCAGGACCCATGTAGATATAATCTTGCTTTCCGTTCCAGTTTATAACGCACGGGAAACGAATCTGCATAAAGCTGTAACGAGCTTCAAGCAGGTTGCCGTCCATATCAAAGATGTATATCGGCATTACTCCAACATCTTTACCTTCTTGTGACGGTATAAATGGATTAGTTACAATTTGCTTTTCATCGCTGCCCTCAAACATTTGCGCCATTACGATTGTTTCATAATGCATACCGTCTTCTACTGCCCAGACACGTTTACCATTTCCGTCGAGCATAATCGTATCAAATCCACCGCAGATGCACAGACAGATGCGTACATCTTCCATAGGAAGTCCGCGATTGGGGAATGCTTTTATTTCATGACGCAGTTTCTGACCTAAAAGATCATAGTCTTTTTCAGTCAGCGCACCATCTCCGTCGGTATCAGCTGCTCTGAACTGGTCTTTCGTAGCCTCATGCTCGCCGTCAAGTATTTTTCTTAAAAGCGTAGCGTCTTTTTCATTGATAACGCTGTTTACATCAACATCACCCACAACGAAATATTCCGCCATTTTGGTAGAGTCACAGTGTGCGTGATTATAAATCAAAGGACTTTCAAATTCGTCCGGATCCATCATATAGCGAATGCTACCGTCCGGATTTATCATACTGAATCCTATTGAAACCTCATCGTAACCATCATTATCGATATCTACAGGGAAAGGACGGTGTCCAACCTGCATTCCACCCGGCATATCAAAATACCAGATAGGTTCCCAGTCTTTTGTGAACGCCCATATGCTCCAGTAACGTGTTTTAATAATAATATCACTCGGATAATCGTTACCGGAAATGTTTGCAATTGCAATGGCGTCTGTAGGCCAAAGTCCAGGATCAGACTCGTAAACAGGCAAAGGATATCTTTTTTCTTCTTTACCAGTTCTTGCATCAAGCATAACGAAATGCGTGTCTGTACATAACAGTACTTCCAGTACACCATCATTATCTATGTCATATATCTGGAAAGGAGCGTCTCCACCCGGGTCATCATGTCCTTCGCCGCCTTTTCCCCAAGTCCATATCATAGTTCCGTCCAGTTCAAATGCGCAAGCGTTTACTACTGCGTGATTGCCGGTACCATATGGGTCATGGAAACAACGACATCCTAACATTTCGACTTCGCCGTCATCGTCAATATCGGCTGAGAGGAACCAGGTACTTGTAAAGTCCGTATCTAAGGTGATTACCTTCCACGGCTCAATATATTCTACCAGTTCAGGTTTCTCGCCTACCGGGAATACCTGAATTTCAGAAACTGCAGGTTCACCCTCAAATTCTTTAAGAGTAAATCGTACCCAGTCTACTGTTCTTGCAGGGAAATCAACAATTCGTGTTTTTCCCGAGGCAGGAATATCTGTAACCTCAATACTGCTACCGTCACTAAAGGAAAGAACACCTTTTAAGATATTGTCCTCCAAACGCGCACTGTCATGAATTACAATCTGGTCAATTTCGTGTGCGCCGGTCCAGTTGTACTGTACCCACGGCTGAGTTTCTTCTTTGTTTGGTCTCCACTCGCCGATTTTACCAAATTCAGCAACGATATTATCATTTATGCCTCGTTTGTCGTGAGTAAGAGCGCTGTCTGATGATGTGCTTACCTGCGCAGTAAACGCCAGGTTCTCAATTGGATTCCGTTTCTCCCAGATTGCTCCTACCTCCGAGACAGCGGCAGAATACATCTCTTCACTTTCCATAATACTTATTCTGAGGTACTTCGTTCTTGTCGGCGAGAACGCAAATCTAACTGTTCCCGAATAAAATTTATCAGTCATATCACTGCACATAGACCAATATGACGCATCACGGGAAATTGCCGCTACGAATTTATATGCACGGCCCTCAGGGAAAGTAACCTCTGCCTGCTCAAGTGCTCCCTCACGCTTAAAGTCCATAACGATGTGTTGCGGGAACTTAGGCTCTTCGACATACTGATACTTTTCTACGGAAATAATTCCGCCGCCCTGTTCGATATTCATATTGTCAAGGGTTTTTGTACCAACATTATAGCTCTCAAAGTCATCATCAACAATCGGCTTGTTATTTTCATCGCCTAAGGTTATTTTTACATTATCTATAAAGAATTTACCTGTACAACCAACCTGTATATGATACTGGATTTTTGAAATATCCTGTGCATCTTCGCGGAATTCCATTTTTCTGGTAAGCTTGTCATCTACATAAAACTCCCAAATCTGGGTATCAACATGTAATACCACTTTTATATGGTACCATCTGTCTGTCTGAACCTCAGGTATCATAGTACGGTTAAAGGCAGTCAAGGTGTTATCAACCATAACTGTATGAACCGCAATTTTTCCTGTTGAGCTGTAGAAATACGGCATAGCCTTTTCACTGCTTACATCAGTTGTCAAAATATCCTGCTCAAAAACAACAAGCTTGGTCTCCGGTGCAAAATCATAGGTAGCAAGCATCATGCTGGCGCTTTGCACAGATTTATCAAACATAAGGCTTTTGCCGTTGTCCTTTGGTTTTTCCGGCAATTTTGCTTCCCAATATGTATTCGGGTCACCGTCTATCAGGTTCTCAGCGCCTCTGCCTTCTACTGCTTCACTTGCTGAAACAGTAGAATCTGCATTCATAGCGCTGACCTCAACGCCTGTCTGCTCCGGAGTGTATGGAACAAAGCCGCGTTCTTTTAATACAGGTAATCCTTTATCTGTACCACGTTCAGCACTGCCTATTTTCAAAACCTCAGCATTTTTCTGAACTACAAGCTCATCAACTAAAAGTGCGCTGCCGGCTTTTCCACTGACTGAGTAACTAATGCTTTGAATGTCAGGAACCGATGTGGTGTATTCTCCGCCAAGCTGCAAACCATCTACAAAAACTGCAATCTTACCGTCTGCAAGGTCGGTACGCATGACAATCTCAAACCATGATTTTTTGTTATAGCGCGAAAGAAAAGTCCAATTGCCCTCGTTTATTATATAAAGAGAACCATCTGACAAACCAAGGCTGATTGAGCCGTTTTCTTTACTGTTTAAATTAATCTCTGCCCATACATCGCCTTCTACTTTGAGCATCTGGCTGATACGGGTTGTACGACCACGAATATCGACGCCGTTTAATATAGCTGTCTCGCCGCTACCAACAGCAGCTGACTTTCCTCGGAAGCCGTTAGCAAGATATACATTGCTGTCAGTTCCAAAAGCTTCCTTTATATTCGTAGAAGTATCAAAATCATAGTAAATTCCGGACTCAGCCGCCGATACCGGCACAGAGCCCAGCAAGCAAAATATTGCCAATAGCAATGCTATATGCTTTAATTTCATACATATCGCCTCCTTTTATTAGTCTTCGAATATGAATATCTCCCTTACATAGTCAATACGAGTATTCAATAATACTTTTGAACCATCATAAGGGTCACCTATAATAGTTCCGTCTGTCTGACGAAGTGCACTTGAAGGAACAAGATCATCCACACTTCCTATACGAACCTTGCCGTTTTTACTGATGATATAAACAAGCGGTTTGTTACGGCCTAAGGAAATTGCCGCAAATCCGTCTCCTCCACAGTAAACGCTCATGTTGGTTTCGGTCTTTCTGTAAATGAAACCATGTGTTGACCAACACTCTGAGAAACCATTTGAATTCGCACTCATATGATTTGCTTTCCAGTAATATGGTTGTCTGCCGTCGTTTCTAAAGATTACGCTGTTAGAATCAATAAAGAGTACACCATCGTTATTATATTTCGGGAATATAATATCACCATAGTTAAGTTCTATATTGCTATTATTGATTATCTCCAGACGCTGATAAGAGCCACCTGTGTAGCACTTAAGCATCGAAACTACTTCGTCTTTAGCGTTAACGGCTTTGACTAATTTATCAACAATTACCAGACTGTCTGATTCTTTAAATGTTTCAGCAACCTCTACTATATTCGGCTGATATACGATAACACTCGGTACCATTGTCTCGTCATTGTCATAGAATCTGATGTTTTTGTATTTAACGCCGTTTCGGAAATAGTTCGTGCTGATTGTCTTAGCATCTTCTTTTACTATACTTCCATTCTCTACCGGAATATAGTAGATAATGGTTGTGCCGGCTGCAAAGAACTCCGTAGCCAGGTTCCCTGATTCACAGAAGCCGTATGCGTGGTCATTGTAGAAGAACTCGCTTGCTGCGTTTTCATAGTCAAGACTGAAGTTATCCTTATCACACATTGCTGTGCTGGGCTCGCGAGCACACTCAACCTCTGCAACTTTTCCGTCTTTATCTAAACGATAGCGAATAAGCTGTGGCTCAAATCTGCCGGCCGGACATAAATCGTTGCCCAAGATAGCAACTTTAGCTTCATCCCTGTCTCTTACACCATTTTTGTCTGTAAAATAGATTTTATCTGTGGTATAGAGTTCTGACTGTTTACCGCTGGTTTCAATTATCAGCATACCAACTTCGGTTTTGAGGCCTTTAGGCTCCTTTATGCCAAGCAAGTAACCATACTGAAGCTCTGTATCACTTTTTTTAGCGCGAATACCAGCAATTTCACCGATTATGTTGAAGAAGTACTCTCCGCTTCTGCCAAGCTGAAGATTCTCAGTTGAGCCCATATCAATATTATGCTGGAATTTTTTAGATATAAAATATTCTTTTCCATCAATTATAAAAGCTCTTGCATCTGTTGTGCTTTTTTCCTCAACTACTCCGGTTATGCCATCACGGCAAACAATAAGATTTACACTCTTGTTGTCTTTACTTCTAACAATTGATACTACATCCCACATTTTAAGCTCACTAAGACGCTCAACAGAGCCCATGCTTCCGTCAGGGAATGTAATTGTTACATTGTCTCGGTATGAACTTAAATCAAGTCTGTCAAGATGTATGCCGGCAATAGTCTTGCCACTTATACTGTTGACTACTATCTCATCAAAATTCCAAACCATTACAACGTCTATAATACCATTTTCATCATGGTCAATTAAGTCTACATAACCTGTATCAAACGCGCATGTTCCCCAGTCAAAGTCAAAGTCATATGTTCCATTGTAAGAATAGCAGAACTCATTAACAATTTCTACACTTTCTTTGACATCTTCGTATTCGTTATACACGAAATGGGTCATTGAAAAGTCAGAGTCATTTTTAAGCACATCCTGACTCTTTACTCGTGTAACCACATTTTTCTTGTGTTCCTCTAAATATACAAGCTCATATTCTTCAAGTTCGCTCTTAAGGAAGTATCTTACGCGGCTTCCTAAAAGTGCATCATAGCGAGCATCTGCTACAGAAGCAATAGTCTTGCCAAAAGCTGCTTTTCCTTTTCCACACTGTACGCCCTTAACAGCACTTTTACCATTGATAGCACCTAAAATGCCCTCTCTGGTTTCAATACCCAAATAAACCGATAAATAATCTCGGCCGTCTGTAGCCAGGTCTGCGCCTTTTTCACTTACAGCATATATCTTCAGAACTTCTACACCAATCGCCTGATATAAAATTTTTGCAATATCATATCGGCTGATGGCACTGTATGCATTAGCATCAATTCCGTCTAAAAGGCCAAGCTGAGATGCAGTGTATATGTATCCTGATGGATATCCACCGCGTTTTAACGCCTGTGCATCATATCCTAACAGATGAACAAATACTTTTGCCGCCTGTCCATATGACACCATCTCATCAGGTAAAAATCTACCCTCATCATCACCAACCATAATGCCTTGATTGTAAACGAAATAAACCTGCGGACGCGCCCACTCCGGCACATCAGTAAAAGGAATTTCGCCAACGGGGATTTCATTTTCTCCGCCAACTAAAATCCTGCTTACAATTGTTGCAAGCTGTGCACGAGTCAGCGGTGTTTTGTTCTGCATTTCCTCAACTGTCAGTTCATTCATAAATGAAAATGTTTTTACAAAATTGATGACACGCTGAGCGTCCGGATCAAAGCTTGCCGCCTGAGCACCGGTAAGCGGTACAAATGCAGAAAATGCCAGCAACGCGCTAAGCAATACAATTAATACCTTCTTTTTCATAGTAACATCCCTTTCTGCTATACCGTTTTATCGAGACTGGAGTGCAGCAGCCGCACTATAAAGAATTTTTGCGGTTTCTGCACGGGAAATCTCTCTCTGTGGTTCAAATTTTCCATCAAATCCATTAATAATTCCCATACTGCTTAATACTTTTACTGCCTTTTCAGCATAAGATGCGATACTGTCAGCATCAGCAAATGTTGCTGCTTCCTCATCCATCTCCGGCTCGCCTAACATACGGTAGAGGATAACTGCTGCATCCTGGCGTGTGATGGTGTTTTCGGGGAAGAAGCAGTTATCGCTTCCTTTAATAATGCCTGCTTTTTCAGCAGCTCCAACTACACCTGCATACCAGCTATCAGCCTTAACGTCTGCAAAGCTTGCCTCAGCAGCTTCAAGTTTTAAAAGACGTACTGCCATAGCAATATATTCTGCACGGCTTACTTTATTTTCAGGTTTAAAGGTGCCATCCTCGTATCCATTGATTATATTCTCTTTTACAAGTTCAAGGATAGCTTCTTTTGCCCAATGATTTTCAACATCACCAAATTGAGCACTAACTTCAGGCTCTTTGTTCTCTGCTTCCTGTTTGTCATCAGCAGCGTTCTCTTTATCTTCTTTTTCAGTCACGGCTTCCGGCGCAATCTCCGGCTTTAATTCAGCAATATCGTTGCTTACGCCAACTCTATTTCCACCGCCGCCACCGCCGACACTGCCGCCGTTATTACCATTATTACCATTATTGCCATTATTGCCGTTATTACTGTCATCGTCGCCAATTACAGGAGGCATTTCAGGCGGATTTGCAAGAGACAATTTAACTGCATCGCTAATCTCAGTTGGATTGTCATATCCCTGATTAAAGAGCGGTGCACATATGATATCAAAATCAAGTCCTTCCGGGTCAACCTCTTCGTCTGTAAGACCGAAGGTGCTCTGATATTCTCTTATAATACCTGCGATTTCACTGCGTTGTGCACAGTTTACTTTAGTTACTGACATTACATAGTCTATACGCTCTTCGATGTCTGCTTCACAAGTAAACGCCTGAGTAAGAGGATTTGCATCCCATACTCTGTTAAACTCTGTGTCCAGCTCCGGTAGTGCGGTAATAGCAATAAAACCGTTTTCTTCGAGCTTTGCAACCTTATCGCCTGCAGCATTAATTGCTTTAATTACGCCCGCATTAGCGAAAGCTGCGGCAAGTTCTGCACCTGTAGTGCAAAGGATGCCCTGTTCTGCATTTGCCATAAGGTACTCTGCATAAAATTCTTTATCCTCTAAATATGCATACCACTCAGGGCGTGTTACAACCTGTGGCAAATAAGAGTCGAGCATTAATTTTGCAGTTTCAGCATCAGCAGCATATGTAGCATAGTTAGCGGCAATTTCTGCGTCTAATTCGCCGTCGTAAATTACAATTTCCATTTTGCGACCTGCTGCATCTGTCGGCAGATAGTCACTTGAAACGTCTAGCAATGCTTTGCCGCTTACACCTGCCGGAACTGCGAGTTCAATTGAGAATGCTCCACCCTCGGTTGTTGCAACCTCAGCGCTTGCGAGCGGTACTGTGGTGTCAGTAAGCGCATAGATAGCTGCCTGCGCATTCTGGTCAAAGTGCGGTCTTGCTGTACCATTAATAGTAAGTGTACGGGTCTCGCCGTCATATACGGGTATATACGAAATTGTCATTGATGCTTCATCAATTACTTCAGTGTTGCTGTGTACCATATAAAAATCGTCTAATCCGAATTTGGTTTCGGGAAGATTCTTATCAAGACAAAAACCAATATAGCTTATATTATAACTCTCGGTGATTGCCTGTGTAGCTGTCGGGACATCGGTATCGTTATTGATATAGTAGCTGACGGTCTGTGTGTCTGAATCAAACACCATACGGATACCATACCAGGTATTCCAGCCGAGCTCATAGAATGTCTGACCGACAGAAACCTTCGGCACGTCGCCTGTGTGATGTGTCCAAAGCTTAAATCCATCATCGAGAAGGTCATTTTCTTCTCCATTTACTGCCACAATATTTACAGCATAATCCGTCTGTCTCGGATTATAAGCCTCGCCACTCGGGGCAGTACCAATTGACGGTATATATATTTTAAAGCTTACATCAACCTCGCCCGTCAAGGCTGCGCCTGCGCCGAGCTTTGATGTAGTAAGACTATAACTATCAGCCTCAACTGTTGCGTTGGGCTTTTCAATCTCAACATATTGCGGTCCTCTGCGGCTGGGCTTAACAACTTTCGCGTTCCAAGCCGGCGCATTAGTGCTCTTTTCCCATTTTTCTCCCGTTCCG
>JAZNJS010000082.1:0-31000 GCA_045578185.1 Clostridia bacterium
ATTTTCTTATCTTTAAGTCTTTCAATGTTTTTTGTGATAAGCGTTATGCCCGCTATCATCTCAGCATACAAACCACCACCATAAATAATGGTATCATACCCATCAAGGTCATTTATTTTTACCTGTGATGCCTCTATTACCTCACAGGAAAGTTCCTCGGCAATCCACTCGGCATAGCTTTTTGTAGAACCGTATTTTGATTTATAAATTACTATTGTTTTCATTACTTTCCTAACCTCACCATAATAAAATACTTTATATAACTTATTCAAAAAATCTGCTATGTAGAATTATAACACCATAACCAATGTGCCTATACCAATAAGAATACATCCAATTAACGATTTAACAGTAAACTGTTCGTGCAGAAATACAAACGCTAAAATCAGCGTAATAACCACACTCAGCTTATCAACCGGAACTACCTTTGATGCCTCACCTACCTGAAGTGCCTTATAATAGCACAGCCACGAAGCGCCGGTTGCAAGACCGGACAAAATTAGAAACAACCAACTTTTTGTGCTTATATTCACAATGCCTTTTTGTGTGTTGGTTAAAAACACCATCCCCCACGCCATTACAACCACAACAACAGTTCTTATAGCTGTTGCAAGATTAGAATTTACTCCTTCTATTCCTATCTTTGCCAGAATAGAAGTAAGTGCGGCAAAAACCGCTGATAAAAGCGCCAAAACAAACCACATATCTACCCCTCCAACATTTATTTCCAGCAATCAACTTCGTGCGGCAGGTCTATATCGCTTGCACAGAATTTTATATCATCGCCTTTTTTATATTGCATCTCATAGTTTTTAAGTGCGCGCAGTGCATATTTACCCAAAATAAGAATTACCGGCATATTTATAGTAGCAAGCGCTCCCATTGCTACATCAGCGATACCCCAAAGCAAATCAGCACTTAAAACTGAACCAAAAAGTATAACTACAGAAGCGATTATGGGATATATGGTGTTAAATATCTTACCCGGGATTCTCTTTAAAAGATAAACGAGACATTGGTCAACATAAAACAGATTTCCAAGCAGCGTCGTAAATGCAAACAAAATCATTGCAACAGTAATAAATATTGGTCCACCCACACCCAAAACATTTTGGAGAGCAGACTGAACATATGGGGCACCCGAAAGCTCTCTGACCGGCTCAACTCCTGAACAAAGGCACATAAACGCCGTTGCGGAACAAATTAAAAGTGTATCAATAAATACAGAAAGTATCTGCACTAGGCCCTGCTTTACAGGATGCTCCACATCCGCAGAGGCAGAGGCATTAGGCGCAGAACCCACGCCCGCTTCGTTACTGAAAAGCCCTCTTTTTATTCCATACATAACACAAGAACCGCTAAAACCGCCAAAAATTGCCTTTAAATCAAACGCCTCGGTAAAAATGCGGCTAAATACAGCCGGCAGCATATTTACGTTCTTTACGCAAATATAAAGTGCAACTGCAACATAAGCAACCCCAATTACCGGAACTAAAACGCTTGTAATCTTTACAATTCTTTTGCCGCCACCTAATAAACAATAGCTCACAAGCACAGCTAAAATTACGCCAATTACCCACGGCGTATAGGTTACATTGTAGAAACTGTAGGTTGAAAAAGCAGACTGCAGATTATATGATGCAAGCATATTAAATCCGAATCCGTATGTGAAAATTAAAATTACAGAAAATATAATCGCGAGCGTCTTATTTTCAAGACCGGTCTCGATATAATAAGCTGGGCCGCCATAATAATTACCATCAGAACCCTGTTTTTTGTATATCTGCGCAAGCGTGCTCTCAATAAGTGCAGATGCACCTCCTATAATTGCAATAACCCACATCCAGAAAACTGAACCATAGCCACCCAGGCACAATGCAGTAGATACACCAATTATATTTCCGGTGCCTACGCGTGATGCAGTTGATACCATTAGTGCCTGAAACGATGAGACTCCTTTGCCGTCTCCCTTCTTTTCGGTAACTGCTTTAAACTGCGCTTTGATAAGCCTGAACTGTGCAAATTTTGTTCTGAAAGTAAAATACAATCCGCCTGCAATAAGCAGAATAATCAAAACGTATCCGTACAGCATATTATTAACATTTGAAATGAATTTTTCCAACATTCAAATTCTCCCTGATTAATTTTTCTCAAACATCGTGCTCTCTTAGGGGGGGGACGATAAGGTCATCATATCAAAATTAATCTTTTATTCAATTTTGATAATTAGCACACTTGGTATATATTTAGTTATTTAAAATCCCTATTCCCATTTTCACGTAATAAAATTTTATTCGACAGCAATAAGAGCGATCAAAACAAGCATTTCATTGCCTGTATTTTTAATAGAGTGGCCTTGACCTGACGGGGTAAATGTTACCATTCCCGGAGCTACATCAACCTTGTTTCCGTTATCATTATAGATGCCCTGTCCCGAAAGAATAAAAAAAGTTTCACTCTCCCCAGCGTGCATATGATATTCCACTTCTTCGCCCGGCTTTACCTGCACCAAAGAAAATAGTCTATTTCTCGGGTCCCATCCCTCAAAGTCTGCAAGGTTGGTCTTAAACATTTTTTCCTTGCCTTCATTGGTTAGCTTTGTTTCTGTTTTAAGCTGTTCTATTTTTTTATACATATGTACCTCTCCCTATAAGCAAAAATTTTAAAGTTATTATAAACCCATTAAATGATTTATCCGCCAGGCATTTTTAACTATTTTAAAAAATAAAATACCTAATGTATTAATTGTACCATAATAACCCAGGAAAAACAATGACAATGTAATATAGAATATTATAAATGTTGTTTTTTGTCGAATTTTGTGATATAATGTTATTAATTATTAAAAAGCGTGGTGGTTTAACGTTGGCAAGAGAAGGAAGAAGAATAAAAGGCAAGGTCCCTATGGACGCAATTTCTCCGTTTATAATGGCGAACAGACTCGGTGCTGCAAACGCCTTTAGTGCAACTGTTGATATATCAAAATGTGAAGAAATGATAAGAGAAAAACGAGCTGAAGGAATGACCAGTCTAGGAATGATGCATTTGTTTATGGCCGCTTATGTGCGTGTTGTTTCGCAGCTTCCGGGCATTAACAGATATATTCGTGGTCAGCGCCTTTTTGCGCGTAATGGTATCCAGATATGTATGGCAATAAAAAAAGAGCTGAAACTCAATGCTCCAGAATCAGTCATTAAAATTTTTCTTTCACCCGAAGACACTCTGACTGATGTATACACTTCTCTTTCACGAGAACTTGCCACCAACAAGCAAGAGGGCGACCAGAACTCTATGGATAGCTTCGCAAGAATTCTTGTGAAATTGCCGAGGGTGTTCTTAAAGTCCGCCGTGGGAACATTAAGATTCTTTGACTATTTCGGCTTACTTCCCCGTTCGCTGACAAATCTTAGCCCGTTTCACGGTTCCATGTTTATAACCAATCTCGGTTCACTTGGCATACCTCCGGTTGTGCACCATCTTTATAGTTTTGGTAATTTGCCCGTATTTATTGCAATGGGCTCAAAAAGAACAGAATATGCGCTAAATAGCAAGGGCGAGCCGGAAAAACGAAGAGTAATTGATTTTACTCTCACATGTGATGACCGAATTTGTGACGGACATTATTATGCATCCGCATTTAAACTCTTTAAGAAAATACTTGAAAACCCCGAGCAGCTTTTCGAGCAGCCAAAAGAAATAATTGAGGATATTGCGTAAGTTAATTTGCATCGAAAAAAGGCAGAAATGATTGTTTCTGCCTTTTTATATTATAAAACTTTATTCATCGCGCTAAACAGAGCTAGGATGGAGGAAGTATTGATGTTTTCGTGCACCCCCGCTCCCCAATATACATTTGTATCATCAGCAAGCGCTATATAAGATACCGCCTTTGATGCCGAGGACCCCTCGAGTGCGTGCTCAGTATAAGACGTAATCTCAACTTTTTTGCCGGTCGCCTCACGAAGTACATTAGTCATCGCATCCAACGGACCGTTACCGCTTGCACTAAGCTCTTTAATTTTGCCCATAACCTCGAGCTTTGCAGTCATATTTGTACGGTCACCGCTTACAGAGAAATGGTATTCAACGAGGCGTGCCTTTTCGTGACAGTTAATGTATTCAGATTTAAATGCCTCAAAGATTTCGTTAGGCTCCATAACGGTTTGTTTCTGGTCTGAGAGTGTCTTTATAATGGTGCTGAAATGCTTAATCATCTGTTTAGGCATACTGTAGCCAAACTTATTCTCCATTACATAGCTTACGCCGCCCTTTCCGGACTGAGAGTTAATCTGGATAGGCTCATAACTGCGCTTGATATCCGCCGGGTCAATTGGCAGATAAGGATTTTGCCAGTAAAGCGGCTTATGCTTTTTATGATAATCCATACTCTTTTTAATTGCATCCTGATGCGAGCCGGAAAAGGCTGTATATGCAAGTTTTCCAGCATACGGATATCTCGGATGAATCGGGAGTTTATTGAACTTTTTGAATTTCTCAATGATTTCTGTAATATTGCCAAGCTCAAGTTTTGGGTCAATACCCATAGAAAACATATTGAGAGCGATTACGACGATATCAGCATTACCCGTACGTTCACCGTTACCAAAAATTGTTCCCTCTACTCTGTCAGCACCTGCCAAAAGAGCAAGCTCCGTTGCCGCAATTCCCGTTCCGCGGTCATTGTGCGCATGAACGCTGAGGCTCACAGATTCTCTTTTATTTAAATGTGTGGACATATACTCAACCTGGTCAGCATACACGTTAGCCGTTGAGACCTCTATTGTCGAAGGCAGATTAATTATCAGTTTATTATCTGGAGTCGGTTCAAAAGCGTCTATAACCGCATTACACACATCCACCGCATATTCCATTTCCGTGCAGGTAAAGCTTTCAGGCGAATATTCATATCGGATGTTTCCATCGAGCTCTTTTGCCATCTCCTTAAGGCATTTTGCGCCTGAAATGGCAAGGTCAATTATCTCCTGCTTATCCTTTTTAAACACCACTCTTCTTTGCAGCTCTGATGTGGAATTATAAAGGTGAATTATTGCATTTTTTACGCCTTTAAGTGCCTGAACAGTCTTTTTTATAATATGTTTTCTTGACTGCGTAAGCACCTGAACAGTAACATCATCAGGAATCAGGTCGTTCTCAATCAAATATCTAGTAAACTGATATTCCGTTTCAGACGCCGCCGGAAATCCTATTTCAATTTCCTTAAATCCAAGTTCTATCAAGAACTGAAAGAACTCTACTTTTTCTATAA
The DNA here is from genome assembly GCA_045578185.1 of Clostridia bacterium. GTDB lineage: Bacteria > Bacillota > Clostridia > UBA1381 > UBA9506 > RGIG1666. The sequence goes on from JAZNJS010000082.1 coordinate 5,267, forward strand.
GCGTCATCGGTGAAAAAAGCGCCTGGTTTCCGTCACGCAAATCAACGCTACACCAGGTAGGTGCTTCAGTTATCTCATTTTCGGGCCACTTACGTTCGGATATGGGAACCGGGAAATATGCCTTGTGATATTTTTGATAGTTCATTGTCTGCCTCCTATAACAAAATCTTATATTCGCATTGGAGCATATAAAAAGCCGGACCTTTGTTTTTGGTCCGGCCGCTTCGTTCTTAAATCCCAAAATTATAGTATATTGCCTACAGGGCGCAAAGAACAAGACCGGACCTTAAATAGTAAAGCCGGTAAGTTTAGCAATAGTGCAGTTTTAACAAAACTTAAAATAAACATCTATTGTATCTCCTTCCCTGTTTGATATCATTATATTATTATGCATAATTATTGTCAAGATTTTTTTACATTTTTTTGCAGACTTTAGCAGCAAAATATAAAAAAAGAGCTGCAACAACCGTCACAGCTCTTGTCTTTTTAATTATTGCCTACCACCAGCGGTACTTAAAAACCTCTTTAAAAGTCTTTATTGCTTTTACAACGGTTGGTAGTATTAAAATAATACCAACAACCGCAAGTACTGTTCTGACTCTTTTTGTGAATTTGGGAAACCACGAAGCAATCAGCAGTCCGAGGAAAAATCCCGCATATTTAAGCGCCGTTTTATCGTTTTCATCCAGTTTCTTGGACAGTTTTTTTCTAAACTCACCAAAAGCATCAACATAAACCGATAAACTTCTTGCCATCGTAATTCCTCCTTTAAAATTTAAATTATCAACTTATCTGTAAAGCGGATATTTTGCACAAAGCTCTGCAACTTTAGCCGCAACCGAAGCCTTGTTGTTCTCGAAATCAGACAAGGTCATTTTAATAAGTTTTGCAATAAGTACCATATCCTCTTCTTTCATACCACGAGTTGTTGAAGCCGATGTACCGATACGGATACCGCTTGTGACAAACGGGCTTCTTGTCTCAAGAGGAATAGTGTTCTTGTTAACTGTGATGCGAACCTCGTCAAGCATTTTTTCAGCATCTTTACCGGTAATATCCATATTGGTAAGGTCAACAAGCATAAGGTGGTTGTCTGTTCCGCCGGACACAATCTTAAAGCCTTCGTCCATAAGCGCTTTAGAAAGAGCAGCTGCGTTTTTAACAACCTGTTTCTGATATGCTTTAAATTCATCGCTGAGAGCTTCTTTAAAACATACTGCTTTAGCTGCGATAACATGCATAAGCGGTCCACCCTGAATTCCCGGGAAAACAGCTTTATTAATCATCTGAGCGTGCTCAGCCTTGCACAAAATCATACCTCCACGCGGTCCGCGAAGAGTTTTATGTGTTGTAGTGGTTACAAAGTCAGCATACGGCACCGGATTTGGATGCAGTCCTGCAGCAACAAGACCTGCGATATGTGCCATATCAACCATAAAGTATGCGCCAACCTCTTTTGCAATTTCGGAGAATTTTTCAAAATCGATTGTTCTTGAGTATGCACTCGCACCCGCTAAGATAAGCTTCGGTTTGTGCTCTAATGCTAAGCGTCGAACCTCATCATAATCAATCATTTCTGTTTTTTCGCTTACACCGTAAGGAACGATATTATAATATTTACCTGAAATATTAACCGGGCTGCCATGTGAAAGGTGTCCGCCGTGTGAAAGGTTCATACTTAAAACTGTATCTCCCGGCTGCAGTGCAGCGAAAAATACTGCCATATTAGCCTGCGCACCGGAATGCGGCTGTACATTAGCGTGCTCTGCTCCGAAAAGCTCCTTTGCGCGTTCAATGGCAAGATTTTCTGCGATATCAACAACCTCACAACCGCCGTAATAGCGCTTACCCGGATAACCTTCTGCATATTTATTGGTAAGTGGCGAGCCCATAGCTGCCATAACCGCAGGTGTTACACAGTTTTCAGACGCAATAAGCTCAATATTGCGGTTCTGACGGTCAACCTCTTTTTCAATAGCTTCCGCTATTTCAGGGTCAAAATTCTTTACATACTCAAAATCAAACATTTTCTCTTTCTCCTTTATCCGTATCGTAGTTTTAATTATTATTTTCTTTTATTTTTCTTCTTTGCTTTTTTTGAGCCGTCTATAGCAACCTTTTCTTTTACAACCGGTTTTTTAAGCTGAATAGATGTTACGATTGCCAAAACAATGAAATACACCGCCATAGCAATATATACCGCGATTACTGCCTTAATGTTTGAGTAACCTGGGATTAAGCTTAAAGAAGAAACATAAAGCATTGCACAAATTATAAAACCACCCAGACAAAACGGGCTGTATTTTTTAATTTTCGGTACTTTATATTTGCCAACAAAGTAAAAACCAATTGCCGAAAGTGCAAAAATTATTCCTAAAACGAGTAATACTGTATAAGTAACAGTTCTTATGCCGGGGCTTCTGAGCGCATTATTTACATAAAGCATAACAAGTGCAACGCCGAGCAAAATGCCGAAATTAAGCACCAATCTGTTTGATAATTGTTCCTGTCTTTCTTTTGTCATTTCCTTTGCCATTTTAACACTCTCCTGTATTATAAAAATTTTTATTCAAGCTCGCCGAGTTCATAAAGAACCGCTGTGAGCACAGTGTGCCCCGCAGTCTCGGTTCTTAAAATTCTCTTTCCCAAAGAGACGCTTTTGGCTCCCGCCGAGGTAAGCATTTCAACCTCAGCTTTTTCAAACCCGCCCTCAGGACCGATTACTATTCCAATTTTGTTTGCGCTGCCGGCATTTTTAAGCACACTTTTTAAAGATATATTCTCTTCATCCTCATAAGCTACTAAAAATAAATCAAAGTCGCCTATCATATTTTTTATATCTTTAATATCACAAACCGCATCAACCGTTGGCACTCTGCCCCTGCCGCACTGTTTTACGGCTTCTTGAGCAATCTTGTTCCAACGCTCAAGTTTTTTCTGTTCTGCCTGAGCATTCTCAAGCTTCACAACTGTCCGTTTTGTCATCGCGGGAACAATATTTGCAATTCCGAGCTCTGTACATTTTTGAATGATATACTCCATTTTCGAAGCCTTTGGTATGCCCTGAAACAGCGTTACAAAAACTTTTGGTTCGCTCTCGCACGGATATTCATTTAAGATGCTCAAGCCCACCTCAGATTTATCTACAGAAGATATTTTGGCATCATAGTCTGTACCCTCGCCGTCGCAAAGAACAACTTCATCTCCTATGCCGAGGCGCAAAACCTTGGAAATATGCGTGGCATCTCCGCCCAAAATCGCGCAATTTCCGCCTTTTATCGCACTTTTATCTATAAAAAATTTAGGCAACGTATCACCTTTTTTCTTCATATTTTAAAAAAATCCCCATAATAATAGTATACCATCTTTTAGAAGACTTTGTCAACATATAAACGCTAAATCATAGGCAATATTATGTGCTTTTGCAAAAATAAAAAAGCTCATTCGAGCTTTTGTGTTTTTGCTGATATAATTTTTGTTTCATAACCTTCATCCTGCACCGTTTTTGCCATTCTCCTGGCACTAGACAAAGTGCTGTAATGTTTCGCAAGTTCTATGTTTTCAACATAGGTGCGTGCATTGAAAACATATTTTTCTCCGGTTGGTGTAATTGCCTTTATTAAATAAAATTTTTCATTTTCGTCATAGAGGTTTAACATAGTATCTTCCCCACAAATAATTTTGTCACAATATAGTTTAACACTTTGAAAATACGGTGTCAATATAAACGGCGAATTTCCCCGTCGTTAAAGCTTGAGGAATTCGCCGTTTGAAAATTCTTTCAGCACCTTGGTGGCATTGCACCATCCTTTTCATAAGAAATAAGAAAAATCGGTATACCGGATGAATAAGGTGCAATATCATACTGCTGAAAATATATAGCCAGCGCCTTGGGCGTTATGTAAAAATTTTCTTTGCTTAAAGTATCATTTACGTTTTGCTCAAAACTGTCAAAATATTTCTCTTTATCCTTTTTAATTTCCTCAATAACCTTATTTTTAATATGCCCCATATAATCAAAATCTTTTTTAAAAAGCTCCGACAGAGCTATTCTGCTACCGCCGTCCGCCAGTTCCCAGCTTTGCGAAAATCTTTCAGTCGTGCCGTGAGCACCACCGGTAAATATATATCGGTCAAAATAAAGGCTTATAGCACAATTTTCGTTATAAGTCACCTCAAAATTCTGCACCGCTTCCATCTGCATCACAGGATATGAGTTTTCCAGCGCATACTCTGCACTCTCACACGCCATTCGGTAAAGCGCAGTACGGCAATATCTTTCAAAAGCCATCGCTTTGTCTTTGTAATATCTGTTTATCCTTTGTACCGGCGCAAAAAATACCGCAGACTCAAAAACAGGATATGAAATTTTGTACTCAAGCACCGCCTCGTTTTTATAATGCATCGTTTGCTCAATCTTTTTCGTTTCATACTTCGTTCTTAATATCATTAAAATCAACCTCCCCACTATAACTATATGCTATAGCGGGGAGGTAATAGAAATATTATTTGATTTTCCAGATATCTTTCGCATATCCCATAATTGTTCTGTCACTTGAGAACTTACCGGCGTTTGCAATATTCATAAGACATTTACGCGCGAATTCGTCCTCGCTATTATAATCTTTATTTATCTTAAGTTTAGTATCGCAATACGGCAGAAAATCATAAAGTAAATAATAATGGTCGGGTTTATGCCACGATGCACCATATAAAAGCGATTCATAAAGCTCCCTAAATTCTCCGCTGCCATCGTCAGATACACTACCGTCAATCAGCGTATCCAAAACCGCGCGAATGCGCGGCTCCGATTCGTAAAGTTTCATTGGCGAGTAGCTATCTTTAATTTTTTCAATATCATCTACTCTTGCACCAAAAATATAGTTGTTCTCTTCGCCCGCCTGCTCAACAATTTCAATATTTGCACCATCGAATGTGCCGAGCGTTACCGCACCGTTTAGCATAAATTTCATATTACTTGTGCCTGACGCCTCTGTGCCCGCCGTCGAAATCTGCTCCGATACGTCCGCCGCCGGAATTAGCTTTTCGGCATACGAAACATTATAATTATGAACAAAAAGAACCTTAAGCTTATCAGCTACTCTATCATCATTATTTATCATTTTTGCAATTTCATTGATAAATTTGATTATTGCCTTTGCTCGTCTGTATCCAGGTGCAGCCTTTGCGCCAAACAAAAATACCGTAGGCGTGAAGTCTTTAATTCTGCCATCTAACATACCATAATAAATATCAAGGATTGAAAAGGCGTTTAAAAGTTGCCTTTTATACTCGTGAAGTCTTTTAATTTGTATGTCAAATATAAAATCAGGAGAAATATCTACATTTTCATATTTCTTTATAAATTCACAAAGCTGCTTCTTTTTCTCGTATTTTATTTTTCTGAAACTAGCAAGGACATCTTTATCATCTTTAAACGCTTCTAACTTTTTAAGCTCATCAAGGTTTAAAATCCAGTTTTCGCCAATTTTATCTGTTATAAGAGAAGATAATTCCGGGTTTGAAAGCATGAGCCATCTTCTCTGCGTTATACCATTTGTCTGATTTATAAATCTGCCGGGGTAAAGTCGATACCAATGACATAGCGTCTTATTCTTTAGGATTTCCGTATGAATTTTAGCAACACCGTTTGTAGAGCGGGTTGCGTAAATAGCCATTCTTGCCATATGAACAACTCCGTCCGCGAGTATAAGATACGGATTTTGTTCTTTGCCGCAGATACCCATTCTGCCGAGTTCCCTTTTAAGTTCCAAATTAATCATCACCACATAAGGATATACCTCAGGCAACACAGTTGCAAAGAGTTTTTTATTCCATTTTTCAAGTGCTTCTGCCATTATGGTGTGATTGGTATATGCAAATGTGCTTCGCACGATAGCAAACGCATCGCTAAAGCTAAGCTCTTCCTCCTCCATCAAAAGACGCATAAGTTCAGGTATTGCCACTGTTGGATGTGTGTCGTTAAGCTGAATTGCAATTTTTTCAGGAAGGAGCGAGAACTCCGTTCCAAATTTTAATTTAAAATCTTTTAAAATGCTTTTAAGCGAAGCGCTTACAAAGAAATATTGTTGCTTAAGCCTTAACTCCTTGCCCCTGTTCGTATCGTCATTTGGATACAAAACCGCCGAAATTGCCTCTGCATTATTTTTCTCCAGCATAGCTTCCTCATAATTCTGCGCATTAAAAGCATTAAAATTAAATTCTTCCAATGGTTCTGCTTGCCACAGTCTCAGTGTGTTTACTACTGCTTTTTCGTTTTTCGGCATATATCCCACAACCGGCATATCATATGGCACGGCATATACAGTTTGACCACCGAAATGCACCTTTACTTTCTCATTTTCTTTGCGCACACTGAAATGGTCGGGGTTTTTAAGCCAGTTATCCGCTTCCTCGTGCTGCCATCCATCTTCTATGTTTTGTTTAAATATTCCGTATCTGTAACGTATTCCGTATCCGTCAAGACCAATTCCTGTGGTTGCTGCCGAGTCCAAAAAGCAAGCTGCTAACCTTCCCAGACCACCGTTGCCGAGCGCAGCATCTTCGGTTTTATCAAAAATTCCAAGACCCTTTCCCGCCTCTTTTAAATATTTTTCGCACCTTTTTAAAAGTCCAAGGTTTAAAAGGTTTGAATGAGCCATTTTTCCTATCAAAAATTCAGCTGAAAAATAGCAGGCTCTTTTTTTATCGCTCTTTTTTTGTTCAAGTAATTTTATCTCCACAGACGCCGCCTTACAGATTGCATTTATAAGTTCATTATCACTTGCCGTATATTTATCCGCCTGATACTCATTCTTAAGATAAAAGTCTATATTTTTTTCAAACTCCTGCATCTTTTTCCTCCAATCTTCCATAAACCTGGCTAAGCTCATAAATCTCTTTTGCAAGCTCATCTGTTAAATTTTCTGCTTTTATACGCCATTTCCAGTTTCCGCCTAGCGTTGACGGATAATTCATTCGGGCGCGGTTATCAAGCCCTAAAAAATCCTGCATCTGAATTATACAAAGCGGAGCTACGCTTGAATATGCCGCCCGAATTGTTGCTTTTGCAAGCATTTTATTGGATTTTACCTGCAGATATTTTTTAGCAAAAGCTATCTCGTCTTTCGGCGCGTGTTTAAAATAGCCCACCAATGTTTCGTTATCGTGCGTACCGCTGTATACCACACAGTTTTCATCGTAAAAATGCGGTAGGTTTGAGTTTTCTCCATCGGACGTAAATGCGTATTCTAATATTTTCATGCCCGGATAACCTGCCCGAAGCCTTAAACGTGTTACCGCAGGTGTAATTGCACCTAAATCTTCGGCTATTATTTTAGTTTCGCCTATAGCTTCGCTTATACCTTCTAAAAGTTTTATGCCCGGACCTTTGTGCCATGTACCATGACGTGCAGTTTTATTTTTAGCGTCAACTGCATAATATCTCTGGATTCCTATAAAATGGTCTATCCTTACTATATCAAACATCTGAGCTGAAAAACCGAGTCTTAATTTCCACCAGGTAAAGCCGTTTTTCTCCATTTCATCCCAGTTATAAAGCGGTGTACCCCAGAGTTGACCGTCATCCGAAAACTCATCCGGTGGCACTCCGGCTACCAAAACAGGTCTTAACTCATCATCTAATAAAAACTCTTCTTTTCCCGCCCAGACGTCTGCGCTGTCTAACGATACGTATATAGGAACATCGCCTATAATGCGTACGCCTGACCTATTTGCATAGTCTTTAAGTTTCTTCCACTCATTAAAAAAGTGAAACTGACAGAATTTTTCAAAATCTATTTCGTCTGAAAGCTCCTTGCGCATCTTTTTAAGTGCATCAAGTTTTCTTGTCCGTATTTCTATTGGCCAATGAACAAAACCCTGTTCACCATAATGTTTTTTAATCGCCATATATTCAGCATAGTCAGAGAGCCAGTAGCTATTATCCTCGCAAAACGAAATATATGAGCTTTCCTCTTTATGCCGACTGTTTTTATAGGCAATTTTGAGTAAATCCAAACGAAATTCATAAAGTTTTTGATAGTCGACACTTTCCTCATCTTCGCCCCAATCATAGCTATCTGCATCTTCACGGCTTATAAGTCCCTCTTTCATAAGAATTTCGGGGTCTATGAAGTAAGGATTGCCTGCAAAAGCCGAAAAACTCTGGTATGGGCTGTCTCCGTAGCTTGTAGGCCCAACGGGCAACACCTGCCAATAGCTTTGACCCGCTTTTTTTAAAAAATCGACAAAATTATATGCCGCCTCACCCAAAGTACCTATTCCGTACGGAGACGGAAGACTGCTTATAGGCATTAAAATACCTGCGGCTCGATTTATGGGTTTTTGTCTTTTCATATTTCCTCCGCTCTCAGGCCTTGATTGCGCCCTCTGATACACCCTTTACAAAATATTTCTGAAGGAATAAAAATACAATCGTCATAGGGATAACAGAAATCAAAACGGCAGGGAAAATAAGCTCCCACGGATTTCCGAACTGTCCCGATGTCATCTTCGCATAATAAAGCTCTAGAACTAGTGTTTTGCTCTCTGATGTTCCAAGAGTTAAATATGGAAGCAGGTAATCGTTCCATATCCACATACCATTTAATATCATTACCGTAACCGTTATTCCCTTTACAAGCGGGAACACGATAATAAAGAAAATCTGAAATATATTTGCACCGTCAATTAATCCTGCTTCTTCTACTCCTCTGGGTACACTCTTAAAAAATCCGCTGTATAAAAATATACTAAGCGACAAACCAAATCCTGCGTACATAATAATAAGACCCGGGATATTTTTAAGATGCAGTGCATCCATAATGTTCATAAGCGGGTACATAACCGCCTGAAAAGGAATGAGCATAGCTGCAACAAATGTCAGGTATATCGCCGTCGACCATTTTGATTTATGTCTTGCAATGACCCATCCGCAAAGTGATGAAAACAGCACTATCAGCGCTAAAGATACTACCGTTATCAAAATGGTATAGCCTATAGCACGCGGAAAATTAATCGCTTCATACGCCCGTATTATATACTCAAAAGTAAATTTTTCAGGTAGTGCAATCGGGTTTCTTACTATTTCAGACTGCCCTTTAAATGAGTTTATAAGCAGAAAAATCACCGGCATAAGAGTATATGCAGCAAGAAGCGTCAAAATTATATAGACAACTGCACGGGCAAGTCTGTTTTTAAAAAATACTCCTCTTTTCATCAGTATTCAACCTCTTTTCTGCGAGTTATTGAAACCTGAAAAACAGATATGATTGCAACTATAACAAAAAATATAACTGCCTGCGCCTGCGCTACACCATAGTCAGGAGGCGTTTTATCCTGAATTGTCCTTAAAATCTGAAGCGCTATAAGCCTGGTGTTGAAGTTACCATTAGTAAGCGCGATGTTTTGGTCAAGCAGTTTAAACGAGTTTGCAAGCGTAAGGAATAATACAATAGTAACCGAAGGCATCAAAAGCGGCAAAGTAATTTTGAAAAATCTGCGAACAGGACCAGCGCCGTCTATTTGAGACGCTTCCACTAGGTCGTGCGGAATAGAATTTAAACCGCTTATATATATAAGCATCATATATCCTGCGCTCTGCCAAACGCTCATAATAACGAGTGCAAACAGTGCTTTCGTTGTACTCTGAGTCATATACCTTAAAAATTCAATATGAAAAACTCCGTCAGGACTAAAGAGAAGCTCTGTATACACCACCTGAAAAATAAACTGCCATACAAAACCCATCGCTAATGCTCCCAGCATATTTGGAAGAAAAAATATAGTTCTATATATCCCCACGCCCTTTCTTATATAATTAAGCATCAGGGCAAATGAGAGCGCAATAATATTAATTGCAATTACCGCTACAAGCGTATATAAAGATGTATAAATTAGCGAATGAACAAAGCTTTCATTAGTAAGCGCCTTAATATAATTTTCAATTCCTACAAATGATTCTAAAAAGGTTCCGCCTGCAAAATATGTGCCCCTCCAGGATGTAAACGAATACACTACACCTATAATAAACGGCAGAGCAATTACAAATATAAACAGAAAAACCGCCGGCAGGATAAGCAGCCAAAACCATTTTTTATAATATTTTTCCAACGCATTTCCTCCTTATCGAGATTCGTCTGTTTGTAAAAATGTATCCGCAGCATCCTCTGCTGCGGATACTATGCAAACGGTCTATTTTAAATCTTTCATTTGTTTCCACTGTGAAGTTGCAAAACTGCTTATAGCTTCATAATCCTCTTTCGCCCAAGTTTCTTTTGTTATATATTTTTCCATAAGTTCCTTGCCTACAACCTCACTTGACCAGGTGTTCGGCGCACCATGATATGGTGCAGAAAGGACATCGCCATCATCTAAATAATCTAAGATTGATACTGACAAAGAATTGTTGATTTTCATATTGCTGTCTGCATCAAAAGGAATTGCTTCAAATGAATCAATCACATATTTCTGCACGTTTTCAGGCTTTTGCATCCACACCAAAAACTCCATTGCGTGTTTTTTTGCCGTATCAGACGCTTTAGCATTTATTGCATAATAATTCGGTACATATACAGGAATTGAAGAATTAATGTCTTCCACAGATTTGCCGGTTTTTATCATCTCCTCGGTAAGCGGCAGTTTAATCGGCACAAATATTGAATTCATTGCTACATCTTTATTAATTTTTGCAATATTTGCATATGCCCAGTTTCCCTGCTGCAGAAATAGTGCATTAGAATCTGCATACATCTGTATAGACTGGTCATATCCAAAGTTTGCCTGGCTTATAAGGTCCTTTCCTCTTTTTGTCGCACCTTTTAAACCAGCTGCATGGTTTGACACATAATCAAGAGCTTCGGTATATGCCAAAAGCGGCTTTTTAAGCTCATCTACGTCCTTTGCACTTGCATTTTCAGCTGACCTTGCATCAGGAAATACTGCGTTTAGCGCAACGTTAATCAAGTGGTCTCCATAAGTCCATTTTTCTGCACCCGCAAATGCAAAAACACCATTAAGTTTTTCGGCAAGACCTTGCTTTGTTGCTGAAAAAGTGTAGGTATCACCATCAAGTGTTACACTTCTCGCCGAAGGCGATGCAATATATTCTGTAACCGCATCTGTAAAAGTTGTAAACTCTGTATACGAACATTCTTTTAAATCTTCATATACATCCTCTGCATTATCCTTTCCAAACAGCGCCTCAAGCATCCTTTTGTCGACCATATAGCCATATCCCTCTACGTTAAAAGGTATGCCATAATTTGTTTTTCCGTCCGCAGTAAGTCTCATTTCAGTCGGGATGGAGTCCGCTATAGCCTTAAGCTCTTGATTTTCTACAGTTGACAAATCAAGCACTCTTCCACTCTCTACCCACTCCGGCAACTCTTTTAATCCCTGCATTGAAAATATAGCAGGAGGATTTTTAGAGTTCATCTGCGTTCTAAGTGGCTCTAACGCATCCTGACCGGAGCCAACCGTAAAAGGACTTGTGGGAATTCCCGTCTCCTTTGTAAAATCATCACACATCTTTTTAAACTGCTCTGCATTTTCACCTTTAGAGTTAAACAAATACAGGGTTTCGGTATCTGTTTTATCTATAGTATTATTTTTGCCTCTGCAACCGGTTGCCAGAAAACAAATAAGCAGAGCCATCGTTACTGCATACAGTCTTTTATTTTTTAACATAATTTTTTCTCCTTTTGACATTAAAAATTTTTCTTTTGTTATAAGTATTACCGAATTATTTTTCATTATTCTTTTACTCTTTGCATTTTGTACCAAAATGACATTTTGTGACATATATTGATATCAGAGAATATTTTTTATAAAAGGAGGCGAAAATTATTATGTGTTTATTTTGCAATTCAAGAAACAAAGAAAATTCATGCTATGCAAATTTTTCCGCACCGCGTTGCAACAGAAGAACACCTCGAACAAAACGTTATCTTGAAAATGATTTAAGCGTATATCAGGGAGGGGGTAGTTGCAACTGCTACTGTAATTGCTGCTCGAATTATGCTCAACCATACGAAACAGCATATAACAACGGTGATAACAGCTATTGCGAGGCATATCCTTATGCTAAACCATATTGTGAGGTCCCAAAAGACGAGTGTTGTTTTTAAATAAATGCATAAAAAAACAGCTGCAGCAATCGCTGCAGCTGTTTTATATTATTTTACAATTAATTCTTCTAAAAGAGATTTAGATTCAAGAATATCCTTAAGCTGTTCATCACCGGTAATCTCATACTCGGTAGTTATAGGACCGTCATAACCAATTCCTTTAACCTAGCAATTAGTGCAGAATAGTTAACCTGACCCTTACCAAGCGGCATTTCTTATCCTAAATTTTTGCTGTATTTCGGGTAGCATTCGTTTTTTGAGTGAACGTTTCTTACATATTTTGAGCATGTTTATAATAACAAACTTATTTAAATAATCAAACATATTTTTCTTACTTATTTTTTGTTTTCATCTCTCCACTCGGCAAGTTTTTCTTCGAGCACCTTTAAAAAGCCTGATGCCGCCGTTTCTTCGTTAACCTTTTCCATCAAGCCTTTTACATTCTCTTCAACTTTTTTTACCTCATCTTCCAAGTGAGAAGCAGGCATTCTGTATGCACCGCTTCCAAAGATTATGAGCTGCTCTGCGCCGTCTGATGTAGCAACGGTTACATTATAGTTTTTAGTAAGCTCTTTTGCCGTTTTTTCTATATAAGCATCCGCAGTTTGCGACTCTTTTGAGTATACGATGTTTATGCCCTTTTCTTCTTCTACCTCGCCCCGATTCCCTTTGACCTTGTACGCATCAAAAACCACGATAATCTCGCAGCCTTTAAAAATTTTATATACAGAAATTCGCTCAACAAGTGCATTTCGTGCCGCCTCCAAGCTATCTTGTGCAAGTTTCTTGAGTTCCTCCCAAGAAAAAATTATATTGTAACCATCTATTAAAAGATAGTCTTTCTCGTGTTTCTTTCTACCACCTGATTTATACGGTTTATCTGTTTCTTTTCTTGTTTTTAAGGCATATGTCGGCAGCTTCGTTTCGACTTTTCCGTATGTTTTTTCAAATATTCTTAAAAGTTCATCGTCTGTCGCACCGATACTGCTTACTCCGCCTCTTTGAACCAACCTTTCGGGTTCTGTTTTTTTCGGTTTTAATATGCTCTCTAAGTGCATATATTCCGCAACTTCATCCCACCTTACATTAAAACCAGCTCCGTGAGAGCAAAAAACCGAATCTGCAGTATTTTCAACGTCGGCATCGACATCATAGCCTATCGACTCTATTGCAGCTTCAGCATTTCTACACTTTCCATAGCCGCTTAAATTGCAGCTGATGCGACCTTTCCCGTGAGTGTAGGCTATTATCTGTGCCTGATAATTTCTTATTGCTTCAGCAGGTGCGTTTCCTTTAATTTTTGCCATTTCTCCGCCTGCGTGATAGACAGAAAACTCTGCACCCAAAAGGTCCAAATCTGTCATTGCCTTGCCTATATTTTCTTGCGGTAATTCAATAACAAAATCATAATACGGCTCTAAAAGCACAGATTTAGCACGTCTCAATCCGTGCCTTACAGCTCTGTAAGTCGCCTGACGAAAATCGCCACCCTCTGTATGCTTAAGATGCGCAGCACCGGATTTTAGCGTAATCTTAATGTCTGTTATTGGCGAGCCGGTCAGCACTCCCAAATGTTGTTTCTCCATAAGATGCGTAAAAACTAATCTTTGCCAGTTCTTATCAAGCACATTTTCAGAGCAGTCAGTTTCAAACTGCATTCCCGAGCCCTGCGGCAAAGGTTCTAAAAGCAGGTGCACCTCTGCATAATGCCTCAGCGGCTCAAAATGTCCGACACCCTCAACGGTATTTTCTATTGTTTCTTTATAAACCAGACGCCCCTCTTCAAATTCAACCGCCATATCAAACCGCTTTAATATAAGTTGTTTTAATACTTCAAGCTGAATTTCGCCCATCAGTCTTAACTGAATTTCACAAAGCTGCGAGTTCCATGAAACCTGAAGCTGCGTCTCCTCTTCTCCAAGTTCTTTGAGCTTTCCAAACGCAACCGATGGCTCCACTCCTTTTGGCAGCAATACTCTGTAATTGAAAATCGGCTCCGCCGTAAGTGAAGATGCATTCTTTTCAAAGCCGAGACCTTGCCCCGCCACAGTTTTTTTAGGTCCTGTTACGGCGCAAACGCATCCCGGAAAAGCCTCCGTCACGGTTTTATACTTTTCTCCGGAATATATGCGTATTTCGTTTATTTTTTCTAAAGAACTCTCTTCTGATTCAATCATACTTTTTACTTTAAGACTTCCGCCGGTTATTTTCATAAATGTCAGTCGGTTTCCTTTGTCATCCTGACTGATTTTAAACACTTTCGCGCCGAAATCCTCCATACCAATCACATCTTGCGTAAGTCTGTCAAAGGCCTTAAGAAAGCTTTCTACGCCCTCCATTTTAAGCGCAGAACCGGAAAAACACGGGAAAATATTTCTCCTTTTTATAGCACCAACTACAGTATTTAAAGAAAGCTCTCCGCTCATAAATTCTTCCATAAGCTCTTCATCACAAACCGCAAGGCTTTCACAAATTGTTTCCTTATTATCATTAAAATTAACAAAGTTTTCATTAAATTCTGCTTTTAATTCCTCAATTACTCTATCTTTGTCGCTTCCGGTCAAATCCAGCTTGTTTATGAAAACAAACACCGGAACCTTATGATGTTTTAGCATATCCCACAAAGTCTTTGTGTGACTTTGAACGCCATCTGTAGCGCTTATTACCAAAATCGCATAGTCAAGTACACTTAAGGTTCGCTCTGTCTCCGCCGAAAAGTCAACGTGTCCGGGCGTGTCTAAAAGAGTCATCACCGTATCCTCTAAGGTGATAACCGCCTGTTTCGAGAAAATGGTAATGCCTCTTTTCTTTTCTATTTCGTCTGTATCCAAAAATGTATCCCTTGTATCAACTCTGCCGAGCTTTCTTATCTCTCCCGCGGAGTATAAAAGTCCCTCCGAAAGCGTGGTTTTTCCAGCATCGACATGAGCTAATATCCCAACTGCTATGCGTTTCATTTGTCCTCCGTATAAGCTATGATTTATTTTATAATTTCCTTACTGTCAAGCACCAAGGTAAACGGTCCGTCATTAACCAACGATATTTTCATATCCGTGCCGAAAACTCCCTTCTCGGTGTTTCTAAACAGTTCTTCACATCTTTTTATGATATACTCATAAAGTTCTTCTGCCAGCACCGGTGCGCCCGCTTCGGTAAAACTCGGGCGGTTTCCTTTTCTGCAATCTGCATAAAGTGTGAACTGTGAAATAACAAGTATCTCGCCGTCAACCTGGTCAATACTTAAATTGCTCTTTCCGTCAGCATCCTCAAAAATTCTCAGACGTGACACCTTTTCTATCATTTTATCTGCAATCTCCTTGTTGTCGTCATTTGAGATACCAACAAGCAAAAGATAACCTTTTCCGATTTCCCCTTTAATCTCGCCATCTACTTTAACATTTGCTTCTAATACTCTCTGCAGCACAAATTTCATTTATAGCACCTCTGTTAGTTTTATATATAACTCGAACAATTTTCATCATTCTCCCTAAACATAAACATACATATTTATTATATCACACCAACTTATCAAATACAATAACGCCAAATCCTAAATTTTCCTTAAAAAAACGTGTTTTGCTCTTGAAAAAATCGCCAAAATATTATATAATGATTTAATATGATATATTTGGGAGGATTTTGATGAACATACCTAACATTCTCACAACTTTGCGATTCTTTATGATTCCGTGTTACGCATGGGTATTTTGCATAGAGGGTGAATATAAAATCCTAAGTGCTGCCATATTTATTCTGGCAAGTATTACCGATGTTCTCGACGGATACATAGCAAGAAAATACAACATGAGTACAAGATGGGGTCAGCTTATGGACCCTCTTGCTGATAAACTTATGCAGATTACCGTCATTGTCTCAATGCTTATAACAGGAATAATGCCTCTTTGGTTTGTTATTTTGTGTGCAGTCAAAGAGGGGCTTATGATTTTAGGCGGTATCTTTTTGTACACCAAAAAGACATATGTTAAGGCGAACATTTTCGGTAAGCTTAACACCGTAGTTATGTTTATCGCTTTATGCATTCTCTTAACCTGCCCGCAGCTTAATGTTGTTGCCGAGACTGTAATGCTTTTGGTCAGCATTGCTCTTAGTTTGTTCGCTATGATAACATACACATATTCTTATCTGTTAAAACAGAAGAAATTTAAAGAATATATCTCGACAAAGCACTCTAAAACAAGTGAAAACGCTTAAATATAATTAAAAGGAGTTATGATATGGACGCCTTAAAAAACTTTATGCCCTGGTTATTTATAATTGTCGGTGCACTTATCACATATCTTGCAAAACCGATACTTAATAAAAAGCTTAAGGGCGAAGATGATGAGTCAGTGAATTCAGAAAGAATTCTTTATATTACAAAACTAATTGGTATGGTGCTGGTTATTATCGGCGCAGCCATGATATTTATTGCAGGAGGCACGTATGGAAGAAGCTAAAATGACACTAAATAAAACCTACAGTCCGCAGGATGTAGAGGACCGTCTTTATAAAACCTGGGTCGAAAACGGCTACTTTACACCCGAGATTGATGAAAACAAAAAACCTTTTACTATCGTAATTCCGCCCCCAAACGTAACAGGTCAGTTGCATATGGGACACGCTTTAGATGAGACCCTGCAGGATATTCTGATTCGTTATAAGCGTATGGCAGGCTTCGCTACCCTTTGGGTGCCTGGAACTGACCACGCAGGTATTGCAACTCAGATTAAAGTTGAAGAATTTCTGCGCAAAGAAGAGGGACTTACCCGTTATGACCTTGGACGCGAGAAATTTACCGAGCGTGTATGGGAGTGGAAAAATCTCTACGGTGACCGCATTATCAATCAGCTTAAAAAGTTGGGAAGCTCTTGCGACTGGACCCGTGAGCGCTTTACCATGGACGAGGCTTTATCAAAGGCTGTTAGAAAGGTCTTTGTTTCTTTGTATGAAAAAGGCTTAATCTATCAGGGTAACCGCATCATCAACTGGTGCCCGAACTGTACTACCGCTCTTTCTGATGCAGAAGTTGAATATGCTGAGCAGGCAGGACATTTCTGGCACATTAAGTATCCCGTAAAAGACAGCGACGAGTTTGTTATTATCGCAACTACACGTCCTGAAACCCTATTAGGTGATACTGCTGTTGCTGTTCATCCTGAAGACGAGCGTTTTGCTCATTTGGTTGGTAAAACTCTTATTCTGCCACTCGTTGGACGCGAAATTCCGATTGTTGCAGACGAGTATGTTGATAAAGAGTTTGGTACAGGTGCAGTTAAAATCACTCCTGCACACGACCCGAATGACTTTGAGGTTGGTTTAAGACACAACTTAGAATGCATCAAGGTTATGAACGACGATGCTACAATTAACCGTTTCGGCGGCAAATATGAGGGTATGGACCGCTATGAAGCCCGCAAGCAGATTATTGCTGATTTAGAGAGCGAAGGTCTTCTACTTAAGATTGAAGACCATACACATAATGTTGGTGAATGCTATCGCTGCGGAACTACCGTTGAGCCTATCACATCAAAACAGTGGTTCGTTAAGATGGCTCCACTTGCAAAAGAGGCTCTTCGTGTAGTTGAAGACGGAACCATTAAGTTCAGCCCTGAGCGTCTTACAAAAACATACACCAACTGGATGGAAAACGTTCACGACTGGTGTATTTCCCGTCAGCTCTGGTGGGGACACAGAATTCCTGCGTTCTACTGTGATGCTTGCGGTGAGACTGTTGTATCTGAAGAGGATATTACAATTTGTCCGAAATGTGGCGCGCCTGTTCGTCAGGATGAGGACGTACTTGATACCTGGTTCTCCTCTGCTCTCTGGCCGTTCTCAACACTCGGCTGGCCTGAGGAAACTGAAGACTTTAAGTACTTCTTCCCGACTGATGTTTTGGTTACCGGTTATGATATCATCTTCTTCTGGGTTGCTCGTATGATTTTCTCATCCTTAGAGCACACAGGAAAAGCACCGTTCTCCAACGTACTCTTCCACGGCCTTGTTCGTGATGCGCAGGGACGCAAGATGAGTAAATCATTAGGAAACGGCATTGACCCGTTGGAAGTTATCGAGCAGTACGGAGCTGACGCTCTGCGCTTCACGCTTGCAACCGGAAACTCACCGGGTAATGATATGCGTTTCTCAATCGAGCGTGTTGAAGCAAGCCGTAACTTTGCAAACAAGATTTGGAATGCTTCGCGCTTCGTATTGATGAATCTTAAAGATGTTGACACACTTACTCTTCCTGATTCCAAAGATATGACATTAGAAGATAAGTGGATTTTAGACAAATATAATGCACTTGTACGCGAAGTTACTGAAAACCTCGATAAGTTCGAGCTTGGTATTGCAGTAAGCAAGCTCTATGACTTTATCTGGGACGAGTACTGCGACTGGTATATCGAGCTTGTAAAACCGCGTCTTTATGATGAGGCTTGCCCGTCAAATAAGGCTGCTCAGCAGACACTTGCTTATGTACTGTCTAACACATTAAAACTTCTCCATCCGTTTATGCCGTTTATTACAGAAGAAATCTGGCAGCAGCTCCCGCACGAGGGCGAAAGTATTGTTATCGCAAACTGGCCTGAGTTTGACTCATCTCTTTGCTTTGCCGATGCTTCTTTCGATATGGAGCTTATTATGTCAGCGCTTAAGGCTGTACGCAATCAGCGCAGCGAAATGAACATCCCGCCGTCAAAACGTGCTAAGGTAATCGTCGTTACCTCTAAAAAAGATGTTTTCGCACAGGGAACAGCTTTCTTTGAAAAACTTGCAGGTGCATCCGAGGTTGTTCTTGCAGACAATACCGACGACGTACCGAAAAATGCTGTATCCTGCGTTGTTGAAGCAGCACAGATATTTATGCCGCTTGACGATTTGGTTGACCGAGAGAAAGAGCTCGCTCGTCTTACCAAAGAAAAAGAAAATCTTGAAGCTGAGATTAAGCGCGTAGAAGGTAAGCTTTCAAATCAGGGCTTTATCGCAAAGGCTCCTGAAAAAGTTGTTGAGGAAGAGCGCAAAAAAGGCGAAAAATACAGACAGATGCTTGAAAGCGTTTTGGAAAGCATTAAAAACTTCCAATAATGGTTTAAGGAGGATTTAAAATGGACGAAATCACCAAAGTTCCCGGTATAGAAGAGGGCGCAGAAGATGAACCTCGCATTGTAACACTTCTTGACGAGGAAGGCAATGAACATTCATTCGAGCATGTTGACAGTTTTGAATTTAACGGTGAAATTTATGTATGTCTCATCCCCGCAGACGATGGCGGAGACGCTGACGAAGTTTTAATCTTTACATTAAACACCGACGAAGAAGGCAACGAAGCATTAGCTTTAGTTGAAGACGAAGCTGAACTTGATATGGCTTTCGAAGAATTTAAAAACAGAATGCACGAAGCGTTTGATTTTGAGTAAAATAGCACTAAAAAAACGAGCCAAATTGGCTCGTTTTTTTAGTTTATATTAAACATCATAATCAAGCTTAAACTGCTCACCGCAACCGTAATTTTCGTAGACATAGTCAATATCCTTATCTCCTCGACCGGAAAGACACGATAAAATAGAGCCTGATTTATGTTCCTTTGCATAGCGGATAGCATATGCCAAAGCGTGAGCACTCTCGATTGCAGGGATTATTCCCTCATATCTTGAAAGCAGGAAAAATGCTTCCATTGCCTCTTCATCGGAAACAGTTTCATAGTGCACACGGCCTGCATCTCTTAAATAAGCATGTTCAGGGCCAACACCCGGGTAATCAAGACCGCTGGCAATAGAATAAACCGGAAGCGGTTCACCTTTTTCATCCTGAAGTACATAACTCTGATAACCGTGAATGACTCCTTTGGTACCGTATGCCATTGTAGCCGCATGGTCACCAACATTTGAGCCTCTGCCCAAAGGCTCAATTCCATAGATTTCAACAGGATCTGCCAAAAACGGTGTAAACATTCCCAAAGAGTTGGAGCCTCCACCTACGCAAGCGCAAACAGCGTCAGGCATAATACCTGTCATTTCAAGGAACTGTTCTCTTGCTTCATAACCTATAACCGACTGAAAATCTCTTACCATTTTCGGGAACGGATGCGGTCCTGCCGCAGTTCCTATGCAATAAATTGCATCTTTATATTCATTAAGATATGCTTCAAACGCAGCATCACAAGCCTCTTTTAACGTCTTAAGTCCTTTTGTAACCGGGATAACTCTTGCGCCGAGCATTTTCATTCTGATTACGTTTGGATGCTGCTTTGCGATATCAACCTCACCCATATAAACATCGCATTCCATACCAAAGTATGCTGCTGCAGTTGCGATTGCAACACCGTGCTGACCTGCACCTGTTTCGGCAATAATTTTTTTCTTGCCCATATATTTTGCCAAAAGACCCTCGCCCATACAATGATTGAGCTTGTGAGCTCCTGTGTGGTTTAAGTCTTCTCTCTTTAAGTAAATCTGGCAGTTGCCAAAAATTTTCGAAAGTCTTTCACAATGATATACAGGAGTTGGTCTGCCCTGAAACTCTTTTCTTATTCTGCGAAGTTCGTTAATAAACTGCGCTGAATGGCAAATTGCTTCATAAGCATCATCCGCCTGACGAAAAGCCTCATTAAGCTCGGGCGTCATAAAAGAGCCGCCGTATTCTCCGAAATATCCGTCTTCATTTGGGAATTCTTTTAAATAATTATCAAATTCTTTATATTTATTCATTTAAACATACTCCTTCTTTCGAGCTGTAGATTAAGTAATTTTAGTAATACAAAATAAATTGTATCACAAAATTATCTAAAAGTCCACAAAATTGTGGCTTATTTAGCAAAAAACTGCTGCGTATGCAGCAGTTTTTTATCAATTATTACATTTTCACTCGAAATTATTTCCAGTCTTCCCATTTATATTCTATACCCTTGGTATCAAGATAATAGTTATGGGTAATGGTTGCCTCCATAACATCTGTGTAATACCACTTATCCTTCTCCAGATCGTTAAACGGGTAAAAATCAAGTGCTTTTACATAAGTATCGAGAGGCTTTCTTCCAAGAATTTTGTTTATAACCGTCATTACCTCTGCACGGGTGATATTTCGCTCAGGCTTAAAGGTTCCATCTTCATAACCATTAATAAAACCTGCCTTAGCAAGCGTCATTATGGACTCAAACGCCCAGTGCTCATTTGAAACATCAGAAAATGTATTTGTATTCTTGGTCGCTTTAAGCCCTGTAAATCTCATTACAAGTGCTGCAAATTCTGCACGGCTTAAGTTTCTTGAAGGCTTGAATTCTCCGTCAGGATAGCCGGTAACGACCTTTTTACCTGCCATATATTCAATATTATGTGCAGACCAACGACTAAGCTCAATATCCGCAAATACGTCACCTGTCGCCATAAAAGGTTTTTCATAATCATGATTTGTTATACGATACAATATAGCCGTTATTTCTTCACGGGTAATATAACCCTCAGGCTGAACGCTTCCGTCAGGATAGCCGTTAATATATCCTATGTGCGTCGGGTGCTCATTTCCAAAAATATCTTTCGTGTATTTTCTGGTTTTGTCGACAGTGACGCTGCCTCCTCCACCGCCACCGCCAACATTAATGGTTGTCGGCACTGTGTACATATATGTTCCTGTCTCGCCGTAATCACCGTTTACGCAGTCTTTTTTGTTCTCCTGGAGACACTCTGCACATTTGCCACAAGCCTTAAAGTATGCAGTTTTCACCGTCACTCCACTGCCAACATCAATGCTTTCTCCATTATACAGGACTTTATTAGCATTGTTTTTGTCGTTTGGCGCACTCTTATCAAGAGTATAGTAAATCAGATAGTTGTCATCACTATAAACATTGATAATCGTAAAGCTGGAGCCTTTTGATACTTCACCACTCTCACCAAGTGAAGTCTCGGGGATTAACATATCCAAAAACTCATAATTAAACGTAGTTTCGCTACCTTCTATTTCATTTCCTGCGGCATCAAGAAGTTTTGCAGTAATGCTGAGTTTAGCCATTGACTTATTTGCAAAAACAGGCATTGCGCTGTCATAAATCAAATTTTCTGTAACAAGCGGTCCGCTTCCATCTGTCTTAGTGTATGAATAGAAATATTGAATTTTTACATTTTGCATCGAATTGTCAACAATGGGATAAAGTTTAATTCCCTCGTTATAATTCTCATCATCAAGTCTGTGCGAAGCAATATATCTTGTCGCTCCCGGGTTTACCTCGTACGGCCATGCTGCATTGATTGTGCCATTCTCAGCTCCGTCAGGCTCAATTATATAGTAGCTAACTGTATTTTTACTTCTTTTACCCGTGATGTCATTTACGGTATACGCTTTAAACGACATTGTTTTTGTAATATCTCTTTCAGCAAAATTATATCTTGTATCCGTCGGGTCACCGTTTGCTCTGTACCAGATAACATAATCAAAATCAGCCGGACTTCTTTCGTCGAGCATTAATGTTGTAGACGGAACCGGATTGTCTGAATATGTTCCGGACGGCAGTACAATAATAGGCGCAAGCGGAATAAACTCATATACATATGTGCTTATTTCGCTATAAATTCCATTTTTAACACTGCGCAACTGAAGCACAGTATCCCTGCTGAGCTTAACCGCTGTTCCGTCATAGCAAATCCAATTACCACTATTATCTTTCATGTATTCAATTGTATCACCGATATTTAAAGAAGAAAGCATAACATATAAAACGTGGGTATTATCTTCAGGAATTACCTTCTTCTCCTCATACGTTCCTGTCTCTTTATCAGCAAAAGGTGCCGCGAGCGCATCGTCTTCTCCGCTGACCGCATAATAATATGTATTATCAGGACTTGCAATGCCGTCAAGTTCTGCTCTTATGACTAAAGTTGCGGAATCCGAATTTACGACGCCGCTTTCCGCACCCAAACGCTCCGTGCACGCCTTATCACGATATGCGTTGCCTGTTTTTGTGTCGATATAAAACAGTTCACTATCTCTATTTATAAATTCTCCGGCAAAGCCGCCGATTTCATACTTAACCGTACAACCGACAAGCGCTCTTACCGGTACAACCGGAAGCTCATTTCCGGCAATTGTGGCAGAGGGTGCCGCTATCGGTGCCTGTGGTGTTATGATGTACTCAAAAATACCAATATCACTTTTAGCACCTGCCCTGTTTACAGCTATTGCCTTAATAACAGTTCTTCCTACAGGTGTAATAAAATCGCCCTTGTTATATTTGGTAGCGTTTAAGCCCGGAATGGGGTCAGCTACAACGCTATCACCATAGGCTATAGTATAATATATATCCGTGCCTGTTGGAACCGGTACAAACTGAGTTGCCGGTGAAGATGCAACTATTTCTTTTGTGTAATATCCCGGCGCAAGTGTCATAAGAGGTTTTACAGGTTTACTGATAACTATATCATATGAATGCGTAACAACATCAGAATAAGTTGTGGTATCCCTTTTTATCACAGCCTTTATAACCGTGTATTTATTAATCTCTATTTCTACGCTGTCTGTAACCTCATCAGCTAAAATAGCATTCGGGTTTGTTATTGGATCAGAGCCGTCTAAGGTGTAGTATAGCTCGTATCTTTCATAGTTTTCTTCTGTTCTTTCCGGACAGTATAAAGATATTGACTGCGAATTGGTAAACTGTGTGCTTTCCGGCGCAAATGTCGGCGGTTCCGGTTTTATGGTATAAGTAAATCTGTATTCTTCGCCGGGATTGCCGCTTTCATCATACGCTACAGCAATAAGCTCTGTATTTTTATAAAATACAAGCTTTTCATCATAATCTTTCCATGTAGCTCCGCCATCCGTTGAATATTTAATTGTAAATTTAGGGTTATTTGTTGTCAAAGTAACCTGTGCGCTTCCCTCATAAGTTCCTGATGGATAGAACGCATCTATGCCATAATCGTCATAAATATTGAGTATATACCAAAAAGATGATAACTCGCTCCATTGACCATCATATAATGCTGCTGCACGAACTGTTACATCATCTCTCAACACGAGCGGTATGGTATAGAGAATGCCCCGTTCTCTCGGGTCATCACCATTTAATGTGTAATAAATCTTAGCACCATTGGTTGCAGAACTAAGTTCTACCTGCTTAACCTCATCATAGATTCCGGAATCGGGATTTGCAGTAACCTTAGCAGGCTGAATGCCGAGATAATAGCAAGAAATGTCACTATGTTCAACACTGTATGCACTTGATTTTACAGTAATAAGCTTGACTGTACAGTTTTTATCAATCTCAATGACCGGATGCCGATCATAAATTTCCACCCATTCGGTGTTTGCATCAGCGCCACCAAGAGCTACATCATCAGCATTTAAATTTGCAAAGGTGTA
Organism: Clostridia bacterium; assembly: GCA_045578185.1. GTDB lineage: Bacteria > Bacillota > Clostridia > UBA1381 > UBA9506 > RGIG1666. The sequence goes on from JAZNJS010000082.1 coordinate 29,749, forward strand.
ATACACCTTGCTACCGGTTTCTATATTGCCAAAGGTTTCTTTATCTGACACATAAACAGTAAAGGTTTCATTTTGCGTATATACATTTGATATTGTATTTTTGTTTCCTTCGCTGTCTTCCACAAACAAATACGGCGGTCCCGGAATTATTTTATATTCATAACTTACGGTATTACTCTGTTTTCCGTCAGCACGCACAGCGTAACAGGAAATTTCCATACTGTAATCAACTTCTATCGGTGCAGTATAGAGAGAATATGTATTTCCGCCATCAAGAGAATAATATATCTGAGTGCCCTCTTCTGCGCTTAAGGTTACCAACTGCTCCTGTGTATAGCTTCCTGAAACAGGGTCAGCCATAGGCGCATCCGGCTTTAATCGGTCTTTTATATAGATGCGGTGATAACCTGAATTTACCGTGGTAAATTCAAATGTTGGTGAAGTTTCTGCGTTCTGACTGTCTTTTGCAAAAAGCTCAAGCGTGTGTTCGTCAGCCGTTCCAACTTCTAAAAACACCTCACTGCTTCCTGAACGGTTTGCAACAAGCGGCAGGGCACAAAGATTGTACCAAAGCTGACCGTTCGGCTTATCAGGAAGAAATTCTCCGCTGAAAAATATGGTTGCATAAGCCGTTTTATAACTCTTACCGTTAACATTTTCTGTGCCACCTCCAAGGCTATATACATAATAACCAATTTCGGTAGGTGTGTTATCGGGGTTATATCCTTCACCACTTCCGCTCTCTCCAAATCCGCTTCCTGCAACGGTATAGTCAATGGGAGCGTCTGTGCTTACTTTCCTTGTATCAAAATCAAAATATGATGGATCGAAATATATCTTAACAGTATAACCGTTTAAAGAATACTGTGGTTCGGTGGTTTTATCACCAAGATTAGTCTCATTTATCGCAAAATACACATTAAAACTGTCATTTTTATAGACAGTACTGCTATTTACAGTCTCGCTTGGCATAGTTTGCTGAGCATGCAAATATACCTCGCGCTTCCCTTTTTCATCAATTTCCGCGAACACATTGTTCGGCAGGAATGAAAAAATCATCGCCACGCTTATGATTAATGATACAATCCTTTTATTATTCATTGGTTTTCTCCTTTAGATTTTGACATTCGCTTTCCCCTTTTATCAAAGCATACGAAAAGTCATATACTTTGATAAGAGGGGAGGGGCATAGCCCCTCACCCTTTTTATTTTAAGATATTAGTCATCCCAGGAAACTAAAACGTATGCAACG
>JAZNJS010000083.1:0-4333 GCA_045578185.1 Clostridia bacterium
CGAACAAAGGTGAAGATGCAAGTGGCAGCGGTGAAAGAATGAAAATTTCCGTTGGTTTCCCCGGTGCAGATGAAACTTGGACACAGGATGATTATTATCAGTATATCGCTGATAAATTAAACATTGACATTGAGTTTAAAAGCCTGTCAGAAGATTCTGCTGCTGAAAAAGCAAGAATCTGGATTGCATCAGGCAACATGCCGGATGTTACGTATTCCTCATTTTCATTAAATGAGTACGCAAAATACGGTGAGCAGGGCGTCATTAAAGAATTACCTGCAGACTGGGAGAAAAAATATCCGAACTTAGGCTGTGCTATGGCAATGACAGGTGTACTTAACAATATGAAAAAGGTTGGTAATGGTAAGGTCTATGGTTTAGTAAGAGCGCTTGACCATTACACAGAATTCTTAGATGAATTCCGTGCCGCATATAACGAAGGAAAAGATTTACGTGAAATGATGGGTGAGACCAAGTATAGATACATTGATTCCTACGGTTTTGCTTACAGAAAAGACTGGGCTGAAAAATTAGGCATCAAAACAGACTACATCATGGAATATGATGATTTTCTGGATATGGTGCTGAAATTCAAAGAGGCAGACTTAGGTGGTGTTGGTGCCGAAAACACTGTTGGTATCGCAATTGACCATACTGAAGCTCCCAACTTCTTTGTAACAGCATTTAACTCAAGCTACAAATATTTCCATAAAGATGAAAGTGGAAAATATGTTTGCGGTCTGTTAGAAGATTCAACAACTGAAGGTTTAATGGCTTATGCAGATGCATACAAAAAAGGCATTTTGTCAAAAGGCTTCTTCACAGTGAAAGATTCTGACCTGGATGCTTTGTTCTGCTCACAGCGTGCCGGTGTCATCTTCCCGAGAACTCTGGTGCGCGACCTGATTGTAGACTTTGAAAAGTCAAATCCCGGTCTTAAAGGTGAAGATTGCATCAGCGTTTGCTGGGTATTATCTCCTGACGGAAAGATTCACGGTAGAGAATCCAGCAACCACTTAAATGCATATTATTTCAACCCCAAAATTTCTGACGAGAAATTGGACAGAATCCTCTCTTTAGCTGATTATATTGCAAGCGAAGAAGGTGGCCCTCAGGTTCGTTTAGGTGTTCCGGGTGTTGACTACAAAGAAGAAAATGGCGAATATACAATTTTAAGAGAGAAAAACGCAAATGGCGTGTATGAAGAATTAGCTGAAAAATATCCTTCTCATGACTTCTTTAATGTATTTGGAAATCCCCTGTTTGATGATGAAATGGATTTACAGGGATATTCCATCGATATTTTCAATAACCTTAAGAATGCAAAAAGACAGCACGAGTTATCACTTCTTAACTGGGATGATGAGCGTGATGCTTATGCAGCTGAGGATTATGTAAAATTCAGAGCAGCCTACAATGTAAACTCTATATTTGCTGAAATCGTTGTAGCAGATGGAGACCCTGAAGAATTGTGGGCAAAGAAGCGTGCAGAAATTGAAGCAGCAGCTAAACCTGTTGTTGACAACATGAATGCAGCACTTCTTGGTGAATAATAGCACTATTACCCATAGTGTTCTTGCAAGTTTTTACAATTAAATATGGTGCGAATTGTATTTAATTGAAAAGGAGGCCATGTATGTTTAAAAAGATATGTTGCTTATTAATGATTTGCTGCATGGCTTTAGGAATGGTTCCCGCATGGGCTGAGGAGGTAAAAACCTTTTCTGATGTTCCTGAAGACCATATAGCATATAACGCAATCATGAATCTGACCCAAAAGGGTTATGTAGAAGGAAAAACAGCAACCGAATTTGACCCTGATGGCAATATTAAGAGAGAGGAATATGCGAAAGTGCTTTCAAAAGCATTTTCGCTTACCTCTAAATCCGGTGCAAAGTTATTCTATGATGTCCCTGCCGGCATGTGGTGTGCAGATTATGTACAGTATGTCAGCGCATCAAAAATGATGATGGGCGTTGCCAGTGATAAATTTGGTGTAGGTCTTAACCTGTCAAGACAGGATATGGCACTGATTTTAAAGCGTTTTATTGATAATAAAAAAATTGAACTTGTTGAAAAAGAAAACGTACTTTATGCTGATGATAACCAGATCAGTGACTATGCTCGTGACGCAGTAGTGGCACTGAGAAATGCTGGCATTATTTCTGCAAGAGCAAATAATTTGTGGGAGCCTTTGGCACCTGCAACAAGAGCTGAGGTTGCTATCGCACTGGATAGAGTATCGGAAGCAGAGTCAGAAGCGCTTTTAGCAAAAGGCCGTTGGTCAACCCCGGGCATTTACAGAGTGCAGACACCGGTTACTATGGATGACCGTCTGGCAGAAGCCATGCCCACGGCATTTGACCCTGAAAAATGGCCTATGACTGAAATTGCATTTGAAGATTTTGAAGACGGCGATTTCGGGGTTTTAACCCAGGGAAGCTTTCCCGGCGGTGGCGGTATTGTAGAGGATGCAGCCTATGAGGGCAAGAAAAGCCTTAAAACCGTTCCTGATAAAGCTGCCTCTATGTACTGGTATGTTTCAGCTGAAGAGCTTCGCCCCGGTGACTGGTTGCTCGTTACCTGTATGGCTAAATCAAAGGGTGTTTCCGGCGGCTCAGGCGGACGTTTAAGAGTCGGTGTCCATGACGGAGCGTCGGGCAAATGGAAAACTGAGGCTACCAGTGAGGCGATAAGAGGGGATACAGACTGGGTAGAACGTAGTGCTCTTGTCATGGTTCCTATTGAACTGAATGCTTTAACGAGATCAGAGAGTTATAGAATTAATGTCCAGATGGATATGTTAGCCGGAACATCCGCCGGCGAAACCTGGGGCGATAATATCAGAATTTCTAAAATCTTATTCCATCCTATGGACACCGTTTTAATGTCACCTGCTTATAAGGGTATCATTAAGGGTGACGACGGCGTTGGTGACATTGCCCTTCGTGCTTATGTCAATGAAGAAAACGGCGGCTATGACCTCACCAAAATGAAATTTACCGCTCAGATTACTGATGATGACCACAAGGTTTATATGAAATCTGAAAGTGATAAGGTCACAAACCAGATGGATGTGTATTTTTCATCCAAAGACCTGCCGATGGGCGGAGACTACTACTTAGAGAGCATCTTAACAGATGTTGAAACAGGCGAAGTTGTTCAGAAGGAAGAATGGCCGCTTCATAAAAAGGAAGCAGACTTTGAAACCTTCATTGGCTATGATGAACACGGCCGTATTACCAAAAATGGCAAGCCGACCATTCTGGTTACTTCCATGGCAGGTGAACCCTATGACCTACCTTTGCAGGATATGATGGATGCAGGCTGCTTTGACGGTATTTCAGCAACCGGTCTTGGATGGCACTGGGATTTTGACAGTAATTCTGAACTGCAGGTAAGAACCCGTGCAATCATTGAAGAAGCCGCAGAAAAAGGTGTAGGCATCGGTATCGGCGGAATACATATGGTTGAAAATTTCACGATGTTCGATGAATGGAAGCAAATCTTTGATGCAACTCCTGACAGTACAACCGTAGACATCAGACGAGCACTTGAGCGCGTGGTGTTGAACTATCGCGATCTGCCGGGATTGCTTATGTACTACATCGCCGACGAAATGAACAACCTGCAGTGGGGACCTCAGCTTGCCTGGAACAGAAAAATTATAGAAGCGCTTGACTTAGACCATCCCACGCATGTTGCTGTCGATAACCCCTATGCGACCAGACCGGGTGTTGCAGCTAAAACCTCTGACTTTTTAGGCTATGACCCCTATCCTGTTACAGGTCAGTCTAACCAGAATATTGCACAGGTTTATTCACGTATTTCAGACGGTATAAGATTAAATCCCGGCAGACCTATCCTTTTAATCGGTCAGATGTTCTGGTGGAAGAGTAATGCCCAATATATAAGAGAACCGAATATCACTGAGTATCGCAACATGGTATGGCAGGCACTCATTGCCGGTGCTGACGGCATTGATAACTATCAGTATAACAGCATCAGATCTACGACCGGTGAAGCTAACTGGCCGGCAAAGTGGAAAGAAATTTGTGAATTATTCTGTGAAATTAAACACTTAGAGCCTGTTTTACTGTCTTTAGAGCCAACACCTTACTATGAGGTTTATGGCGGAGGCAACTGGTTAAAGCATACAACTCGCCGTCATGACGGAAAATCTTATCTCTTTACGGCAAATACCGACCCCGGCAAGAAAACGGCTCAGGTAAAATTCGAGGGTGTTAAGGTCATCCGCAGCATGTACACAGGTGAAGAAATAGAGGCAAATGCTGATGGCGTATTTGAAATCAAATGGTCCGGCTACGGAACT
>JAZNJS010000084.1:0-23389 GCA_045578185.1 Clostridia bacterium
AAAATAATTGCAAAATTGGAATTTTTATAGTATAATAATTAATATAGATATAATTAAAAGAATATTTGAATACAAAATTTTATTTGATGTTGGGAAACGGCGCAAATGCGCCGTTTTTCGAGTTTTTAGGGAAATTGTTAAATGCTTGTCAAAGAAAAGCGAAAGGATGGAACTTATGAGGAAGTTGACCTTTAAGGGCGGAATACATCCTAATGATTCAAAAGGCACGACAAACAGCTTGCCGATATGCGAGCTCACACCGCCAAAAATGATGTATTATCCGTTGGCGCAGCACATAGGCGCGCCGCTTGCACCGATTGTTTCAGTTGGTGATGCAGTAAAAATGGGACAGAAAATAGCAGACAGTGAGGCATTTGTGAGCGCACCGCTACACTCAAGTGTTTCGGGAATTGTTAAAGAGATAGGAATGTGTATGCATCCTTCGGGAAGCAAGGTGCCTGCAATCATAATTGAAAATGATGGTTTGGATACCCCGGACGAGCCTATCAATACAAAATCTTTAGAGGATCTTGCCCCCGTAGAACTTATAAACCTCGTGCGTGCGGCGGGTATAGTAGGCATGGGCGGAGCGGGGTTCCCGACTCACGTCAAATTATCGCCTCCGCCGGAGAAAAAGATTACACATATCATATTAAACGGAGCAGAGTGCGAGCCTTATCTTACCTCTGACCACAGAGTTATGCTAGAGACTCCCGAGGATGTAATATTTGGTCTTTTAGCTATGATGAAAATCTTCTCACTTGATGAGGCGTACATAGGTATAGAAGAAAACAAGCCGGATGCAATCAAAAAAATCAAAGAGTGCGCAAAAGAATATCCTGGAATTAAAGTTTTGACACTCAAGAAAAAATATCCGCAGGGAGCGGAAAAACAGCTTATTTATGCTGTAACGGGCCGTGAGGTCCCGTCAGGCGGATTGCCGGCAGATGTAGGATGTATGGTTACAAATGTTGATACTGCGACGGAAATTACGAAGGTAGTTAAAAAAGGCATACCGCTTATGAGCCGTGTTGTTACGGTTGCAGGTGGAGCGGTTAAAAATCCTGCAAACTTCAGGGTAAGACTGGGTACGCCGTTTAGCTATGTGATAGAAAACGCAGGCGGACTTGTAGCCGAGCCGAAGAAGATAATTATGGGAGGCCCCATGATGGGTATTGCGGGTTCTTCGCTTGATGCTCCCGTAATCAAGGGCACATCGGGAATACTGGCATTTACCGAGCAGGAGGTATCAGTAAACAGTCCGACAAACTGCTTGCGTTGTGGCAAATGCGTAGATGTATGCCCGATGAATCTTGTTCCGTGTATGCTTGCGGTTCATTCTGGAAGAAAGAATTTGGAAGAATGTGAAAAATATAATATTTTAGACTGTATAGAATGCGGAAGCTGCTCATATATCTGCCCTGCCCAGAGACATATTGTGCAGACGATAAGGTGGGGCAAACAGCAGGTTCAGGCTAAAAGAGCAAAAGAAAAAGCTAAGAAGGAGGCGCAAAAATGACAGAGAATTTACCTATAGTATCGTCATCTCCACACGTCCACACAAAGGAGACGACAAAAAGCGTTATGACAGATGTCTTAATTGCGCTTATACCTGCGTTTTTATGCGGTATCGTATATTTTGGAATGCGCAGTTTATACCTTGTGGCTATCACGGTTATTTCCTGCGTTGGCTTTGAATATCTGTGGCAGAAAATAACTAAACGCCCTGTGACAATAAATGACGGAACGGCAGTAGTTACCGGTGTGCTTTTGGCAATGAATGTACCGGCAACAGCACCCTGGTGGATGCTTGTTATAGGTTCTTTTGTGGCTATCATAATCGCAAAACAGCTCTTTGGTGGCACAGGTCATAACTTTATTAACCCTGCACTTGCAGGACGAGCATTTATGCTTGCGTCATGGCCTGTTTTAATGACGAAATGGGCAGAGCCGTTTACGCTTGGTTTCAAAGTTCCTGTTGATATGGTCAGCAGCGCAACTCCTCTTGCTGTGTTAAAGGGTACGGCTGAGGGTGAGCTTCCTGCACTTTTGGATATGTTTATCGGCAATATCGGCGGATGTATTGGTGAAACATCAGCTATAGCTATTTTAATTGGTGGTATCTATCTTGTAGCGCGCAAAATAATCAGCCCGCGCATTCCGCTCTTCTTTATAGGAACGGTTGCGGTTTTGAGTTTTATATTCTCATCAGGAGATATGAGCGCAACAGAGAGTGTGCTTTATAACCTCTTAAGTGGCGGATTGATGCTTGGTGCGGTCTTTATGGCAACAGACTATGTTACCTCGCCGATGACGGCAAAGGGACAAGTTATTATGGGTATCGGCTGTGGATTAATTACCTTTGTAATCAGACGCTTCGGTGGCTATCCGGAGGGCGTATCGTACGCTATACTGCTTATGAATATCGTTACACCGCTTATTGATAAGTATTGCCTCCCAAAAAAATTCGGTGCAGTAAAAGGAGGTGCCGCAAATGCAAAAAAATGAGAATCCGGTAATTCTGTCAGTGATACTGTTTGCAATTACCGCAGTAGCGGCGCTGCTTTTAGCATTTACAAACAGCGTAACAATTGAAAAAATCGAAGAGGGCAGCGTAAAAGAACAAAATGAAGCAAGAGCTTATGTAATGCCAGATGCGGCGAATTTTGAAGAAATGGATATTGGTGATTTCGACGGAGAAGACCCCGTAAACGAGGTTTATGCAGCCAAGGATGAGGACGGAAAGATTATCGGTTACTGCGTGGGTGTAAGCCCTAACGGTTTTGGCGGAGCGATTGATATGATTGTCGGTATCAGCGCTGACGATGAGATAACAGGAGTAAAAATTATTTCAATGTCAGAGACCCCGGGACTTGGCTCAAAAGCTCAGGAGCCGAAGTTTAAAGACCAGTTTAATGGCAAAAAGGCAGAGCGTGATATTAAGGTTATAAAAAGCGGCACACCGGCTGATGATGAAATTATCGCAATTTCAGGTGCTACGATTACATCAAAGGCGGTTACAAGTGGCATAAACACAGCGGCTGTCGCCGTAAAAAGTATAAAATAAGGAGGGAAGGGCATGCAGATAAAAGAGTTTACCAAAGGGTTAATCAAAGAAAACCCGACGTTTGTTCAATTGCTGGGTATGTGTCCGACCCTCGCAGTTACGACAAGCGTATCGAACGGAATAGGAATGGGACTTTCTGCAACCGCGGTTTTGGTTGCTTCAAACGTTGTAATATCCTTATGCAGAAAATTTATCCCGAATAAAATAAGAATTGCGTCATATATCGTAATCATAGCGGCGTTTGTAAGTGCGATTGAGATGCTTTTAAAGGCGTTCTTGCCTGAAATATCAAAATCACTCGGACTTTTTATTCCGCTTATAGTTGTAAACTGTATAATACTTGCACGCGCCGAGGCGTTTGCATCTAAAAATACGGTTGGCAATTCAGCACTTGACGGACTGGGTATCGGTCTTGGTTTTACTGCGGCACTTACTATTATAAGTGCAATCCGTGAGGTGCTTGGAAACGGAACGTTTTTAGGAATAGCGTTGTTTGGCGAGAGTTTTGCTCCAGCTACAATGCTGATACTACCCCCGGGAGCGTTTATGGTGTTAGGTCTTTTAATCGGTGCAATTAACTTAATTCGCACCAAAGCCTCAAAGGGAGGTGCTAAAGAATGAGTCTTATTATAAAACTTGCACTTTTATCCCTTGAGACAATATTGGTCAACAACTTTGTTTTAGTAAAATTCCTCGGTATCTGTCCGTTTTTGGGAGTATCTAAAAAGGTCAGCACGGCGGTAGGTATGAGTTTGGCGGTAACCTTTGTTATGACGGTTGCATCGGCTTGTACATACTTGGTTCAGGAATTTTTGCTAGTACCGCTCAAAATAGAGTATATGCAGACGGTTGCATTCATTCTTGTTATAGCGGTTTTGGTACAGTTTGTTGAGATGGTAATTCAGAAATTCAGCCCTGCGCTTTACAATGCGCTTGGAATTTATCTTCCGCTTATTACTACCAACTGCGCAGTTTTGGGTGTTGCACTTTTAAATGTGCAGGAGGGTTATGATTTTATTCATTCAGTAGTTTTCGGTTTTTCGGGCGGACTTTCATTTATGCTGGGAATAGTACTCTTCGCAGGTGTTCGTGAGCGCTTAGAGACTGCAGATATTCCCAAACCGCTTCAGGGTTTCCCAATTGCGCTAATCACCGCAGGACTTATTGCGATGGCGTTTTTAGGATTCCAGGGTATGGAATTTTTAGCTTAAATTATTGATGAAAGAGCCTTGAAGGAGGAAACGTAATGGAAATTATAATGCCTGTAATTGTGCTCGGAGTGCTCGGATTGGTGTTTGGTGCGCTTTTGGGTATTGCCGCAAAGGCGCTTCGTGTTGACAAGGATGAGCGAATCGACCAGGTGGCAGAGTACCTGGCAGGTGCAAACTGTGGTGGCTGCGGATATGCAGGATGTGCCGCATTTGCAGAAGCGGTTGTAAAAGGCGAGGCAACCCCTGACGGATGCCCGAGTACAAAAAAGGAAAACATACAAAAAATCGCTGAGATTTTAGGAATTACAGTGGAGGAAAAAGAGCGGTTCGTAGCCAAGGTTAAATGCAACGGAACCTGTGATAAGGCAGCGGTAAAGCACGTCTATGACGGCGTTTTTGACTGCGTTGCTGCATTAAGATACGGTGGCGGAGAAAAAGCCTGCGCATATGGTTGTATGGGCTATGGAAGCTGCGTAAGTGTATGTAATTTTGATGCAATACACATAGAAAACGGTGTTGCAAAAGTGGATAAAGATAAGTGCACAGGATGCGGAATGTGCGCATCTATCTGTCCGAAAAAAGTTATTGATATGGTGCCGGAAATGCAGAGAACTTTCGTGGTATGCAGTTCAAAGGAAAAAGGCGCGGCGCTTAAAGACGTATGTCAAGCAGGTTGCATAGGTTGCAAAATTTGTGAAAAGAATTGCCCGAAAGAAGCAATCACAGTTATAAACAATCTTGCAGTAATTGATTATGAAAAATGCATAAACTGCGGAATATGTGCGTCAAAATGCCCCAAAGGAGTTATAGAGTTTCATAAGAAAACTTTATAATGAGGGATAAAAAAGCGTTTGGACCGCAAAAAGCACTTTTTATACTAAATAAGTGTCGTGCAAAAAATAAAAGAGTTTATATTTTATTAGTTGAAAAATCTCATTTTATGAGATTTTTCTTCGTTTTTAAACCTTTTGCTACTAACAAACTTTGCCTCTCGTCGTATCTAAGGACGTCTTCGGGTAACCAAACACAAGACAAGTCTTTCGCTTGCTCAGTTTGTCTGTTCCAAATCGTTTTTTCCTATCCCTATTGCAAAGAATAGCCTTTTGACTTTTTAATAATTTTATAGTACAATTTTAGTATGTAAAATTTTAAAAAGGTAAAATTAATACTATAAAATTTTGATTAGTTTTTCCGAAAGGACGAGTTTATATGAACAAAATTGCAAGCTTTACAATAGACCACAAAAAGCTCGATGTGGGCATTTACCGCTCAAGAATTGACGGAGATATTACGACCTATGATTTGCGCACAAAAAAGCCATATGTTGATGAGCTTATGGACGCAGAAACATGTCACACGATGGAGCATATGTTTGCTACTATCGTAAGAAACGGTGCATTAAAAGATAAGGTTATTTATTTCGGACCAATGGGTTGCCAGACGGGATTTTATCTTCTGATAAGAGATGCTGATAACAGGCAGGTTATAAGTGAAATAAAAAGAATTCTAAAGGTCATATCTGAATATGACGGTGAGGTTTACGGAAACTCTGAAATTGAGTGCGGAAACTGTTACACGTTAAATCTTGAGAAAGCCAAGAAACTTAGCAAAGAATATCTCGAAGCAATCTATGACAAGACAGAGCGTGACTTATATTATGAGATATAAATAAAAAAGAGCCATATCGGCTCTTTTTTATTTAGTATTTTTTTCTATTGCAGTATTATATCCTCCGTCACCATAATTTAAGCAACGGTTAACTCTTGAAATTGTTGCGCTTGATGCGCCTGTTTTTTCAACAATTTCCTGAAAGGTGTTGCCCTCTTTTAAAAGGCGGGCAACGCAAAATCTCTGAGCCATGGAGTCGAGCTCTTTTATAGTGCACAAATCCTCGAGAAAACGGGCACATTCGTCCTCGTTTTCAAGTGACAATAATGCTTTGATAAGAGCAGTTCTTTCGTCGCTGTACGAATGCTTCATAATCCGTTTCCTTTCCTTTAGTATTATTCAAACATTTTTGACAAAAATGCCTTTGTTCTTTCGTTTTTCGGGTTTAATATAACTTCATCAGGTGTACCGCTTTCTGCCACAACGCCCTCGGACATAAAAATTATTTTATTACTTACCAGGCGGGCAAACTCAATCTCGTGCGTTACGATAACCATAGTTATATTCTCTGCGGCGAGCTGTTTAATTACCTTTAAAATTTCGCCGGTAAGCTCCGGGTCGAGTGCTGATGTAGGCTCGTCGAAAAACAGTACACGAGGCTTTAACGCTAAGGCACGAGCTATGGAAACACGCTGCTTTTGACCTCCTGACAGTTCGCAGGGATAGTTATAAAGTTTATCGCTAAGCCCGACGCGTGTTAAAAGTGCTATCGCATTCTCGCGGATTTCATCTAAGATTTCCTTTTTGTTTGCTTTATAATCTGATCTTTCTTTAGCTAAAAGACGTGGAGCGAGCATAACGTTATCAAGCACATTGTACTGCGGGAAAAGATTAAAATCCTGAAAAACTAAGCCAAAATTGAGCTGTTTTTTACGCATTTCCTTTGCGCTCATTTTCTTATCGCTGCTGCCGTCAAAGAGCACTTCGCCGTCTAAAAGAATTTTTCCGGAATCAGCACGCTCTAAAAAGTTAATGCAGCGAAGCAGAGTAGTCTTTCCGCTTCCGGAAGAGCCAATAATTGATACAACCTCGCCCTCGTTTATCGAAAAATCAACGCCTTTTAGCACCTCGGTTTTACCAAAACTTTTGCATATATCTTTAATTTCAAGTCTGTTCATATCATCCACCTACCCCTTGTAATAATCCAGTTTCTTTTCTATGTAGCCGAAAATAAGGGTGAGTATTCCGCAAAATGCGAGATAGAAAACTCCCGAATAGAACAGAGGCCACAGAATGTGAGCGCTGTTCATAAAACGTTTTGCGTTCCAGGTGATTTCATATATCATAATTGTGTTGGCAAGTGATGTATCCTTAACAAGTGTAAGGAACTCGTTGCTCATCGGAGGAACGATATGCTTTACAACCTGAAGCAGAATTACACGGAAAAATGTCTGTGTTTTCGTCATGCCGAGTACCTGACCTGCCTCATACTGTCCTTTTGGAATCGACTCTATTCCGCCACGATAAATCTCGGAAAAATAGCAGGAATAGTTTAAGACAAAGGCTATCATTACGGCAACGAAAGTGTCCATTCCGTCTATGCCCAAAAGGCCCGGGCCAAAGCCGAAAACAATCAGCTGAAGCATCAGCGGTGTGCCGCGTATAATCCAGATTAATGTTTTAATAGGCCATTTTATAACCTTAAATCTGCTCATAGAGCCGAAGGAGATTATAAGTCCAAGCGGCAGTGCCATGAGAAGAGTAAGGGCGAAAATTTTAAAAGTTGTATATAAGCCTTCCAAAAGACTTAAAGTTACAGTTATAAATAATGACATTTTAACAATCCTTTAAATAAAAATATCTCTATATGCGCTCAAAAAAGGCAGATAAGCATCTGCCTTTTTTGCTATGTTTATGAAACAAATTAGAATGCAAGGTTAAGTTCGTATTTCTCTGCAAGTGCAGGAAGGGTGCCGTCAGCATTGAGCTCGTCGATGATTGCATCAACTTTCTGAGTAAGCTCGTCACCCTTTCTGAAACCAATTCCGTATTCTTCGGAAGTGAGCTCGAGAGAGTATGTAAGAGCATCGTAGCTTGTGCCGTCAGCTGTCATGGATTTTGCCATTGTAATATCGATTACGCAAGCATCTGCCTGACCGCCCATTACAGCCAAGAGAGCATCTGACTGAAGAGCAACCGGGCTGTAGTTAGCGTCAAGACCGTTTTCTTTGATAGCCTCTTCGCCGGCTGAACCTGCTTCAGCAGCAAACTTAAGGCCTTTGAGGCTTTCAACGTCAGCGTAGTTTGCAATAACGTCTTCTTTCATAACTACAACCTGAGCATTTTTAACATATGCTTTCGAAACGTCGCAGTTTTCTTTAACTTCATCAGAAATTGTCATACCGTTCCAGATACAGTCGATTTTGTTAGAATCGAGTGTAACGAACTTTGTGTCCCAGTTGATTTCACCAAACTCCGGTGTAACGCCAAGTTTAGCACAAACTGCTTCAGCAAACTCTGTGTCAAAACCTGTGAGCTTTCCGTCTTCCATGTAGTTCATCGGCTCATAAATTGTGTAACCGATAACAAGTTTGTCGTCTGCCTTCTCGCCAGCGCAACCAGCGAAGCTGAGACATAATACTAATGCAAGCATTAAACATAATAATTTTTTCATGTGAAAAAACCTCCGTAAAATTTATTGAGTTACCATATTAACACTTTAGCGTGATAAAGTCAAGCCTTTTTTAAAAAATTTTGCATATTTTTATATTAAAATTTTTACTTGATTTCATTATTAAGGAAGAGAAATATGAAATTTTGTTAACAAAACGCAAAAAAGATTGAAAAACCGCCGTATAAATGGTATCATTATATAATATAGATTAGTATAATAGGTTTAGACTGTCCATTTATATATAAAAAGCGAAAAAGGGGTTTTTGCCATGAAAAAAACGATATGTATTATTTTTGGAGGATGTTCTTCAGAACACGAGGTTTCGTGCGTTTCTGCGGCTAATGTTCTTGGCTACATAGATACTGACCTTTATGATGTAATAACGGTCGGAATAACCAAAGAGGGCAACTGGTATTTGTATGACGGCTCGGCAGACGATATGAGAAACAATACCTGGAGCAAAAATGCAGGCAAAAAATGCGTTCTGTCACCGGACCCGAAGCATCACGGCCTTTTGGTTTTTAATAAAAACGGCGATGTGTCCGTAACTCATATTGACGTAATTTTCCCCGTGCTGCATGGTAAAAACGGAGAAGACGGAACCATTCAGGGTCTCTTTGAACTGGCGGGTATTCCGTATGTTGGTTGCGGAGTTTTAGCATCAAGTGCGTGTATGGATAAGATAACCACAAAGGTTCTTCTTAAAAATGCAGGTATTCCTGTTTGTGACGGATTTTCGATTAGCACACAAGAGGCAGAGGATGCAGATAAGATTGACAAACAAATTTTAGGTACGGTTGGTTATCCGGTTGTAGTTAAGCCATCAAATGCCGGTTCGTCGGTAGGAATTTCGCTTGTCAAAACAAGCGGCGAGCTTAAAGATGCGCTTTTGCTCGCAAAGGAAAATGACCGAAGAATTTTAATTGAAAAGGCACTGGATATCAGGGAACTTGAGTGTGCGGTGCTTGGCGGCTATGGCGATGCTAAAGCGTCTTGCATCGGTGAAATCGTAAAGAAAACAGAAATGTATGACTATGAAACCAAGTATATAACTGATACCACGGAGCTTGTAATACCGGCTGACATCACCAAGGAAGAGTCGGAGAAAATTCGTGCTATGGCTATAAAGGCATTTAATGCCGTAGACGGTTTCGGACTTTCCCGTGTTGACTTTTTCATGGATAAAAAGACGGGAGAAATTATTCTTAACGAAATAAATACTCTGCCCGGCTTTACAAATATAAGTATGTACCCGATGCTTTGGAATAAATGCGGCATTTCCGGCAAGGAGCTTATAACAAAACTAATTGAGCTTTCGGATATGCGCAGTGGGAGTGTTAGCGTTGGATAAAAGAGCAATAGGAGTATTCGACTCAGGTCTTGGCGGACTTACTGCGGTAAAAGAATTGATGCAGATTTTGCCGGAAGAATCTATAGTATATTTCGGCGATACCGGCAGAGTGCCGTATGGAACGAAGTCAGAAGAGACGATTGTAAAATATACTATGGGTGATATCGAGTTTTTAAGAACATTTGACTTAAAAGCAATAATTATTGCCTGTGGAACTGCAAGTACGATTGCGCTTTCTAAAGTCAAAGATAAATACGATGTTCCCATTATCGGTGTTGCAGAAGCGGCGTGCCGTGCGGCAACGGAGAAAACAAGGAACAAGAGAATAGGTATTATAGGTACACCGGGAACCATAAAATCCGGCATGTATGAAAGATTCATTAAAGCAATAGACAGTGAAATTTTTACCGTTTCGGCGGCATGTCCGTTATTTGTGCCGCTGGTTGAAGAGGGATGGACAGATAACGACGTCAGTCGCATGACTGCAAAAGAATATCTTGAGCCGATAAAAGCAGAGGGAGTGGATACCTTAATTTTAGGATGCACACATTATCCGCTTCTTGAAAAAACTATAGCCGAGTTTATGGGTGATGATGTTACACTTATTAATCCTGGAGCTGAAACCGCACGAGAGGTTAAAAAGTGGCTAGGGGATAAAGATATGCTTTCTGATGCTGCAGAAGATGACCAGTACAGATTTTTCTCAAGTGACAGCGTGGAAAGTTTTACTCTTCTTGGCTCACGCTTTTTGGAGCGCAAAATAGACGGAAAGGTACAAAGGGTTGATATTGAGCATTATACACCTAAGACACTTCGTGTTTATCAGGTAGACAGCTCGTACACATTTACTTCAAAAGAGTAAACCAAGAAAGGAAAATATTATGGAGAACAATGCAGTAATTGTTTTAACCGGCAAACAGGAGATTGACGGCGAAGAAAACAGCTACGAGTTGACAACCGTTGGAAATTATATAAAAAAAGGCGATAAATATTACATATCCTATGAGGGCAGTGAGATTACCGGTTATGAAAACAGCCGAACAACCTTAAAGGTCAAAGATGACTATGTGTCGATGATAAGATTCGGCAAGGCCTCGGCGCAGATGGTTTTCGAAAAGGGAAGTAATTATTCGGGATATTATAACACGCCCTATGGTCAGCTCATTGTAGATGTTAAAACAACGGATATGAAGATTGACATCGACGATGACGGCGGAGAGTTTTATTTAGATTATTATATAAGCTTTAACCATGATGCACCGATTAAAAACGGAATGCACGTAAAAATCAGGAAGGTAGGTATTGACGGTGACGGTATACGAACTGACGAAAAACACGCTTAGAGAGTGGATTGATGCGGCACTTTGCGCCGCAAAGGATAAAGGGGAGCTTTCTTTTAATGAAATCCCTGACTATGTAATTGAAGAGCCCAGAGAAAAGGAGCACGGTGACTTT
This sequence comes from Clostridia bacterium, assembly GCA_045578185.1. Taxonomy (GTDB): domain Bacteria; phylum Bacillota; class Clostridia; order UBA1381; family UBA9506; genus RGIG1666. Next base: position 11,367 of record JAZNJS010000084.1, read on the forward strand.
GCAACCAACGCAGCTATGCTGATGGCAAAAGAGGCACGCATGGCGCCGAGGAAAATTGCCGAGACAATAGCTTTAAATATCAAAACCGAGAACACCTTTATCAGCGAAGTGGAAGTAGCGGGTGCAGGCTTTATCAATTTCAAACTTGACGGCTCACAGCTTGTCAAAGTGTTGGAGATTATTGACGAGCAAAAGGAAAACTACGGCAGAATTGATATGGGTAAGGGCGAAAAAGTTATGGTTGAGTTTGTAAGTGCGAACCCGACTGGCCCTATGCATATGGGTAATGCCCGTGGCGGTGCGTTGGGTGATGGCTTGGCAAGCGTTCTTGACTGGGCAGGCTACGATGTTTGCCGTGAGTTTTATATAAACGATGCGGGCAACCAGATTGACAAATTTGCAAATTCACTTGAAGCCCGCTATATTCAGGAGCACAAGGGCGAAGATGCAATCGAGTTTCCAGAAGATGGCTATCACGGCGAAGATATCCGCACCCATGCTAAAAACTTTATAGCCATAAACGGCGATAAATATTTAGAGGCATCTGCCCAGGAGCGCAGAGATGCTTTGGTAAGTTATGCGCTTAAAATTAATATTGATGCTTTAAAAACAGACCTTGAAAAATACCGTATTTTCTATGATGTATGGTTTCCTGAGAGTACACTGCACGAGAGCGGCAAGGCTCGTGAGGTAGTAGCAGAGCTTACAGAGCGTGGACATACTTATGAAAAAGACGGAGCAATATGGTTCCGCGCGACAGATTTTGGAGAGGAGAAAGATGAGGTTTTAGTTCGTGCAAACGGATTTTTAACTTATTTTGCTGTTGACGTTGCATATCACAGAAATAAACTTATTGACAGAGAATTCCAGACTGTTATCAACATCTGGGGTGCAGACCATCACGGACACGTTGCGCGCTTAAAAGCCGCGCTTTCCGCCCTCGGTCTTGACAGTAACCGTTTAGAGGTTATTTTGATGCAGCTTGTACGTCTCGTTCAGGGTGGCGAGGTTGTAAGAATGTCAAAAAGAACGGGTAAGTCCATTACATTAAATGACCTTTTAGACGAGACTAGTATCGATGCGGCTCGATTTTTCTTTAATATGAGACAGGCAAACAGCCACTTTGATTTTGATTTGGATTTGGCAGTTGAGCAGTCTAATGATAACCCCGTGTTCTATGTTCAGTACGCTCACGCTCGCACATCAAGTATCCTGCGCCTTATGGCACAGGAGGGTGTGGAACTCAAAGCTGCAAAAGATGTAAACTTAATGCTACTTTGTCAGGAGCAGGAGAAAGACCTTATAAAGCTTTTAGCAAAGTTTCCTGAGGAAATCCGTGTGGCAGCAACAACTCGCGAGCCGAGCCGTATGACACGTTATGTCATGGACCTTGCGGCAGGCTTCCATACATTCTACGGAGCGTGCCGTGTTAAAACTGATGATAAAGCACTTATGGACGCACGTTTAGTGCTTGTAAATGCGACTAAAACCGTAATTAAAAATGCACTGACACTTCTTTCAATCGAAGCGCCGGAGCAGATGTGATGTTTGAGTGATTAATTAAAAGTTGGCTCAGGATTTAATTACAGGAGGATAAAAAGGTGAAAAAAACAGTAAAAAAGCTTATATTAATAGCGCTTGTCTTCTTAATGTGTATAGGCTCTTCGATGTGTGTTTGTGCAGAAGGTGCGTATCCTGAGGAAAATCTGCAGGCGAGATATATTAAAGATATAGCTAAGACAGTCTCTAAACTTTACAAATTTGGAGTTACAGAGGAAGAACTATATGAAGCGGCTGTTGACTATGTAATGAACGAAAATCCTGAACTTTTAGAAGGAGCAATTCGCTCCATGCTTGGCTCTCTTGATAAGTATTCAGGATATCTTGACAGTCAGGAAGTGGAAAGCTTCGGCAATTATATTGACCGAAATTATGTAGGTATAGGAATAACGATTACCCGGGAAATAGATTATCTCGAGGTTACAGAGGTAACGCCGGGCGGTCCGGCAGAAGCGGCCGGCTTTTTGCCGGGAGACAAAATTCTTTCTATTGATGGTGAAGATGCAAGAAAATTTAATATTGATATGGCAGCAGAAAGGGTTCGCGGCGAAGAGGGCACAAGCGTAACGATTACTGTTCTCCGCGGCGACGAGGAGCTGACATATACCGTTATCCGTGCGGTTGTTTCCGTCGCATCGAGCGCATATACGATTATAGATGATATAGGATATATTAAAATTGTATCGTTTAATCATACTACCGTTGATGAGGTGAAAAAAGCCTTTGCTGAATTTGATGTGGCAGGAATTAAAAAAATTATCGCTGACGTGCGCGACAATCCCGGCGGTGAACTTCAGAGTGTGCTGAAGGTACTGTACAAGATTATACCTGACAGGATGCCGATTACGACCATAGACTATAACGGCGATGAAAGAGATTTAGTTTTTAATTCAGGGGCTGATTTTAAAAAGACGGACAGACGTTATGCCGTTTTGGTTAATAAGAGCACAGCAAGTGCTGCTGAGCTGTTTGCCGGCGCAATCAGGGATAATGGACTCGGTACAGTAATTGGAGAAAAAACCTTTGGCAAGGGTTCAGTACAGGAGTTTTTGTGGCTTGCAAGTTTAGGTGGTCTTAATCTTGGCGATATAAAACTGACTGTCGCAGAGTATGTTTTGCCTGGCGGTGAGAAGGTACACGGGAAAGGCATAACGCCTGATATAAAAATTAAAAATAAGTATGTTCCTTTGGTAAATGAAGAATTTTTGCCGATAAAATTTGAAGCAAAATATCGAGTAGGAGACTCCGGTGACGGCGTAAAAGCTATCGAGCAAAGACTAAGCGGTCTCGGCTATCAGGTTGGAGAGATAGACGGATTCTTTGACGAGGCTTTAGAGCTTGCTACATACACATTTCAGGCGGATATGGATTTATTCCCCTATGGTGTAATGGATATAACAACGCAAACACATCTTGATAATGCGGCAAACGAAGCGGAAGTTTTAAATGACCTTCAGCTAGAAGCAGCTTTTGATTACTTTAAGAAAAAGGCGGTAAAATAATATGATAGGAAAAAAAGTGGTTTCACTTTGTCTTACTTGGTCTTTGATATTTTCCTGTTCTTTTATGATGCTGAGCTCAGAAAAGGCATATAGCGCATCTGTTCAGGACAGAATAAATGAGGCAACGAGAAATAAGCAGGAAGCTTTAAATAAAATTAATAAAAGTAAAAAAGAAAAACAGGCAATTATGGCAAAAAAAGATGTTATTGATCATGAAATCGACCTGATTCAGTCCGAGCTTGATGCTATTGACGCAATTATAAGCGATGCTGACCAGAAAATAGCGGATGCCGACAAGCAAATTGCGGATTATGAGCAGAAGATAGAAGATAATGACCAGGCTTTTCGTCAGCGTTTAAGAGCGATGGATGAAAATAATAGCGCAAGCTATGTGGATATTTTGTTTGAGTCAAAAAGTTTTGCAGACTTTTTTGCGAGACTTGAGACAATCCGTGAGATAACCGAGCACGACCAGTCGATTATCAACGAGATGATGAGCTTAAAACAGGGTGTGGAAGAAATCCGCAAAGAACAGGTTATAAAGCGTGATGAGCAGCTTGAGGCACGTTCTTTGGTAAATGATAAAAAGAAAGTTTTAGATGCAAAAATGAGAGAGCAGAATGCTATCATAAGCCAGATTAACAATGATATTGCTCTTCAGGAAAAAATTCACGCTGAGGCATCGAGGCTTGAGCAACAGTTAAAAGATAGCATAGCTCCGAGCCTTTCTAAATCATCCTCTTCAAAATATACGGGTGGAAAGTTTGTTTTCCCGGCGCCAAGTATGAGCTATGTCAGCTCGCAGTATGGTTACCGTACACATCCCGTAACAGGTGTTAAATATAAGTTCCATTCCGGAATGGACCTCGCAGCTCCGCAGGGTTCAAACATATTAGCAGCTGAGGCAGGAACAGTTCGTATGGCAGGCTGGAATGGCGGATACGGCTATTGTGTAATTATTGACCATGGCGGTGGCGTTGCAACTCTTTACGGCCATAGTTCTAAGCTTTTGGTATCGGCAGGGCAATCAGTCAGTCGAGGACAGATTATAGCAAAGGTTGGCTCAACAGGTGTTTCGACAGGCCCGCACTTACATTTTGAGGTGCTTATTAACGGTGCAACAACTAACCCGGCACCTTACATAGGATTAGGTTGATAAAAATGTGTCTGTTTTACAGGGAGATGTAGATATTGTATAAAAAAAGACATTTGGTAATTACAGCAATTATTACGGCAATTATAGTGCTTGCGGTAACAAATTTTGTTTCACTTAAAACTCAGACAGGAGCGATGCACAAACTTTTGCGTGCCCGTGCACTTATTGAAGAAAATTATGTCGACAAACTGTCAAAAGAGCAGCTTGACAATTTAGACGATGCTGCTATAAGCGCTATGGTTAAAAGTCTTGGCGACCCTTACAGCAGCTATTTAAATGCAGAGGATTTTTCCGATTATCAGGAGAATAACGAGGAGGAGTATATTGGCATAGGCATATCTGTTACATTTACGCCTGAAACGAACTCCCTCGTTGTTATGTCTCCGTACGATAATTCTCCGGCGCAAAAAGCCGGCATCCTTCCCGGAGACAGAATCTTGAGCGTTGATGGTGTAGAGGTTACAACCCAGACATACGATGCTGTTATAGACTATATAAAAAATGATGACGCTCCTATCGGTACATCTATTATACTGACCATAGAGCGTGGCGAAGAAAAAGAAAAGCACGACATTAAAGTTGAGCGCGGTAAGATAGATATCCAGACGGTAACATCAAAAATGCTTGCCGGAGGAGTGGGTTACATTCGTGTCGCCCAATTTATCCACAGCACAGAGCAGGATTTTAAAGATGGTCTTGACAGCTTGCAGGATGAAGGTATGAGAGGTCTTATAATAGATTTAAGAAATAATCCGGGTGGTTATGCAAAAACTGTTATTGCCATGGCGGATATGTTGCTTCCTGAGGGCACAATTGCATATCTTGAGGACAATAAAGGAGAAAAACAATATTTTTACTCTGATAAAAATGAGCTTGGCTTGCCGATGGTTATACTTATAAATGGCGGAACAGCTAGTGCATCAGAGCTTTTAGCAGGTAGTGTTCAGGCTTACGGATTAGGAACGATTGTTGGCGAAAAGAGCTTCGGCAAAGCGGTAGGTCAAACGCCGATAATGCTGACAAACAGGTCTGCAATTTATCTTACAAATGCAAGATACTATACTCCTAAGGGCGAGTGCATAGATAAAAAAGGAATTGTGCCTGACATTGAGATTAAACTTCCGACGGAGCTTTACTCGCGTATCAATTTATTGACTTTAAGCGAAGATATACAACTTTCAAGGGCTATAGAGATTATGACACAAAAGATTGGTGCATAGAAAAAAGCACCGGGAGGGACTATGTTTTCTACTATTGTTTTATTTTCAATTTTATATATTGCTCTGTTTCTCTATCTTTATTTTGCCGTAATAATTGAGGATGCGGCGGATAAAAAACTAAAAAAACAATCGGGGCTTAGACAATATTTTCCTTATATAATTATACTTGCAATTCTGTTTGTAGCAGAGGTTTTAATTTCGGGAACTTTGGACGGACATCAGCAAGACACCGGACTATTTAGAGCATGGACATCATTTGGTTTAGAGCACAAGATGAATGAATACTATAAAACGGATTTATATGTTGACTATCCGCCTGTATATCTTATGATTCTCTACGGCCTTGGTAGAATTGCTCATATATTAGGAATTGAGCCTCACCAAAACGGATATTTAGCACTCATAAAGCTCGTACCAATTTTGTGCGATTATGTATTTGTAATATTTATATTTGCGCTCGCCAAAGAGCATATGTCAAAGAATAAAGCTTTCTCGCTTGCGTCCTTTGTCTTGTTCAATCCGTCTACAATTGTAAATTCTGCAGTCTGGGGACAGGTTGATAGTTTTGTGCTGCTTATTACGCTTGCAATGCTGTTTACACTCTATAATAAAAATTATATTTTAGCATGTGCTTTGTTTGCTCTAAGCATTTTGACTAAACCCCAAATGATTATTTTTGCACCGCTTTTGGGATTTACAATTTTGTTTGACTTTGTTGAGACGTTTAAAGATAAAAAACAAAGAAATAAAATGATAAAACAAATTATATCAAGCGTGCTGGTGGCGGTGGCTGTTTTGTTAATAGTTCCCCTTCCTGTTACTGGGTTTAATTACAAGCTTTTAATCGAGAAATATTTATCTGCAATGGGGATGTATCAGTATGCTACGTTGAATGCTGCAAATTTGTATGGTGCGTTTGGACTTAACTGGGCAAAATTATCTGAAACGTTTAAATTTGTTGACGCAAGAACGTGGGGATTTTTCTTTATTGCTTTGACGTCAGTTTTGGTAGGAGTTGTCAGCTATAAAATAAAGAATAGAAATAAAATATTTTATCTTGGTGCATTTACTGTTGCATCGATTTATATGTTTGCACATACTATGCACGAGCGTTATCTGTTCGCACTTATGCCACTTTTGCTTGTTATTTATATATTTACTAAAGATAAGAGAATGTTATTTTTGTATGGAGGTTTTTCGCTTACTAATTTTATAAATGTCAGCAATGTACTTGCAAAGGCTATAAAAAATCAGTTTATTTATGGCAATAATATAGGTTTTATTTTACTTTCGTGGCTTCATCTTATTTTGTTTGCATCAATGGTGTGGTTTGGCTATGAGGCGCTATTCAAAAAGGATATACAAGCCGAGAAAAATATAGGAGTAAATGTAAATAAAAAGGGCATAAATAAACCTGCAGAGACGACGTATGACCCTTGGCAAAAGCCGGTAGAGACTAAAGTAGGTCGAATAGATGTACTTGTTATAGCAGGACTGATGCTGTTTTATTCTGTCTTCGCTTTTTATAATCTTGGTTCTAATAATGTTCCTGAAAATGGTTGGTATTGCAAAGATGCAAGTGAGAACGTTGTGGTTGACCTTGGCGAGCCAAAAGACATTAAACAGGTCTATGCTTACAGTGGTTGGATAGACAGAAGAAAATCAGATCACGATGTAAAAAGAGAGATAAAAATTGAGTGTTCAATAGATGGCACTACATGGACAGATGCCGAAAAAATGGAGCTTGCAAGTGTATGGTGCTGGAAAGCAACAGCAATTAATGAAAAAGCTCGTTATATTCGTTTTATCCCTGATGATGCCAGATTTTATATAAACGAACTTGCATTCTTTGGAGATACAGAAAAGGATAAGTATATTCCTGTCGGTGCTTCTGGCAGTGGCACAGCTTCTGCTTTGATTGATGAGCAGGACAAAGTGCCATATGAGTTTTCGTGGTATGACGGAACATATTTTGATGAGATTTATCATCCACGTACTGCGTATGAACACTTGACGCACCGATATCCGTATGAAAATACTCATCCGCCGCTTGGAAAACTTATAATTTCAGCAGGAATTGCACTTTTTGGTATGAATCCATTTGGCTGGCGTTTTTTTGGTGCACTTTGTGGTGTACTTATGGTACCATTTGCGTATATGCTAGGCAAGAGCTTGTTTAAACAAACATTTTTTGCCTTTGTTGCAGCGTTTATATTTACTTTTGATTTTATGCATCTTTCACAGACACGCCTTGCCACAATAGATTCGTATACGGCGCTGTTTGTTATGGGAATGTATTATTTTATGTACCAATATATAAATAAAAGCTTTTACCGTGACGGTTTTTGTAAAACATTGAGGCCACTTTTATTGTCAGGAATATTCTTTGGGCTTGGTGCAGCAACTAAATGGCAGGGAGTATATGCCGGAACGGGTCTTGCGTTTTTATTTTTCTACAACCTGTGGCATAGGTATCGCGAGTACCTATGGGTGCGCAAAAACAGACCGCGTCAAGAAGGCGCTCAGGAAATTATTAATGGCTTTAAGCCAATGGCAATAAAAACCGTGATATGCGGTGCGTTGTTTTTTGTTGTGTTGCCGATAGTTATATATTTTATATCGTACATTCCTGCGATGATGACGCCGGATACGGGATTAAAGTTTTTCTTCAGCAACCAGTTTTCGATGTTTTTTTATCATAGCAGTCTAACATCTAACCATCCGTACGGCTCACAATGGTGGAGTTGGCCTCTTGATTTAAGACCGCTTTATGCATACTCGCCCAACAGAAGCTTTATTCCCAAGGGTATGCAGATGGGGATTTCTTCGTTTGGAAACCCCATAATTTGGTGGCTGACAATTCCAGTTATTTTAGGCGCAATTGTAAAAACTATACGCAAAAAGGGAAATAAAGAACTTACATTTATTTTAGCCGGATTTTTATCTATGTATCTACCCTGGGTTTTAGTGCCCCGTGTAGCGTTTATTTACCACTTCTTCCCGTGTGTAATATTTGTGGTGCTTGGAATAGTATATTTTATGAAAGAACTGACATTAAAAAGTGACAAAGCTAAATGGTATATTTATTCTTATCTTTTAGCAGTATTTGTATTGTTTGTACTGTTTTATCCTGTATTAACGGGAATGATTGTGCCAACTTCGTACGTGGAAGGGCTAAAATGGCTGCCGACGTGGGTATTGGGCTAAGTGGAGGAATAAGATGAAAGAGACAGAAGGAAGAAACAAAATAGAAGGACGCAACCCTGTCTATGAGGCGCTTCGTGCAGGAACACCAATAGATAAGATTTTAGTCAGCGAAACTGCGCACAAAGAATCGCTTGCAAAAATTTTAAAGTTGGCTAAAGAAAAGGGTATCCCAGTGCAGACCGTGCGCCCTGGGAAACTGGCAGAGCTTTCTGAGACAGAGGCGTCCCAAGGCGTGATAGCGCAGTGTGCCATGGCGAGCTATGTCGGTATAGATGAGATACTTAATAAGGCTGAGGAAAAGGGCAAACCGCCATTTGTAATCATAGCAGATGAAATTACCGACCCGCACAATCTGGGCGCGATAATAAGAACAGCAAATGCCACAGGTGCAGATGGAATAATAATTCCCAAAAACCGTTCGGTCGGTGTGAATGCAGTTGTTGCAAAAACATCTGCAGGTGCGGTCAGTCATACACCTGTTGCACGAGTTACAAATCTTGCGCAGACAATAGATACTCTTAAAAAGAGAGGCCTTTGGGTGACGGGTGCTGATATGGCGGGTGAGTCAGATATGTTCTCAAGCAATTTGACTGGACCGATTGCGTTGGTTGTGGGCTCTGAGGGCAAGGGAATAAGCAGACTGATAAAAGAAAAATGCGATTTTTTAGTCCGCATTCCTATGTTTGGGGAGATAAATTCATTGAACGCTTCAGTCGCAGCGTCGGTGTTAATGTATGAGATTGTGCGTCAGCGCATGAGTGAGGGTAAATAATTCTGAAGGGAATGTTAATATGTATCTGGGTGTTGACATAGGCGGCACAAATATTGCAGTCGGCTTGGTTGACGATGATTGTAATATTATTAAAAAAGACTCAGTACCGACAGAAAATGAGCGACCCTTTGAAGAGATAATGAGCGATATCATCGCCTTGTGCAAAAAAGTTGTTGCCGATGCGGGTTTTAGTGAGGCAGATGTTAAATCGGTAGGCATAGGCGTGCCGGGCATCCCCGACCCTGTCGGCAAAAAGCTTATATATGCGGCCAATTTAAAGAACTGCAAAAATGCAGAGATAGGAAAAGAGATTAATAAGCACTTTTCCGGAGCCAGTGTTTATATAGAAAATGACGCCAATGCTGCGGCGTATGCAGAGGTAATTGCCGGTGCAGCGAAAGGTTTTAAAGATGCGGTGATTGTGACTTTGGGAACCGGTGTTGGCGGCGGAATTATTATCGATAATAAAATCTTGTCGGGCTTTAATTTTGCGGGAGGAGAAATCGGTCACACCGTAATAGTTAAAGACGGCGCAAAGTGTACCTGCGGACGAAACGGTTGCTTTGAGGCATATGCTTCTGCAACGGCACTTATCAGGGAGACAAAGGAAGTTATAGCTAAGTATCCTGACAGTATTATTCATACTATGATTGAGAATAGTCCCGATAAAATTGACGGAAAAACTGCTTTTATTGCCGCAAAAAAAGGTGATGAGGCAGGTAAAAAAATCGTCAGTCAGTTTATTGAGTATCTTGGAATAGGTATAACAGATATGGTAAATATATTTCAGCCTGAGGTTATTGTAATTGGCGGCGGTCTCAGTAAAGAGGGAGATTATCTTTTAGAGCCGCTCAGAGAATATGTTAAAAATAACAGCTATGAGCCTGACGAGATAGCAAGTACTAAAATTTTAGCCGCTAAACTTGGAAATGATGCCGGAATAATAGGCGCAGCAATGCTAAATAAACAAATAAAAAGCTGACGGCTTTCGTCAGCTTTTTATTTGTTGTTAGTAGTAAAGCATGATTTCCTGTGTTTCCCCATTCCACTGAGGTGTGACGCCAAGCGACTGCGTAACAAATCTTAGTGGGACAATAGTAGAATCGTTATATATGGTAGGTGCTACTGAGAGAGGGAAAAAGGTCCCGTTTACACGCGCTTTTTTATCGTCGATTTTTAATATTATTTCCGTTTCCGGTTTTGTTATTGTGATTCGGCGAAGTTCGCCGTTCCACTCCACCGTTGCACCGAGCGCTTCTGCAACCGCTCGGATGGGAAGTAAGGTTGTTCCCTCAATGAGCTGCGGTGCAACTGCAAGAGTTTTAACATCGCCCGAAACATTAATATCATTTTTGCCTATTTGCATATGGATAAAGTTTAGTGTCGGCGGAATCTTTGATGGGTCAATAACTGCCGAAGAGTCCGTATCTTCTTTTGCAGGCGGTGCAGATACCGTTTTGTCGGGTTTGGCGACCCAGGTAGATAATAATTCGTCGTTTGTAATGGCCATCATACCCTCGAGGCATACGCTTATATCATTAAATTCAGGCCAAATCAAAAACTCGCCGTCGGTATTTATCACGCCCCATTTTTCATCCTTTTTTACGGAGGCAACACCTTCGGAAAAAGGTTTTGCACCGTCAAATTCGGCAGGAATGATAATATTTCCCGATAGGTCTGAATATCCCCATTTATCACCGCGCATAACAGGAAAAATATCACCGGAAAGCTCGCCGATATATTCAAACTGCGGTTTAATGGTTACGTGTCCTGTTGCATCAATTACGCCGTATTTTCCACCTTTTGAGACGATGGCATAACCACCGCTAAAACTTGTGACACAGTCATATATAAAGTCACAAATTTCATTTCCATTGGTGTCAATATAACCCCATTTTCCGTTTTTGCAAACGGCAGCGCGATTTTCTGAAAAATCCATTGCAAGGTCAAATTGGGCAGAGATAACAAAGCTAGAGTCAGCATCTATATATCCATATTTTTCGCCATCTTTTGCGGCGGCAAGGAGGCAGCTGAAATCATACACTTCGTCAAATGTAAAATCAATTATTATCTCGCCGTCGGCATTAATAAACCCATACTTTCCGTCTTTTTTCACACGCGCAAGACCGCCTGAAAAACTGCTTGCAGATTCGTATTCGGGTGAGATAGTGAGTTTGCCTTTTTTGCCGATAAAACCCCATTTTCCGTCCTGCATAACAGCGGCATAGCCTTCTTTGGAGCTAAATGCGCGCTCGTAAGAAGGGGCCACCAAAACTTTTCCTTCTGCGTCAATAAAACCGTACTTATTATTGCTCATAATAAGCATCATTCCATCTGATTCTGCACCTAAAAAATCATATTTAAAAGCAATCTTTACACTTCCGTCAGGAGTGAGTGCGCCCCATTTTAAATTCTTTTCAGCACGGGCAACAGAATTATGGAACGGATATGCGGTAGAATACAAAGGTTCTGCTAAAAAATCGTAGCCGCTATCAGCAACAGCAAAGAAATGGCTTTGCAGTAAAATCAAAAATATTAATATTTGAACAATTGTTTTTTTCATAATTAGTGCTCCTAAAAATTTATATACTAATTATAACATTAAC
>JAZNJS010000085.1:0-2356 GCA_045578185.1 Clostridia bacterium
TGAAATTTCTTAAGATTTCTTAAGAATTAAATGTTTTTCAACACTACAAAAAACCGAATGACCTAGATTGTCATCTAAATCATTCGGTTTCTGTGGTGATCCATCGGAGATTCGAACTCCGGACACCTTGATTAAAAGTCAAGTGCTCTGCCGACTGAGCTAATGGATCATATTAAATTATATATAAAGTCAGAAGACATTTAGACATTGGCTGGGCTGGCAGGACTCGAACCTACGAAAATGCCAGAGTCAAAGTCTGGTGCCTTACCGACTTGGCTACAGCCCATCATCACACTATCGAAAGAAAACTGGCTGGGCTGGCAGGACTCGAACCTACGAAATGCCGGAATCAGAATCCGGTGCCTTACCAACTTGGCGACAGCCCAAAATTAAACGATAGCACAATAGGATTGCCTCACAGTAAAACAATGTGGGGTGGGTAACCGGAATCGAACCCACGACCTCTAGAGCCACAATCTAGCGCTCTAACCAACTCAGCTATACCCACCATATGGCGCGCCTGAAGAGATTCGAACTCCTGACCCACTGCTTAGAAGGCAGTTGCTCTATCCGACTGAGCTACAGGCGCATATTAATTGGAGCGGGTGATGGGAATCGAACCCACACAATCAGCTTGGAAGGCTGAGATTCTACCATTGAACTACACCCGCGCACATATATGCAAACGTATTCCTTCGCATCAGCAACCCGAGCCGACTTTGAATATTATAGCAGATTAATAACATTAAGTCAAGTGTTTTTTTTAAAAATATGAAAAAAATGTTTTTATTTATATTTTAACTGTTTTTAAGGCTTTAATACTATACAAATTACAATTAAATTTTAAAAAGGTATTGACATTTTGCCAGTTTACTGATAGAATATTTAAGGTAAATTTGAGAAGGGCCATTAGCTCAGTTGGTTAGAGCAACCGGCTCATAACCGGTTGGTCCGGGGTTCGAGTCCCTGATGGCCCACCACGTCGAAGCAAAGCTTTCTTTGCTTCGATTTTTTTTATGCAAAAAATCATCCGCCCGCTTCCTTGCTTCTCCTTCTCTCCAAAAAGCAATGCTTTTCGGGGACCTCATAATACCAATTACCACCCAAATCGGGTGGTTTTTTTATATGCACACGGGAAGATATGGTCTCCAACCCTGAGAGGGTTTTGGGGTTTCCCCTTGGGGTTGAAGTCCCTCAAAACAAAAATAAGAGATACCTAAAATGGTATCTCTTATTTTGGAGCTGGTGATGGGACTTGAACCCGCAACCTGCTGATTACAAATCAGCTGCTCTGCCAATTGAGCTACACCAGCAAATATTAAGTTTTCTCAACAACAAAATGTATTATAGCATAGCCTGATTACTTTGTCAACATTTTTTTATATTTATTTTAAAAAAATTTTTGACCCTTTTTATAATGGCATTAAATAAAGAAACACCCTCCGTTAAGAAGGGCGTTTCTGGCTTTTTAAATCACTTCTCTCCTTCAAACGGATACTTAACTCCTATTTGTTCTCTTATTCTATCCATTAGTTTAATAACGTCTATACTCTCATCAACAGGCAACTTCTCGCTTTCGTTTTTTCCCGCTTCGACACATCTTAAAACCTCTTCAATTTCGCCTTCAAATCCATTTCCGTCATATGGCATTACAATTTCTTTGTCTTCTCCAGCTTTGTGCACAACGAACTTGTCAGCCTGATAAAATGTTGGAAGAATTATAGCTCCGTCTGTACCAAAAATATAAGCTGTTTCTGGTTTAGAAAGAGCAATGGCAGACGAAAGTGATGCAACTGCACCGCCTTCGTATTTAAGCAGCATATGCGTATGTAAATCCGCACCGTCTTCTACATTTGCTACTGCCGTTACGCTTTCCGGCCTATTTCCGAACAACATCGCCGCGAGGTGCAAGGCATACACGCCCACATCTAAAACAGAGCCACCTGCCATTTGATTTTCAAAAAGTTTACTCTCCTCTTCTCTTGTGGTGCGATAACAAAAATCTGCGCTTAGTCCCAAAACCTCGCCTATTTCGCCATTCAGCGCTAAATTAACCGCATTTTGCACAGCTGGCAAAAATCTTGTCCACATAGCTTCCATCAGAAATACACCATTTTTCTCCGCACACAGTTTTAATTGTTTTGCCTGATGTTCATTTATGCAAAGTGGTTTTTCACAAAGGACGTGTTTTTTTGCGCTTAAAAAGACCTCTGCGCAGGATTTATGAAAAGGATGTGCAGTCGATACATAAACTGCATCAACGAGTGGTGATGCTGCCATTTCCTCATAGCTACCAAAACTGTTAGTGATTTGATACTTTTGTGCAAATTCTTCTGCGCGTTCCTCCGAGCGTGAA
>JAZNJS010000086.1:0-9767 GCA_045578185.1 Clostridia bacterium
TGAGTAATTACTATTACCAACGAAAAACCGCAAGCTTTTTGCTTGCGGTTTTTTTATTATCGTCCTTGGCTTCTTTCAGATAGTTTTTGATAGTCATAATGTTTAGAAACTGATTTATAAGCAGGTCTTATAATTTTGCCTGCGTTTGCAATTTCTTCAATTCTGTGTGCGCTCCAACCGGCAATTCGTGAAATCGCAAACAAAGGAGTGTAGAGTTCCTGAGGTAGGTTGAGCATTCTGTACACAAAGCCTGAATAGAAGTCAACATTTGCACTTACACCTTTGTACATTTTGCGTACATTTGCAATTACTTTGGGGGCAAGTCGCTCAACATTTGCATAAAGATTATATTCATCTTCCATGCCTTTTTCTTTCGCCAGGTCTTCAACATACTGCTTGAAAATTACGGCACGAGGGTCGGAAAGAGAATATACTGCATGACCTATACCGTAAATCAAACCTGAGCGGTCAAAGGCTTCTTTGTTAAGTATTTTTTCAAGATAACAGCTTATCTCATCGTCATTGTTCCAGTCCGACACATTTTCCTTAATGTCTTCAAACATCTGTACAACCTTGATATTTGCTCCGCCGTGTCTGGGGCCTTTTAACGAGCCAAGCGATGCAACAGTTGAAGAATATGTATCTGTACCTGATGAGGTTACAACGTGCGTAGTAAATGTAGAGTTATTGCCACCCCCGTGCTCTGCGTGAAGAACCAAAGCCAGGTCTAAAATCTTTGCCTCAAGCTGCGTAAATTTATTATTTTTACGAAGCATGCGCAAGATGTTTTCTGCGGTTGAGAGGGAGGGTTTAGGCTGGCGTATGACCAGGCTTTTCTTTTTATAATAATGTGAATATGCCCGATAACTGTAAACAGCTATAAGCGGCATCTGAGCAATGAGCTGAATGGACTGTCTGATTACATTTTCAAGCGAAATATCGTCTGCATTATCATCGTATGAGTAAAGAGTGAGCACGCCTTTTGAAAGCGCATTCATTAAATCACGGCTGGGCGCACTCATTATTGTGTCTCGCACAAACTCGTCGGGCAACGTCATGTAGCTTGTTAAAAGCTCGCAAAATTCACGGTATTCATCTTCGTTTGGAAGTCTGCCAAACATCAAGAGGTAACAGGTTTCTTCAAAACCATAGCGGTCTTCGCTAGTAAAGCCTGCGACGATATCTTTAATATTTATACCTCGATAGAAAAGTTCACCCTCACAAGGAATCATATCACTGTCTACAACAGTGTATGAGCGTACTTCAGAAATCTCGGTAAGACCGGCAAGTACACCTTTTCCGCTTATATCTCTTAAACCACGTTTGACCTCATATTTTCTGTAAAGCTCAGAATCTATTAACCCGTTTGATACAGCAAGTTCACGGTATTTAGAAAAAATTGACTTCTTGTCAGTCATAGTATATACCTCGCTTCTAATAAAAGTATAACAAGTTTTAGTATAGATATTTTATATGAAAAAATGCTTTAAATCAAGTCGTTTAGCATTATTTAATAATTTGTTTATTATTTAAAAATAAAATAGCTATCCTAAATATGCGGATAGCTATTTTTGCTTTTAAAGAATAATGCAGATTAGGCCGCCTGAACCCTCGTTGATAATTTTCTGCAAGGTTTCCTGAAGTTTTAATTGAGCCTCATCAGGCATCATATAAAGTTTATTGTGCAGACCCTCATTTACTAATTCGTGCAAGGATTTACCAAAAATATTTGACTCCCAGATTTTTTTCGGGTCTGACTCAAATTCCTGAAGCAGATAGTGAACGAGCTCTTCAGATTGTTTCTCGGTACCAACGATAGGACTTACCTCTGTTTCGATATCTGCACGTATCATATGAATAGATGGTGCAGAGGCGCGGAGTTTTACGCCGAATCTGCTGCCCTGACGTACTATTTCAGGCTCTTCGAGATGTAGTTCTTCTAATGATGGAGTAACTATTCCGTAGCCTTTTTGTTTTACTTCGTGCAGAGCATAAGAAATTTTATCGTATTCATTTTTTATTTCAGACATTTCACGAAGAAGTGTAATAAGTTTATCATCACCATCTATATCAAAGCCTGAAACCTCTTTTACTACCTGGTAGAAAAGTTCTGGAGGGGTTTCGATATCTATGACGGCTGTACCTTTACCAAGATTTATGCGAGTAATGCTTGCTGCTGAAATAAATTCATATGTACACACGGCTGAGAGAATACCATCAATATCTGAAATTCTGTAAACGTCGTGTATTGAAGATAAAATAGCTTCATTAATTCCTTTTTTTAGCCAGTGACCATCATCTAAAGCGTCAATCCAGGTCGGAATATTTATACCAATTTCCTTAACCGGGAAGCGGAAAAGCACTTTTTCCATTATCTCATTAATTTGCTTTTGGGTAATGTTAGCGCAATCAACTGTGATTACAGGTACCGTATATTTTTCTTCAAGATACTTTCTGAGCTCTTCGGTCTCGTCTGCGTCAGGGTATTTGGTGTTTAAAAGCATGACAAATGGCTTATCAATTTCTTTTAATTCGCTGATAACCTTTGCTTCGGCATCCTGATAATCTTTGCGGTCAATATCGGTAATACTGCCGTCTGTAGTAATTACAAGACCGATGGTGGAGTGGTCGCGAATAACCTTGCGTGTACCAAGCTCTGCAGCCTCATAAAAAGGCATTGGCTCATCCGCCCAGGGTGTCTGTACCATTCTTGGGGCATCTTCTTCAAGATATCCTGATGCGCCATCGACTATGTATCCAACGCAGTCAATCATACGAACCTTCATCTTTGCGGTGTCGTTATTTCCAAAAGAAATCTCGACCGCCTCGTTAGGTATGAATTTCGGTTCTGTGGTCATTATTGTTTTTCCGCCGGCACTTTGGGGCAACTCGTCCTGTGTGCGTTCTTTTGCGTAGGCGTTATCAATGTTCGGTATCACTAGATGGTCCATAAACTTTTTGATAAAAGTTGATTTACCAGTTCTTACCGGACCGACTACGCCGACATAAATATCGCCCTGCGTTCTTTCAGCAATGTCTTGATATATATTGTATCCTTCCAATGTGCGTGCCTCCTTTTATTAGTTTCCGCATTTTCAATATATGTATATTTGGTGCTTGTATTCTTTATGACGATTTTTGATAAAATGTTTATTAAAACCCACTATGCTTACCTATTTGCTAAGTTGACTTTTACTATGTATTGAGGTATAATTTTATAAGAGAAAAGAGGGATATTTATGAATATAAGTAAATTGTTTGAAAAAAAGGAAACGGTATATTCTTTTGAAATATTTCCACCCAAAAAGGAAAGCTCAATTGATACTGTATATGATACTTTAGAGGCGCTTGGCGACCTTTCACCTGATTATATCAGCGTGACCTACGGTGCGGGTGGTGGAGCGCGCGGCTCTAAAACTGCCGAGCTTTCACAGATGATTAAAAACAAACTTAAAATTGAACCTCTTGCCCACCTTACCTGTGTTAATTCAAGTAAGGAAGAGGTCAATGATGTTTTAGATAATTTAACAGCTCTAAATGTAAAAAATATACTTGCACTGCGTGGCGATGTGGCACCTGACAGCAAGTTTATGGATGATTTTAAATATGCATCTGACTTAATACGTTATATAAAAGAGTACGGTGATTTTAATATAGCTGCTGCGTGCTATCCGGAGAAGCATATTGAATCAAAATCGTTAGATGAAGATATTGCACATCTTAAAGAAAAAACAGATTTGGGTGTGGGTCATCTTGTTACTCAGCTTTTCTTTGATAACGGTAATTTTTATAATTTTATGGATAAAATCCGCCAGAAAGGGATAAATGTTCCCGTAACTGCGGGAATTATGCCGATTACAAGTGCGGCTCAGATTGAAAAGATGGTTAATATGTGTGGCGCAAATATCCCGAAAGAGTGCCGGAAAATGATTGAAAAATACGGCGATGACCCTGTAGCTATGCGTGATGCGGGAATAATTTATGCAACAAATCAGATAATGGACCTTGTGGCAAACTCTATAGACGGAATACATATCTATACAATGAATAACCCTTACGTTGCCCGTAAAATAACTTTATCAATCGGGGGTCTGATTAAATGATTGAGATTTGTGAAGAAGAAATTTTGCGATATATGGGTTATCCCTCGGAGTATAAAATAGATGAAATGCAGCTTGGTGTCATTCGCAGAATAAAAGATGAAATAGTATCGTCTGCTGAGCCTAAAACAATCTATAAGCAGTTCGAAATAGCTTTTGCTGATATCGGTGTAGAGGTAAAAGGAACTGAGGTTGTACTTTCAGGCAATGCGATAAGAAAACATTTAGAGGGTGCAAAAACTTGTATAATAATGGCAGCAACGCTTGGCATTGAAGTTGACCGCATATTAAGAAGAACACAGATTAAATCCGTCAGCGATGCTCTTATTGCTGATGCGTGTGCGACGGCGTATATTGAAGCAGTATGCGACGAAACGGAAAAAGAAATTAATGAAAAATACGGACGGTGCAATTATCGCTTTAGTCCCGGATACGAAGATTTTCCTATTTCTCAGCAAAAAGATATAATCACTATTTTAGATGCGGGAAAAAAGATAGGTCTGTGCACTACTGAGAGTAATTTATTAGTTCCTGTAAAATCTGTTACGGCGGTTTTAGGGGCTATAGACACTTATACATCGTGCAACAATAAATGTGATAAATGCAGGAACAAAGAAAGGTGTGCTTTTTCAAGAAATGAAAGATAAAATTTTAGATATACTCGGAAAAAAAGTGCTGTTTTTTGATGGTGCACTTGGAACACAGCTTCAGGCAAGGGGCCTTAAATTAGGTGAAGTCCCGGAAGTATTTAATATAAAAAATCCTGATGCGGTGTACGGTATTCATAAAGAATATAAAGAAGCCGGTGCAGATATCATAACAACAAACACTTTTGGCGCAAACAGATTAAAACTGAAAGCTTGCGGTTTTGGCGTGGGAGAAATAATTCCTGCGGCAATCGAAGTTGCAAGAAAAGCTGCCGGCGACGATGGTTACGTTGCACTTGATGTTGGGCCGATTGGCGAGCTTATTGCGCCTATGGGCACCTTGTCATTTGAGGACGCTTATGATATTTTTGCCGAGCAGGTAACTTTAGGAGAAGAATACGGCGCAGATCTAATTTTGGTTGAAACAATGACCGATTTAGCTGAAATAAGAGCAGCTCTTTTAGCAGCTAAAGAAAATACAAATCTGCCGGTATTTTGCTCGATGAGCTATGAGGAAAGCGGACGTACTTTTGTTGGAACAAGTGTTGAGTCAATGGCAATGTCACTCGAAAGTCTTGCAGATGTGATAGGTATTAACTGTTCACTCGGACCCAAGGAGATACTTCCTCTTATCAAAAGACTTTCAAAATGTACCAATAAACCGATTTTAGTTCAGCCAAACGCCGGGTTGCCCCGAGTCGAAAACGGCAAGACAGTTTTTGATGTTACGCCATTTGAATTTGGTGAAATTATGACAGAGTTTTATGAAGAGGGTGTTTCGGTATTCGGCGGTTGTTGCGGAACATCGCCTGCGCATATAAAAGAACTAACCACTTGCCTTGGTGGAAAGAGTGTTAAAAAAGTTAAGACAGTTAAGCGCATATGCGTATGTTCAGCTTCAAAAGCTGTATATATTGACAGTCCTAAAGTTATAGGCGAGCGAATTAATCCTACAGGTAAAAAGCGCTTTAAAGAAGCGCTATATAATAACGATATTGACTATATTTTAAAGCAGGGTATAGAGCAGGCAGAAGCAGGAGCAGAGATTCTTGATGTCAACGTTGGCCTACCTGAAATAGATGAGCCTGTGATGATGAGGAAAATTGTAAGCGAACTGCAGACGATAACTGATTTACCGCTTCAAATTGACTCGTCGAATCCGGAGGCGATAGAGGCTGGACTCAGGTTTTATAATGGTAAGGCGATAGTCAATTCGGTAAACGGCGAACAAAAATCATTAGACAGTATTTTGCCTTTGATTGCTAAATACGGTGCGTGCATAATTGGTCTTACCTTGGACGAAAACGGTATTCCTAAAAAAGCAGAAGACCGCTTTAAAATAGCGGAAAAGATTTTAAATGAGGCATTAAAATACGGCATAGCACGCGAAAACGTAATTATTGACTGTCTTACACTTACTGTTTCAGCGCAACAAGAAGATGCGTGTGATACTCTTAAAGCGGTGCGAATGGTAAAAGAAAAACTCGGCCTAAAAACAGTTTTAGGAGTGTCCAACATATCGTTTGGTTTGCCCAGACGTGATATCATAAACGAAATATTTTTATCGCAGGCCTTAGCAAACGGACTTGATTTGCCGATAATCAACCCTAACAGTGATGGTATGATGAAAGTCATGTATGCGCATAGAGTTCTGGCAAATGATGATGTAAATGCAGAGAAATATATTGAAAAGTATGCAGGGACTGGGGCCGGCGAAGTTGCTAAAGCGCCTGAGAAAGAAGATAAGGTCGTAAAAGACGAGGGAAGTTTGGTTGATATTATAATAAAAGGTCTTGGTGATGAAGCTGCAGAGGCAACAAACAAAAAACTTGAGACCGAAGCGCCGCTTGATATAGTAAATAATTATCTTATACCCGCTCTTGACACGGTCGGCGAAAGGTATGAAAAAGGAATTATATTCTTACCTCAGCTTATTCGTGCGGCAGAAACAGTTAAAGTTGCATTTGAAGTTTTAAAGAAGAGCTTGTCGGGAAATGAGACTAAAATAAGTAAAGGCAGTATCGTGCTTGCGACTGTTAAAGGAGACATACACGATATAGGCAAGAATATTGTTAAAGTAATTTTAGAAAATTACGGTTACAAAATAATTGACCTTGGTCGTGATGTTCCTGCTGAAGTTATAGCGGAAACGGTAGCGGCAGACAGAGTTAAGATGCTTGGACTGAGTGCGCTTATGACGACTACTGTAAAGAGTATGGAAGAGACGATAAAACTTGTCAGGGAAAAGTCACCTGATACAAAAATAATGGTTGGCGGGGCAGTGTTGACAGAAGAGTATGCACAGAAAATCGGCGCTGACTTTTATGCAAAAGATGCAAAGATTGCAGCAGAAATTGCTAAAGCAGTTTTTAAATAAAAAAGGTGTGGCATCTGCCACACCTTTTTTTATTTATTCTTCGTTAGTTACAATCATTTCCTTTAATGAGGTTGCAAGACCTGCTAAACCCTGAATTTCAGAAGGAATAATAATTTTTGTTGCCTTTCCGTCGGCTGCCTGAGCAAATGCTTCGAGACTCTTAAGAGCGATAACCGCATGGGACGGATTTGCCTCGTTAATCATCCTGATACCCTCAGCAACAGCTTTTTGTACTTCCAAAATAGCCTGGGCTTCACCTTCGGCCTCTTTGATGTGTGCAACACGTTGTGCTTCAGCACGCAAAATCTCGGATTCTTTTTCACCCTCTGCAACCAAGATAGCTGAGCGCTTTTCACCTTCTGCGCGCAAAATGGATTCTCTGCGTTCGCGCTCGGCTTTCATCTGTCTTTCCATTGAATCCTGAATTTCACGAGGTGGTAAGATGTTCTTAAGCTCAACACGATTTACCTTGATTCCCCATGGGTCAGTTGCTTCATCTAAGATTGAACGCATTTTTGTGTTGATTAAATCACGGGATGTGAGTGTCTGGTCGAGCTCAAGCTCACCGATAATGTTACGCAGAGTGGTAGCAGTGAGATTTTCAATGGCGGACAAAGGATGGTCAACGCCATAGGTAAAAAGTTTGGGATCGGTTATCTGGAAAAAGACAACGGTATCAATCTGCATAGTAACATTATCTTTAGTTATAACCGGCTGTGGTTTAAAATCAACTACTTGTTCCTTTAAAGACACAATTTTAGCAACTCTTTCAATAAATGGAATTTTAAAATGCAATCCAACGCCCCAAGTCTGGTTATAAGCGCCGAGACGCTCCATAACGAAGGCACTTGCCTGCGGAACGATTTTGATATTACCCACCAAAATAATAATTAAAACTACTACGATTGCAAGAAAAAAGTACAACATAATTATTCCTCCTTGTCGTTATCGGTCAATGGCTTTACAATAAGTTTTACACCTTGAATTTCTACTACTTCTACAACGCTTCCCTCAGCGATTGGAGCGTCATCTAAAGAACGCGCTGTCCAAAGCTGGTCTAGTACTCGCACCTGACCTTGAAAAGCCTGGTTACTTATCGTAACGGTTACGATTGCCGGCTTTCCAATAACTCTGTCAGCGTTGGTTGTTATGGTGCGCTTGTTAATAAGCTTTTCGGAAAGAGGTTTGGTTGCCAGCACTAAGACACCTGATGCAGCGATAAAAATTAAAATCTGAAGCCACAGAGCACCACCGAATATTGCTGCAATCATAGCGAGTATTGCACCAATGGCAAACCACACTGAAATAAGGGTGACAGTAAGCGCTTCTGCAACTAAAAAGATAATGGCTAAAATGAGCCAGACAAGCGCTGCCGCACCGCTAAAAACAGCTTCTAACATAACTAATCACTCCTTTATAAAAGCGTATGTTTAGATTATGATTTTATTTTATCATATTATGATGAAAAATACCAGCTTTTTTATATAAATACAAACAGTTTACATTTTTTACAGTCATTCGGTTAAACTCATTAATGAGGTGTAACGGATGAAAAAAATTGTTTTTATTTTGATGATAGCTGTGCTCTTACTATGCTCGTGTGCTGCGAATGACAAGGATAGTAATTCGGAATTTTTGCACGAGGTAGAGGAACTTAAGAAAGAGTTTTCATCTCTTTATGGAATTATATTCAAAAATGGAGAGAGCATTCCTGCTTTAGAGACTGAGGAGGCAATATACACTTCAGTAGGCTTTTCTTTTCAATCGGGAGATTATTCAGAACAGGATAAATACCTTGCCAAGGTGTATTATTATCTGAAAAGAAGCCTGATGCTTATGGAAAGTATTCGGGTTAATCCTGAAAAAAATGAAAAAGAACAAGAGCGCATCGTGCAGCTTGACAAAACAGTTAACAGACTGTGTCATATGCTTAACGTTGAAAACAAAAAAGAGGCACTAAGAGCTATAAATGACGGTGTATATATTTTGGGAGAAATAACTGATGGTTATGGCGAAAAAAAGGATGCGAACATTTTAAAAATGGAGTATTGTCTTAACTTACTTGAAATTGAAGCATCAGACGATGTACGTTTTCCGGAGGCGATTTGTTTGACAGAACAAATACTTAAAGAGCTTTCTGAAATGGCTGGAGATGAATCGAAAAAAGAGATTATGATATTTCGGGAATCTATTTCTTCATTGAAAGATGCAGCTAAATATCGGGATGAAAAATTGATTCAAATGAAGGTTGAGCTTATGCGGTCTAACCTTGACAAAATTGCCTTGCGATTAAATTAAGAGGAATCCGGGCAAGACAATTTCCCGTGCAGATGCACGAAAATTAATACCGGCAGATGTACTTAAAGAGGCTCTTGATGACCCTAAGCGAATTGAAGTTGCAAGAAGCGAGATTATCGCAAGAGCTTGTGAGGATATGCTTTCAAGGAGCAAGGTTGGAAAAGAGATATTCAACTCGCTTTCTAAAGACGAGCAGAAGACTTTAACTGACAAGATTAAGGAACTCATTCAAAACCTTAAAGATTGGGTGAGTGAGTTTCTCGGCTTATATGAATCAGGCTCTTATGAAGCAAAAATGCTGAGAAATTATCAGGAGGAACTGGACAAGCTTTCAAGTCGGAGGCC